>JBGPGW010000328.1:0-3729 GCA_041484095.1 Alphaproteobacteria bacterium | reverse complement strand
TCTCGATCGAACGCCAGGCGTCCTACGCCGAGGTCGACATCAATGGCGATGGCGTGAAAGAACTGATCGTCATACTGGAGGCGCCGGGTTATTGCGGAAGCGCCGGCTGCTCGACCGATATCCTCCAGAAGATCGACGGAACCTGGGTCCGCATTTGCGGCGCGAGTGGCGCCGGGCCGCTCCGCCTCGTCGACATCTGGGATCACGGCTACCGCCGCATCATCGAATCAGCGCGCGACACGATGACCCGCTGCGGAAAAGCGGTAGGTGACGGTGAAGGCCGCAGCGATTCGCGAGCGTCTCCCGGCCGCCGATGAGGACGACGTTCTCACGTCTGGTGCGGGCTGGCGGCGCTGCTCTCGCATTGGGCTTCTTCTGCTGGGTACTCGCCTTCGCCCTGCCCGTCCCGACCGGCACGAATGTGCATCTGCAGCCGATCCGTGATCGACCGGATCTGTATGACCCGGTTCAGATCGCGCTCTACGATTCGAACCCGCGCAAATACGAGGAATGGGGCGAACTTATCGAAATCGACTGGCACGTGTTCGCAGCCGAAGTCGATCTCGATGATGACGGCGTGAAGGAGGTGATCGTCCGGTTCGAAAGTACATGGCGGGCTGATGGCCGTTTCACGTTCGTCTTGAGGAACATCGACGGCCATTGGACTGAAGTGTGTTCCTTTCTTGAGCATGGCAATTCGCTACGCATCCTCAACCAGACGGACTTCGGGCAGAGGCGCATCAGGACGACAGGCATCGACTGGAACTACGATTTCGAGCACAAGAGCGCGACAAACTATCACCTCATCATTCGCTGGCAGCCGGACGGCCGCTGTCAGCCGGTGCCGAACTCGACGATCGGCGTGCGGCCGATCGAAGGACACTAGAGCGACGCCTCGATGTGTTCCGCTCGATCACGGATGCAGTGCGCCCCCAGGGGCCGGCGTCAAGTCTAAGATCGGATGAAGACGGATGTCTCTCCACCGGAGCGGCTCAGTGCACCGCCGCGCGCGGGCTTCACATGGCCGAACCGCCCGCGGTACCGCGCGCGGCCAAATGCCGACGTGCGCGGCGCCAAATTTTCTTGACGATGAATCCAATGGGAATACTCGATGACAGCTTGCCGGCGCTTGTCTTCGTCCACAAGGACGACAAGCCGTACTGAGCGGACTCGATCGGCATTGAGTTGAATCGGGCGGCACGAGGCGGCGCTGAACGGATAGGGCCGACGGAATTTTCCCGCTTCTCCAACGGCCCGAGAAATTCCAAGACTTTTGGGCTGATTTCGCGCCAGCCCGCGCGCATCGTCGCCAGGAGGCTCACTCCCAGGAGACGATACATGTACCGGTTCCCCGACCCGCTCGATGAAGACTCGCTCAAGCCGCTCATGGCGGATGAGCGCTACGGCGACCCCTCGCACCCCGAGAATCCCTTCTATCGCAAATTCGTCGACCGGGCCTTCGCGCTCGTCTATCCCGACCCGCCGCGCGATGGCGCCGGCAACTTCGTGATCAACCCGCGCGATCCCCCGAAGCCCCAGGTGATCACAGGCGGCGCCGAGTTCAAGCCGTGGGAGGATGGGCGCGACCAGGTGTCCCCGTCGTCGAGCTTCGATTGGCCGGAAACACCGCCGCACTCTCGCCTATCGACGACCACGGACGGGACGCGGCTCGACCTCGGAGGAGCCAGGGAGAGCGACGACTATCGTTCAAGGAATGAGCGGCGCGACCCCGCGACACCTTCGTCCCTCACGGCCGCGCCGATGGCCGAGCAACGTGCGCAGCACATGCCTGTCGAGCCGGTTCCGGCCTATCGCGATACCTGGCGCAATGTTCCCGCACAAACGCCGGGCCCAACCGATCCGGACTATCGCGACGCCTGGCGCAATGTTCCGGCACGGGCGCCGGGCCCAACCGATCCGGCGTATCGCGACGCCTGGCGCGATTTTCCCCCACGGACGCCGTCCGTTCCCGACTACAAGGCTCAGGTCGGCACCGTGACCGGCAATTGGAAAAGTTTCTCGGACGAGATGGCCAAGCGCGGCTATCCCGAGAGGGACCAGCGGATGTTCCGCTTCATCTTCGCCAATGAAGGCGGAAGGGCGGAAGACCCCAACAGCAAAGCCTTCGCCGGCATCGGGCCAGGCGCTTACAGCGACGTGCGGAAGCAGAATCCGGGACTGAACCTGCCCGGTGACCGGACCACGCTCACCAATGGCCAGATCGCGGACGTCTACAACTCATATTTGAATGTCGGGTTGAATAAGGCCGGCGGCCTTCGCGCGCTCGATCGAATCAACGATCCCGATTCGGCGACTGTCGTGGCGGATACCGTGTTCTCGCACGGGCCATCAAAGGGTGCCGATCTCCTTCGCGAGGCGCTCAATCGGACGATCGATCAACTTCCGGAAGAGGAACGCGCGAGCCTGGGGCTCAACGATTTCGCCCAACATGGGGCGAATCTCAAGGGCCAGCGGCTCAGGACAGCGGACATGGATTTTCTGACGAATTTGGTCAACGGCGGCTATGCCAATGACTTCCGGAAAAATTTGTGCGATGTGCGCGAAAAAGAGAAACCAGAATGGGCGGAGCGGGTTCGCCAGATTTGCTGATCGGGCGGTCCACTGACTCATCCGAAGGCCATGGGCGTGATTCAGATTTTCGGCGTGAATGTTGACGCGACGAACCATAGATTCGCGCGACGCTTAAGCAGCAAGTAAAGACGGTGCTCACCGCCATAGAGAAGGTGGCAATGCCATTCCTTTTGCGCGATGTCGCGGCGGCGTTCGCAATGGCGCGGCACAATAACGGCGAGAAGCGTGTGCGGTGCAGGGCGCCATTCCAGCTCCCAATGCATCTTCGATTTTATGACCGGACCGAGATAGAGGATCCTGTGATCGCTGAGGAACCAGTCAGGGGCTTGCCTGAGAGGCGATGGGCCGGCGGAAGGGAAGTTGGGGGCGACCCAATCGAGGGAGGGATCCCTGCGGACCCACCAGGCGATGTAGGTGTCGATCGCGCAACGGGGCGTCGTCGCATCGCCGATGCAGGGGCTGTCGGTGCCGGTCGTGAAATTCGTGATGCGGTGCCAGGCAGGATCGTTCGACGGCCGCGGCGGCAGGGTGTCGGGCGCTTCCAGGAGGAGCTGGGGTGCGGACGGCCGTGTTTCCTCCGGCGGTGTTTCGGCTCGCGCCGGCGTTTCAGTGGTGGATTGCTGCGCCTGGCCTAAGCCTACCATCGCAAGGAGCGCTGCGGCTGCGATCGGAATGATGTGCCGGCGCATGGTCGAACCCATCGTCTGAAGCCTCGGGGATGCGCGCACGAGGCTGTGGCGCGCCGTTCCTATCAAGTCTCCTAATCATTCTCGCCGCCGAATGCGGCGGAGCCGGGTCGCTGGTGCGTGGCCGAATGCCGGCTCCGCGCGCGATCTAATAACGTGATTATGGCGAAGCGAGGACGGGGCGCCGCCTTGCACACAAAAATCCGGCGGGCGCGGCTTTCAAGACACCTCGAAATGCACGTCCCGGACGACGCCGCCCGCGTTGACGGGAATGGCGTCGAGGTCATAGGGACAGGCCGACATGGCGACGATGCAGTCCATCTCGGCCTTGAGGAGCATGTAGTCGCCTGGCTTGGCGGACACAGGCTCAAAGCCGATCGCCCCATCCGCCGCGACTGGGCAGTTCTGCCAGAGATTGAAGGGCTGCGGCGTGAAGCGCGGCGCCTCGATG
>JBGPGW010000327.1:0-3736 GCA_041484095.1 Alphaproteobacteria bacterium | reverse complement strand
GTCCCAGAACGCGACGTCGCCCTTCCGCCAGCGGAACCGGCAGGTGAACTCGGGCCGCTCGGAATGGGCGTAGAGGAATTGGAGAAGCGGCTGGCTCTCTTCGAGCGTCCAGCCCTCGAAATGCCGCACGACGGCGCGGTGGAGGAACAGGAGCTTCCGGTGCGTCTCGGGATGGGTGCGGATCACGGGGTGCGTCGCGCGGAGCGCGTCGATCTCCTCGGCGCTCATCTTGAGGTTCTTGTCGCCTACATAAAGCGCGGGGTTGGCCGCGTGGGCGGCGCGGAGACCGCCGAGCATCCGCTTCATGCCGTCCGAGAGCGTCTCATAGGCGAGAGAGAGATTGGCGAAGAGCGTGTCGCCGCCCCGGGGCGGGACGTCGATCGCGTGGAGGATGCCGCCCATGAGCGGCTTTTCCTTCCAGGTATGGTCCATGTGCCAGCCTTCGCCGAAGACGTAGCGCTCGCCGGGGTCGTGCCGCACTTCGAGGCACTCCGTGTCGATCGCGTGGTCGCGCGTCGCGTGGACGAAGGTGTGGTTGCTCAGGGTGCCGAAGCGCCGGCCGAATGCCTTGTGCTGCTCGGGCGTCAAGCTCTGGTCGTGGAAGAAGATGACCTGGTGGTCGAGGAGCGCCTGATGGACGTCGGCGAAGGTCGCGTTGTCCAACGGCTTCGAGAGATCGACGCCGAAAATCTCGGCGCCGAGCGCGCCGGTAATGGGTTTCACGTCGATGTGGTTGTAGGCCATGGCATCCTCCGCGCTGTGGGCAAACGCTACGCCCAGGGTGCAGAGAGGGTCAAGGGAGCGGCCTTCGAGGGTGAGCGTTAATGCGGAACGTCCTCGCTCCATAGACCATTAGCCCAGGTTATAACCAAGGTGCTCATACGATTCCGAGGAAAACGAGCGTTCGATTCCTGGGGAAAACACGGCTCGTTCGGGAGGAGAGATGAACGTCACCGAACAAGGCCTCGCCGGAACGAGCCTTGCGGGGCGGACCTTGTCAGATCGGGCCGGGTTGGAACGGGCCGGGTCGCGCCCTTCTATTTCCTCCCCCTGCAAGGGGGAGGGTAGGGAGGGGGTGAGGGGCCGACGCTGGAGAATGTCGAACGCCGCCGGCGCGCGACCTAATGCGGCGTGTCCTCGCTCTCGACCGCGACGCGCAACATGAAGCGGCGCTGGCCGAAATAATCGTCGATGGGGTTGTGGAGGAGGCAGCGGTTGTCCCAGAAGCCGAGATCGCCTTTCCGCCAGCGGTAGCGGCAGGTGAATTCGGGCCGCACCATGTGATCGAAGAGGTAGTGGAGGAGGGGGCGGCTTTCCTCTTCCGTCCAACCCTCGAAGCGGCTGATGACCAGCGGGTTGACGAAGAGAAGCTTCTTTCCCGTCTCGGGATGCGTGCGGATGACGGGATGGACATGGCTGAACGTCCGGATCTCGTCGCTCGCAAGCTTGATCTTGGAATTGCCGGCATAGAGATTCTCGCTGGCCTCGTGCACCGCCCTGAGCGTGCCCAGCGTGCGCTTCAACCCTTCCGAAAGCGCGTCATAGGCGAGATAGAGATTCGTGAAGAGCGTATCGCCGCCATGGGGCGGAACGTCGACCGCGTAGAGGAGGCCGCCCAAGAGCGGCTTCTCCCGCCAGGTATGGTCCATATGCCAGCCTTCGCCGAAGACGTAGCGTTGGTCCGGCTCGCGCCGCACTTCGAAGACTTCGGGATCGGCGTCGGGATCGTTCGAGGGTTTGAGATGGGGGTGGATGTTAAGCCGGCCGAAGCGGCGCGCGAACACCTTGTGCTGCTCGGGCGTGATCGACTGGTTCGGAAAGAATATGACGAGATGCTCGAGATGCGCGCGCTTGATGAGGGCGAAGGTCTCGTCGTCGAGCGGCTGCGAGAGATCGACGCCCCGGATCTCGGCACCCAGCGCGCCCGTGATCGGCCGGATTTCGATGAGGTCGTTACGCATGGTCAGTCTCCCCCGCATGTCGCGCCCCGGTCGGCAGAATGTCTCGATCACGCTCGTCGGGCAAATTCTACGAGCGAAGACCTCTTTATCTCTTTTGTCTCTCGATCAGGTTTTCCCCGAAATCCGGTCGACCGCCGCGCGGAATCCCTCGGCGCCGCGCGTGATGCCGATTCGCGCCGCCTCGAGCGTGCCGAGGGCCGAGGTCAGGTCGAGGGCGTTCGGGCTCACCTTCGTAAGGAAAGCGCCGAGCGTCTGCCCCGACCCGCCGTCGCTGATGACGCCGCCGAAGGTGACGGAGCCTGTGAACGCCGCGGGCATGCCGCTCGCGCTCTTGCCGATCGCCAGCACGAGACCGGCCGGGGAGAGCCGCGTGGCGGCGGAGAGGAACGGCCGCGTCTGCGAGACGCCGGCGAGCGTCAGTTTCAATCGCACGACGCCCGTGCCCGGCTGCTGCGCAATCTTGTACTTCGTGCTCAGTTCGCGAATGAATTCGGTGCGAAGAAATTCGGCCAGCTTCTGGCGGTCCGCCGCGCTCACATCGCCGAATTCGGCATCGGCCCCCGCATAGACGTCGACGGGCTCGACATAGAAGCCGTTCGTGTATTTCTTGATGTCGATGTCGGGTGAACGGTAGACCAGCGTGTCCGGCGAGGCGGCGCTCGGGTTCATCGGATACTTCTCGGTGAGGCCCGCACTCGTCTCCGGCTTGGTGCTCGCGCAACCCGCGATGGCAAGCACGGCGGCGATTGCGGCAACGCTGGCAATCCAAGACCTCATGAATCCTCTCCCCGTTCGACCTGATGGACGGGGCGATCTCATCACCTGGGCGAGGGCAACGCAAGACCACTCCTCGCGCGGCCCTCAGACGGCCACGGGATCGCCGGGCCCGCCGCGCGGGCAGATGAAGCTCACGGTGAACCGCGAACAGGGCGTATTTTACGTGACGCGTATTATGTTTCGCGTAATATTATCGGAACATGATCCGGAGCTTTCGGAGCCGTGAGACTCAGGCCCTCTTCGACGGGCGCCGCGTCGGCCGGTTTCAGGCGATCAGAAGGGTCGCCTTGCGAAAACTCGACATGTTGAATGCCGCCACGAGTTTGCGTGACCTGGGCGCGGTCCCGGGCAATCGGCTGGAGGCACTCAGGGGCAGCCGCAAAGGACAGCACAGCATCCGGATCAACGACCAGTGGCGTCTTTGCTTCAGGTGGAACGAGGGTGCGGTCGACGTCGAAATCGTGGACTATCATTGATAGGCAGGCGCGCCATGCGAACGAAGACACACCCCGGAGAGATTTTGCGCGAAGAGTTCATGAAGCCGCTGGGCTTGTCGGCTCATGCCCTCGCCCTGGCCCTGCGCGTGCCAGCCAATCGCATTACAACCATCACACGAAAGAAAAACCCGCGGGCGGTGAGCGTCGATACCGCTCTGCGCCTCGCGCGTTATTTCGGGACGAGCGCGGACTTCTGGGTCAATCTGCAAGCCGCTTATGATTTGTCCGTGGCGGGTGCCGCGCTCAAGAAGAAGATCGAACAGGACGTGCGTCCACGTGCCGCCTAGCGGAGCGGCGTGTAGGCGCTAATCTCCCGCGCATCGTTGCCGTCTTCTCCGGCTTCAATTCTACGAGACGGCCTGGGGATCGCCGGGCCCGCCGCGCGGGCGGATTCCCATCGCGGGATCGACGCCGTCGGGGTGGTCGACCGTGCCCAGCGTGCCGATCGCGAGCGGCACGGATTGATCGAGCAGCGCCCGCGCGATGACGAGGCGCTGGATG
>JBGPGW010000326.1:0-3738 GCA_041484095.1 Alphaproteobacteria bacterium | reverse complement strand
GCCGAACCAGTAGGCGAGCGCGCCGGTGATGATCCCGGTCTGTCCGAGATAAATCCCCACGAACGAGGCCGGCACGGCGACGACGCAGAGAAGGAGAAGCAGGTTGATCAAGAATCTTTGCCCCCGCGGGACTTTCGACAGTCTGGGCAGGAAGAAGATGGTGTAGCCGACCCAGCACATGAAGAACCACATGATCTGACCCAGAGTGTGAAAACTCCGGACAACCGTGAAGGGGATGATGTAGCCGAGAAACAGCCCGAACGGGCGGACGAAGTCGGTCGCGCCGACGATCCCTGCCAGCACTTGGATCCCGAACAGAATCATGGCGAGCGCGAAAAAACCGTAGGTGACCCGTTGCGTGGGCCGAACGTAACCGTTTTCCAGATCGTCAGTGGTGAGCGCCCTGCCGTTGCCCGCGTTGTCGAACGGCTTGCCGGCCATGGCCTTCAGCTGGCCGTACACGTAAAGGACCGCCATGATGCCGAGAAACAGCGTGAGAATGGACACGAAGCTCCACACCCACGTCGCCAGCGTCGGAACATTTCCGGCGTCGGGATCGTACGGCCAGTTGTGCGTGAAGCTGTAGTCCTGGCCCGGCCGATTCGCCGCGGCAACCCAGCCGCCCCAGAAGAAATAGGCCGTCAGCGCCCGAATATCCTCCGGGTCGGTGATGTATCCGGTCTGAAACAGCTCGGGATAAGAGGGATCCGTGAACATCCTCGTGTAGTGCTCGTACAGCCGCTCGAACGCATAGGCCTGCGCGTCGTTGATGGGGATCGTATTGGTCTCTTCGTCCCATGTGTTCTTGCGGACCTCACGCGTCACCCGTGCGGCGATTCCGTCCTTGTCGTGCTGAGGCAGGACCTTGCCCGCGCTACCGTTCTGCATCCCGGTCTCATAGAACGCGCGCATCGCGACGACCGTCCGATGGAGAGCGTCCGCCGTGAAATCGGGGCCTCGCTCCGCGCCGTCGCCCCAGAAGGAGCCGTAGCTCATCAGGCCCCTCAAGCGAAACACCGTCTCGCCGCGGTTGATAAGGTCGCGGGAGATCACCGTCTGCCCGGAGGACGACACGAAGCTCGCGACGGGCGGCGCGCCCCTGTACGTCGCCGTTCCCAAATAGGCCAGCCCGGCAATGCTGATGCCGGCCACAATCATGCAAAGCATCACCCAGTAGCGCTTGCTTATGAGCATGATCGCGAACGTGGGACGCGGCGATTTCATCGCACCCTGGGATGGACTCATTCGTGCTCCCTCATTGCAGGTCACTGCCTCGAGCGACGGTCACGCGTAGCGGAGAGCGTCGCTCCAGCCATTCGCTAGCCTAATTGTCGGCGCGGTCCTTTCGCCATGACCGCGGTCAAGCGTTCCATTGGAAAAGGCCGGGGCGCGGTCTTGATGTTCAGGGTGCTGCGGACGCTCTACACGCTTTCCCCGGCCGGCCGCATCCTTGCCCCTTGCCGCGCATCGGTACGGTATGCTCGCGGGGCGCGCGGCGCGTCACGCACGACAGGAATCGGAGAAGACATCATGCGGCTATGGTTCGTCATCGCCGGCATCGACGGCGCCATACTTATTCTTCTCGGCGCCTACGGTGCCCATAACGTCGCGCTCGATTCCGACGCGCGGCGCTGGTTCGACACGGCCTGGCAGTACCAGGCGCTTCATGCCGCGGCGCTGCTCGCCATCGCCGTGGCCATCGCGCAGGTGGGCCGCCTCGCGCGGATCACGCTCAACCTCGCGGCCGTATCGTTCGCCTTGGGGACAGCGCTCTTCTGCGGCTCGCTCTATCGCATGGCGCTCGCCAGTGAGGCCCTGTTTCCGATGGCAGCCCCCATCGGCGGCAGCGCCTTCATCCTGGGCTGGGTAGCGATCGCGCTGGCCGGGCTCATCGCCTGCCGCCGCCCCGGCTGAGCGGTCAGCACCCGCGCGCGATCACGCGACACCTCATCGGCGCAGGACGAAGCGCTCCCAGGGCTGGCGGCGTTCCCAGCCCGCGCGCTCAAGCTCGGGGCTGTCATTGTCGGTCTCGGGGTAGCCCAGGCAGAAATAGCCGATGAAGCGCCAGAGCTCCGGTACGTCCAGAATCACTTTGATGCGGGAGGGATCGAGGATCGAGACCCAGCCCATGCCGATGCCCTCCGCGCGCGCCGCGAGCCACATCGTCGAGACCGCCGCGACGACGGAGTATTCGATCATCTCCGGCATGGTCCGCCGCCCGAGCCCGTGCCCCTCTTCGGTCGTGCGATCCGCGAACACGGCGAGATGACTGGGTGCCTCCTTGAGACCCGCAAGCTTGAGGCCGGCATACCGGGAAGCGAGATCGCCGGTGAAGCCGGCGAGCGCCTCCGCGTTGCAGGCGCTGAACTCGTCGCGCACGGCCCGGCGGCGCAAGGGATCGTCGACGGTGACGAACCGCCAGGGCTGGCTCAATCCGACCGAGGGCGAAAGGCACGCGACATCGATGAGGCGGTCGAGCGCGCCGGGCGGCAACGGTTTCGCCCGAAACCGCCGGACGTCGCGGCGCCAGACGAACAAATCGTGGAGACGCGCGCGAAAGGCGTCGTCGAAATCCATCCGCTCGTTCATGGCTGAGGCGCCGGCGTCAACCGCCCGCCGCCTTCGCGGAGCCCCGCCTCGATCGCCGCCGCGGCGCGCTGTCCGGTCGTGGCCGCGGCCTCCATGTTGGCGACAGGCGAGAAATAATCGCCCGCGAGCAGCACGCGCCCTTGCGGGCGTTCGAGCGCTGGCTGCAAGGCGTAGCGGCCGGGACGCGCATAGGGCACGGCCTTCTCCCAGCGTTGGATCACGACCTCGCGCACGATGCCCTTCGCCTGGGGATAGAGATCGATGAGATCGGCGAGGAACCGCGCGCGGATCTCATCGTCGCTCATCGGGAACAGCCGCCGCGCGCGCTCGCCGCCGGCATAGACCATGAGGCTGCCGCCCTTCTCGCGGCCGCCTCCCCCGCGCACGACGTTCGCGTGGTTGAAGAACATGCCGAAGGAGCGATCGGCGACGGCCAAGGCATAGACGCCGTCCCATGGCATGGGCCCCGTCTCATCCGTCAGGATCGCCGCGCAGTAGAAGGGCCCGTAAGGCAGCCAGGCCAGCGCATCCGCGGTCTCGCGCGCCAAGCCCCGGACGATCCCGTGCGTCACATAGGCCGGCGTCGCGACGATTGCATAGCGCGCGCGGATGCTCGTCTCGCGATGCCCTGTCCTGTAGGTGACGCGCACACCGTCACCCTCCTCTTCGACGCTGACCACGGCGGCGTTCAGCGCGATCCGGTTGCCGAGAAGCGCGGCGATCGCGTCGGGCAGGCGCTGGGAGCCGCCCACGACATTGCGCGCGAGCTTGTCGGCACCGCCCCACACCATGCCGAACAGGGTGGCGCCGGCCGCGGTCGCGAGATCCTCGGGTGGTGCCGCCACACGCTCCGTGATCGCGGAGAAGATGGCGTGAACGTCGGGATGCATGCGGCCGAGATAGTCGGCGACGCTCAACGCCCCATAGCGCGCGAGGAAGCGCGCCATCGTCGCGGGATCGCCTGATTCCTGATCCGCAAGCGCCTTGAGAAACTTGCCCGTGACGCGGCGAAGCCTGAGCCCCGCATGCATGAAGGAGAGACGGCCCGCGATCGACAACGGCAGGCGCAAGGGATAACTCTCGGCCTTGCCGGAGACGAGGATGCGGTGCTTGAGTGCCAAGCCCATGCGGTTGCCCGGCACGACACAG
>JBGPGW010000325.1:0-3742 GCA_041484095.1 Alphaproteobacteria bacterium | reverse complement strand
GATCTTCTTGCCGCCGACCCGGAGGTCCTCCCAGGTATCCGGGCCGTTGGGAAAGCCGACCTGCTCCCAGAGGTCCTTGCGGTAGTCGCCCGGATCGGGGACGTAGGAATCCGAGAAGGCGAAGAATTTCTTGGTCTTCGGGTTGTAGGTGCTCTTGATCGCGAGGTCGACTGCCTTACCGTGGCGCCTCTCGCACTCGGCATAGACGTCGGCGACATCAACGACCTGTTCCTCGTAGACCGATGGCGGGGCAACAAACATCACGAGATCATGCCCCTTCTGCGCCGACACCTCCGCGGCGGCGCGCGATGGGATGAGGCTGACATTAATGTTGTCGACGATGACTTCGGTATCGTTCTTCTTTTCCCATTCCTTCGTGTACTCATTGTTGAACCACTTGTCGTAGGCGGGGACGAAGTGGCTCCACTGCAGAATCTTCAGCGATCGGGCCGCCCGGGCCGGATTGACATGAAAAAACGGCCCCACACTGGCCGTGACACCGGCGACGCTCGCAGCCTTGATGATGTCGCGGCGCGTCAGCCTGCGACGGCTTTTGCGTGTTTCCATGACTTCCTCCCCGTGCGTTTGCGACCCGACACTTTGATCGCGGCCTGAGGCCGGACATCGCCGGATGCCCGTGCCGACAAGGTGCCTATCTTATCTGCTGATCGACGGCCGAAACAGCCCCAGGAACGGGCCGGCCACCCGGGATATGCGCCGTTCCCGAGAGGCCCTTTTTAACACGCGACAATGCGCCATTTCGGCTTCCGGCCGAAGGTCTCGTGCCTGAAGGCGGCCGGCCCCTGGACGGCCTTCGGCCTGACAGCGAAAGCCCGGGCAACTGAAATACCGTGAGTCCCGAGGCATGCCTCGATCGCCCCTGAACGAACGACCTAGCCGCGCGGCGGCAGGCGGATGAAGACGATCAGGGGCAGCATCACGAGCGCCGTCAGCGCGATGAGATAGAAGCTGTTGTTGTAGGCGATCATCATCGCCTGGCGTGCGATCTCGGCGTCGAAGGCCGCGACCCCGCCCTGATGCGCCCAGCTCCACAGGCGCGGCACGAAGGCATAGTTGAATAGCTCGTTATAGCGCGTGAGACGCTCGGACATCACGTCGTGATTGACGCGCATGCTGCGCGTCAGCACGTTGAAGATGAGCGCCGTCCCCGTCGCCGTGCCGAGAAACGACACGACGTAGAAGAAGCCGAGGCCCTGGGTGCGGAGCCGTCCCGGCAGATTCCAGAACGCGATCACGGTCAGGGGAACGTAGGCGATGGAGGAGCTCGCCCCGTTCACGAACCCCGCCCAGATGACGTCGAAGGCCCTGACCTCGAGCGTCCAGCCCGACATGCCCCAGGTCGAGACGGCGGTGCACCCGAAGCCGACCAGCAGAATGATGCGGGGGTCGATCCGGTCGGACATGCGGCTGACGAGGACGGCGCCGGCGAGGAAGCCGAGGCCCCGCCAGGTCAGCAGCTCCCCCACCCCGATGATGTCATAGCCCGCGAGGCTCTGGAGCTGGAGCGGCAGGAGGAAGAGCGGCAGGAACACGAGCGAGCCGTGAATGAAATAGAAGGCCGAGCCGATGACGTAGTTGCGGTTGAGAAACAGCGCCGACGGGACGAATGGCGCCCGCGCGGTCGTGACGCGGATCGCGAAGAGATAGATGGCCAGCGCCGCGGTCACCGCTTCGACGACGATCTCCGTCGAATCGAACCAGAGAAGCCGCTCGCCGCGGCTGAGCATGGTCTCGAGCGCCGCGATCGCGACCGAGAGCAAACCGAAACCGATCCAGTCGAATTTCGACGGCTCGGCGCGTTCGGTGTCGGGCACGAACAGCCAGGTCGCGCCAAAAGCGATGAGGCTGAGCGGCACGGTCACGAAGAACACCCATGGCCAGCCGTAGTTCTCGACCAGCACCCCGCCGACGTAGGGGCCGAAGATGGAGCCGACATTGCCGAAGGCCATCCACATGGCGGTCGCGAGTCCCTGGCGATTCGACGGGAAGGCGTTCATCGCGATCGCCTGGCCGAGCGGCAGCAGGGGTGCGCCGAACATGCCCTGGAGCACGCGGAAGACGACGGCCTCGTGGAGCGAGCTCGACAGGCCGCAGAGCACGGTGGTGACGGCGAAGCCGCCGCTCGCGATCAGGAAGAAGCGCCGGAGGCCGAATCGCCCCGAAATCCAGCCCGCGCACGCCGTCATGATCGTCGTGCCGACGATGAAGGCCGTGAGCAGCCAGGCGATCTGGTCGGGCGCGGCGGAGAAGGCGCCCTGCATGTGCGGGATCGCGGTGCCCGTGATGGTCAGCGCCGTCATGTAGGTGCTGGTCCCGAGCGAGGCGCCGAGCAGCGCCAGCCAGCTGCGCATGCTGATGCGGGGGTTCACCTCGGGCGGAGCGATGACGGCCTCGGCCATGCGTGTCTTGCCTCGCGCAGGGCGCGGGATGTCCCGCGCGCGAGGGTTATCTTAGCCCAATCGCTCAGGCGGAGCCCCTTGTCCGTGGCGGCATGCGGATCAAGAGGCCGAGCGGCAGGACCACGAGGGCCGAGAGCGCGATGAGGAAGAAGCTGTTGTTGTAGCCGATGATGGCCGCCTGCCGCGCGATTTCCGCGTCCATGGCCGCGATCCCGCTTTGGTGCGTCCAGTCCCAGAGATGCGGCACGAGGCCAAGCTGGATCAGCTCGTTGAACGGCGTGACGCGCTCGCTCATCACGTCGTGGTTCACCCGGATGTTGCGGACGAGGAAATTGAAGATGACGGCGGTTCCCGTCGCCGTCCCGAGGTTGGAGACGACGAAGAGAAGCGCGACCGCTTCCGTGCGCAGGCGCTGCGGCAAGGTCGAGAACCCGAACATGACGATCGGCACATAGGCCACGCCCGATCCCATGCCTTGGAGAAAATTGGTCCACGCGACATCGAAGGCGCGCAGGTCCAGGGTCGAGTTGGACATCCCCCAGGCCGACGCGACCAGGCACAGGAATCCGAAGACGAGGATGACGCGCGCATCGACCCGTTCGGTGAAGGGACCGATGAGCGCCATCCCCGCTATGAGCCCCAGCCCGCGCCACGACAAAAGCGTCGCCACGCTTTCGATATCGTAGCCGGCCAGGTCTTGAAGAAGAATCGGGACAAGGAAAAGCTGAAGAAACACGATCGCGCCGTACACGAAGATGAAGGCAAGCGCGATGACGTAGTTGCGATCCCGGAGAATGTTCCGGTCGACGAACGGGATCCGTGCCGTCGCGGTATGAATGACGAACAAATAGAACGCGATGGCGGCGACGATCACCTCGATGATGATTTCGTTCGAGGCGAACCAGTCCAATCGCTCCGCCCGGCTGAGCATGAGCTCGAACGCCGCGATCGCGATGGAAAGGGCGGCAAACCCGAGCCAGGCAAATCGCCGGCCGCGCTCGATCGCGATCTCCGGCACGAAGAGCCAGGTCAGTCCGACCGCGAGCGCGCCGAACGGCACGTTGACGTAGAATACCCATGGCCAGCCGTAATTCTCGACGAGCGTCGCGCCGAGAATGGGGCCGAGGATCGAGCCCATCATGCCGCCGATGCTCCAGAACACGGTGGCCTGGCCTTGGCGCTCTTGGGGGAAGGCGTCGATCGCGATGGCCTGGCCGAGCGGGATGAGCGGCGCGCCGAATGCGCCCTGGAGCGTGCGGAACAGGACGCCCTCCCCGAGCGAACCGGAAAATCCGCACAGAATGGACGCCAGGGTGAAGCCG
>JBGPGW010000324.1:0-3745 GCA_041484095.1 Alphaproteobacteria bacterium | reverse complement strand
GTTCCACGCGAGCGGGAACCGGCTGCAGCATGAAGGGCGGAGGCAGGTCCGTCGTCGCGACCATCCCGATGAGATACGGAAGATCGGCAACCGACACGATCGAATCGAAACCGGCATCACCATCGGCGGACGCATGCAGATCGTCGAGCAGCGGATGTCCGTGCAGGAGCTCTGCGAGCTTGGGATGGGGCTCATAGGCGATTTCCGCGCCTCGGTCCCGGAGTCTCGGAACGAACCGCAGAAAAAACAGTTCGTCGCCGAGGCCCTGATCGCGCACCACGCAAAACCGCCGGCCGTGCAAGTCGTGCGGCAACGGCGCCGTCGGGCGGAATGTCCTGCTCCGGTCGACGCCGTCCCGCCAAAGATAATCCGCCCAGGCACGATCGAGCCGGCCGAGGGCCAGCTCGGCGAGCGCGCGATTGTGCCGGGCCGCGGCGAAATCGGGCATGATGGCGAGCGCACGGTCATGGCATGCGATCGCCTCTTCATGGAGGCCGCGCTCCTTGAGGGCGATGCCGAGGTTGCAGTGTGCGTCGGCATATCCGGGATCGATGGCAAGCGCGCGGCGATAGGCATCGATCGCGTCGCCGATCCGCCCCGTTTGGTGAAGCGCCACGCCGCGATTGTTGAGGAGCGCCGCGTTGTCGGGGAAAAGGCCGAGAGCCTCGTCATAGGCGCCGAGCGCTTCAACGAGGCGGCCAGCGCCGTAAAGGACGGCTGCCCAATCCCGCCAGAGCGCGGCTTCGTCGATGCCTTCTTCGAGCAGCCGGTTATACCGTTCGCCGGAATCGGCAAGCGAGAGGTTTGCCGTAAGGCGCGCGAGGTTTTTGGCGGCTTCGAGGTAGTCGGGCCGGAGCTTCAACGCGTGTTGATAGGCACCCCCAGCGTCTTCGCCTCGCCCCAGTGCTTCGAGGACGACGCCGAGGTTGTTGTGCGCTTCGGGCAAAGCGGGCTTTGCGGACAGCGCGCGAAGGAGGCTGGATGCCGCGGCGGGAAAGCGTCCCTGTTCTGAAAGTAGATTGCCCAGGTTGTTATGAGCTTCGGCGAAATTGAGGTTGAGCTTGGTTGCGCGCCGGTAGGATTTCTCCGCTTCGCCCAGCCGGCCGAGGGCTCGCTGGCACGCGGCCAGACCTGCCTGAAACGCGGCGTTGCGGGGCTCTTTCCTCGCAGCCTTGGCAAGAAGCGAGAATGCCTCGTCGTGGCGGCCTTGTTCCAGGGCGAGCGTCCCAAGAAGGTGCAGCGTTCCCGCGTGGTTTGGGAATGCGCCGAGCACCGATCGATAGAGTGACTGCGCTTCATCGCTTCGCCCGGCGCGATGCGCCGTGATGGCACTCTGAAGAGTCTGTTGGGCGGCCAGCTGCGAGGAATGCCCGTGTCGCGTCATTGTTCGCTCGCCTGTTGGGCGAGCGCCGAGGCGACGCATTCTATGACGGTTCCCCAATCGCCTTTCTCCGTTTGGCGAAAGAGGCGCATCGTCGGATACCAGGGGCTGTCGCAGCGATCGAGCATCCAGCGCCAATCCGGCATGTGGCACAGCATGGTCCAGACCGGCCGTCCGAGAGCGCCGGCAAGGTGGGCGATGGACGTATCGACCGTGATGACGAGATCGAGGCCGTTGATCAGCGCAGCCGTATCCATGAACGCGCCGGTCTTTTGGTCCAATTCGCTCGCGAAATCGATGAGGCCGGGAATGTCGGCGCTTTGTTCTGAGCCGAATCCGACTTGAAGGCTGTAGAGGCGAACCCTCGGAATCCGGCCGAGCGGAGTCAGAGTACGTGCGGTGATGGACCGCAGGCCGTCGGCGGTGTTGCTCTGGTTGCCTTGCCAGCACAGCCCGACACGCAGGGCCGCTCCGTGATCAAGTCGTTCCGCCCATGTCCGTATCAACGCCGGGTCGGTCCAAATGTACGGAACAGTCCCGGGAATCGTACTGACGTCGAGTCCGAGGCGATCGGGGAGACTCATGAGCGGCACATGCGCGTCCGCCGCGCGCGCGGCCGCCTCGATGTTCATCGGATCGATGAGCGTTCCGATTCCCGGGCATCGTGCGATGAGCGGCTGAAGACGGGGCGGGCACTCGAACATGACCTCCGCCCCGAGGGTCGAGAGCGGTGCCAGGAGCCGGACGAACTGCAAGATGTCGCCTAAACCCTGCTCGGTCGTCACCAGCAGGCGTTGGCCGTGTGGCGCGATGCCGTCCCATTGTGGAATCGGGAACTGCCGCTGGCCCTGGACCTTGAGATAGCCCTCATACTTCTGGCGCCACTCGTAGGCAGCGAACCCATCCCGCAGATTCCCGGACAGCAAGAGGGCGATGGCGCGATTCCAATGCGCCTTCGCATAGTCCGGCTTGAGCGCGACAGCGCGGTCGTAGCTCGCGATGGCCCCCGCGAGGTTCCGCTGAAGATGCTGCACCACCCCGAGATTGCAATGAATCTCGGCGACATCGGGCGTCACGGCGAGCGCCGCCTCATAGGCTTTTGCGGCCTCTGCTATTCGTCCCTCCGCCTTGAGAACGCCGCCACGGTTGTTGTGGGCTTGGCTGCAGGCGGGATCGAGCTCGATCGCCCGCTCATAGGCGGCAAGCGCCTCGTCAAGACGCTGCTGCGCCTCGAGCGCGAGGCCGAGATTGTTGTGGATATCCGCGGTTTCGGGCCCCAGCGTCAGGGCTTGGCGATAGGATTGTTCGGCTTCCCCGAAGCGGCCCAGTGCTTCAAAGGCGCGCCCGCGGTTGTTATGCGCTGCCAAATAGGCTGGCGCCAGCGCCACGGCACGCTCCGCGGCCGCGAGAGCGGCGTGGAACTCACCAAGCGCCAAGAGCGCGACGGAGAGGTTGTTGTAACCTTCCGAAAACTGGGAATGCACCAAGAGCGCCGCACGATAAGCCGCGACCGCTCCGGCGTGATCGTTCATCTCGAGAAGCAAATTGCCGAGATTGATCTGGGCCTCGGCAAAATCAGGCTTGAGGCCGACGGCTTGTTTATAGGACGCGACGGCTTCGGCGGGGCGGCCGAGCCGGCGCAAGGTGAGCCCAAGACTCGCGTGATAGACGGGATGACGATCGTTGGCGGCAATCGCCTGACGCAGCAGCCGCTCGGCCGATGTTTCATCGCCGGCGTCGCGCGTGAGGATGCCGAGGAAATGCGCCGCATCCGATTGGAACGGGTCGAGCTCGAGAGCCCGACGGTAGAGAGCTGTGGCTTCGTCCGTGGCGCCACGCCCGTGAAGCGCGATCGCTTGCGACAGCATCTGGCGCGCCTGATCTTGCGGAGCGATCTCTCGGTGCGTTGCGGCGTGCCGCATGAGGCTTCGATTATCGGACAACGGTGTCGGGGCGGATCCGTGAGGGATCATGGGGACCGCCGGTTAACCGATCCCTAAGCCGTCCGGTAATCCGACGTCGACAGACGCCGGATCTTCGCACCGGGCAGGCCCCTAAATCGCGTGCCGGATCGCGTATTTGTTGTTCGGCATGACATACTGCCGTGCGATCCGCCGCCCGGTGTCGACAAAGATTGGCGCCCGAAGATTAACAGATGTTACGACCCCGCCCTGTTCCTGTCGCAGCGTGACAATCAGGAGAAGGGCTGCGCTATCGCGCGAAAGCCCGAGAGCGTCCAGGGCTTCCGTGACATCGTCCGCCTCGATCAACGTATTGCTGATCGGCAGCGGCAGAACCAGGAAGCCAAGCTTGGCGTCATCGAGGTCCTGGAACAGCAGGATCTGGTCGAGCTTGGAATTGGGG
>JBGPGW010000323.1:0-3747 GCA_041484095.1 Alphaproteobacteria bacterium | reverse complement strand
GTAACCCTCGCTTGTCCGTGCGGTCCCTGGAGCCCGGCTCTCCCTGAGGCAGGGTGTCTTTAGAGAGGACGGAACGCATCAATAGCAAGGCGGCGACACGCGGCCGGGTCATTTCCGTTGGGGCCGATCAGTCTCATCTGTACTCAGAGAAAACATAGGATATATTTTCTCTCCTTCACTCCAAGGAGGCATAGCCATGAAGCGCATTTTTCTCACGACGGCCGCACTGCTCCTTCTCTCGGCCCCCGCGTTCGCGATGCACTGTCCGCTGGACATGGCCGCAATCGACGCGGCACTCGCGAAGAATCCGAGTTTGACCGCCGAGCAAATGGCCGAGGTCAAGAAGCTGCGGGCGGAGGGTGAGGCGCTTCACAAATCCGGCAAACACCAGGACTCGGTCGACACGCTGGCCAAGGCGAAAAAGATCTTGAGCCTGCAATAGCGCGGCGCCCTTTGCCGAATGAGGGGCAAAGCGGACCGTATCGAGGCCGAACTCAATCAAGCCGCGATCGCGGTTGCCGGCCGGCCTAATGTCGACGACAACGATGAAGGGGGATTGAATGACTATTGCCCGGCCTCTGGCCATGGTCGCATCGGTTGCGCTGCTCGCTCTCATGGCCGGCGCCCTCGAGGCGCAGCAGAGCGGCATGACATTCTTCGTCACCAGCGTCGGATCCGGGAAGGGTGCGGACCTCGGCGGCCTTGCGGGGGCGGACCGCCATTGCCAGACGCTCGCGCAGGCGGTGGGGGCGGGCGCCAAGACTTGGCGCGCGTATCTCTCGACGCAGGCCTCGGGCGGAGTTGCCGCGGTCAACGCGCGCGATCGAATCGGGCGCGGGCCCTGGCAGAACGCCAAGGGCGTCATCATCGCGAAAAATGTCGCGGAGCTGCACGGCAGCAGCAATCTCAATAAACAAACCGCTCTGACCGAGAAGGGTGACGTCATCAATGGCCGCGGTGACACGCCCAACATGCACGACATTTTGACCGGCTCGCAGCCCGACGGCACCGCCTTCGCAGGGAGCGAAGACCAGACCTGCGGCAATTGGACGAAGAGCGGCGCGGAGGGAACTGTCATGGTCGGCCATCACGACCGCATGGGCCTGAACGAAGAGCCGCCGGCGAAATCCTGGAACTCGTCACATCCCTCGCGCGGCGGCTGCAGTCAAGATGCCTTGAAAAGCACGGGCGGCGCGGGGCTGTTCTATTGCTTCGCGGCGGATTAGGTGGTGTGCGCATCCGGGCGCAGTCTCTTCTTGTCCGGCTGCGCTCAGGGGACGCAAACGACCGACGCGTCAGTTGGCGCGCGACCGACCACATGGTTGATCGTCGGTTGAATCCATTCGGCCTCTGATGCGTCGGGATGGCCCGCGCTGGAGACGATACCTGACGGCGACGCTTTTACTCGCGGCCCTTGGCGCCGGCTCATCATGTGCTCTGAGCCGGCAGCCGGGAATGCAGGTCGTCTCCGCGACGCCCGATTCGATTACTGTGCGGGCTCAATCGACCAACGCATTATTTTCCAGTACCAAAGAGGCGTCGCTTCAAGACGTGACGGCGCTGGCGGAGAAGCATTGCGATCAATATGGCAAGAATGCTTATCACGCTAAAACGCATGTCGAATGGTCCGGCTCGCGTCTCGAGGTCTTTGATTGCCGGCCATAGGGCCAATGGCAGAGGCCCGCCACGGGCCCGGCTGTTCGACTGAGAGGAGCATCGCGCGACGCATGGCGCCCAAGCCCCGGGACGACGGCGATCCTCGCAGAGAGGACGATCAAGAGCCTGACAGGGCGGCCAGCACGCTTGGCTTGATCGTGGCTCTTGTCGTCATCGCGGTCGGATTCTTCCTGATCAAGGAGCTTTCCGACAACGCGAAGATCGACGATTGCAACATGGCTGGACGGAAGAACTGCGTGCCGATCGATATGCCGGCGCATCGCTCGTCATTGCCCGTCGGGACGGGCTGAGGGATAAACCAAGACCTGTCGCGACGCTCAATGTATGTCGGCATGCCCAAGGGCTTCATTGCGATCGACGCGGCGCGTGACGTATTCGAAGAACTCGTGACGTATTCGAAGAACTGAAGACGTGATTGGTCTCGAAGCAAGCGCCCAGGCGGGGCCGGGTTGGCCATTCCGTGAATGTATTGACTCGATATTAGCTCCTAGATAAATTATATCGTTATTTTTTACCGACCCCGTTTGACGATGAGGGGGTGAGATTGCATGGACACGCTCGATACCAAGGCGTTGGCGCCGGAGCATCCCGCACACCCCTATCTCGATCAGGAAACCCTTCGAAGGCTGGCCTTGCCCACGGCCGAGGCGACGGCGTTGCCGAACGCCGCGTATACGAGCCCCGATTTCCTCAAGCTCGAAAACGATCGCGTCTTCGCGCGCAACTGGATGCTGGCGGGCTTCGCCCATGACATTCCGTCGCCGGGCGACGCGGTGCCCGTGAGCGTCGCCGATCGTCCCGTCATCTTGCTTCGCGACCAGACGGGTGCCATCCGTGCCTTCCACAATGTCTGCCGGCATCGGGGTGCGAAGCTGCTGCTTGAGCCCTGCAGCAAGGCGCGTGCGTTCACCTGTCCCAACCATGCCTGGAGTTACGACCTGTCGGGGCGTTTGCGGATGCGCCCGCACTTCTTCGGTGGCGACAAGCACGACGCGGTCTCGGGCGATGGGCACCGCGCGGATCTCGCACCCGTGCGCGCCGAGGTTTGGCACGACTGGATCTTCGTCAATCTCGATGGCAAGGCACCGCCGCTTGCCGATTATTTGAAGCCCATGACCGATCGTCTCGTCGGCTACGACTTCTCGATCATCCGTCATGGTGCCACGCTCAACTTCGAGTTCGCCGCCAACTGGAAATTGCCGCTCGAGAATTTCATCGAGCCCTACCACGTCTTCGCCTGCCATCCCTGGCTCCGTTCGTTCGTGCCGATGGGCAAGCGCACGCCGCCCGGTTTCGAGAAGCACTGCCTCTATTGCGGCTACCATTACGACGCGCCCGACCCCGCGCGCGGCATCGGATTGCCGTATTTCCCGAATCTGCCGTCCGCCCGATCGTTGGAGGGCATCTGGTTCGTCATGTTTCCGAGTTTCGGGTTCCAGGTCTTTCCGGACCAGGTCGTCTTGTTTCTCGTGACGCCGATGGGACCTGAGCGCGTGCTCGAGCGCGTCGTCATCTACTTCATCGGCGACGGTGCCACGGCGCCCGAATATGCCGAGGGACGCCAGCGTGTGCTCGACAATTGGAAGGAGCTCAACGACGAAGACATCGGCGTCATCGAGCGCATGCAGCAGGGGCGGCACTCCGACGGTTTCGATGGCGGCGTGCTGTCGCCGTACTGGGATCCCGTCATTCAGCAGTTCGCGCGGCTGATGGCCCAAGAGATCGGGCGGGAGTGATGGCGCGCCCCGCCGCCGCTAGGGTCAAGCAGGATTGGGCCGCGCGCGAGGCGGATCTCGCCAAGCTCCTCGGCCAGGATATCCATGGCCTTCGCCGCGCCCAGGGCATGACCCTCGAGGATCTGGCATCGCGCACGAATCTTTCGATCGGGTTCCTAAGCCAGATCGAGCACGGCAAGAAGAAACCCTCGATCGGCGCGCTCCAGCGCATCAGCGAGGCGCTCAACGTCGCGGTCGGCTCGTTCTTCAGGAACACGATGGCGAGCGATCCCCGGGAACTCGGCATCGTCGTCCGCCGGGAGAACCGGCGGCGGCTGTCCTACAGCGCGCTCGG
>JBGPGW010000322.1:0-3770 GCA_041484095.1 Alphaproteobacteria bacterium | reverse complement strand
TTCTGCGCGGACACCATGGCGTAGAGCATGGGCACCGAGAGCGCCGTGTTCGCGCGCGAGAACAGCATGGCGGTTCGCGCGGCCTTCTTCTTCGAATCCGCATCCGCCTCGACGAGACCGAGCGCCTTCTTCTGGTTCGGCCAGATCACGAACCAGACGTTGAAGGCCATGATGGCGCCGAGCCACATGCCGATCCCGATCGCGGTGTTCTTCGGCACAGCGAAGTCTTCGATGATGCCGATCGTGAGCGCCTGGGCGAAGTAGCCGTTGAGAATCGCCAGGATCAGGCCTGTGACCAAGGTCGAGAGCGCGGCCCACCGGAACCAGAAGAGAGCCGCCGGCGCGATGACCTTGCCGATCGCCGGTTTCTGCTCGTCTGGGATTTTGGGCATGCTCGGAATTTGGACGAAGTTGAAGTAATAGAGCAGCCCTATCCACATGATGCCCGAGAGCACGTGCAGCCAGCGGAACAGGAACGCCACCCACTCGTTGCTCGCCGAGACCGGATACTGCCCGCCGAGCAGCCCGACCACGATGATCATGATCACCAGCAGCACGAACCCGGCAATGACGGTCGACCGCAAGTTTTGAAGAATATTGCCCATAGCCACCCCCTTCCGTTTCCCCCGAAGAGTTCCCCTGAAACGACGCCGCGTCTTGTACGGCGCTTCGTGTTGAGTCGATACTTTGACACATTCCGGGAGAGAGGCCAAGTCCGTGCCGGCCCTCGCGATTCCGCGTTATCGGACGCGCCCGCCGCTATCTTGGCCCAGTATGTGAGCGATCGTGAGATCAAATCTATCCTATGTTGCCGAACAAGTCCGTCGCTTCGATCGCGATCGGTTTCTCACGAGTCTCTTCGCGCCCGATGAGCGGCGCGAGGACCTCTTCGCGCTTTATGCCTTCAACATCGAGATCGCGAAGACGCGCGAGGTCGTGAGCGAGCCCATGCTCGGCGAGATTCGTCTCCAGTGGTGGCGCGACGCCGTGGCGGCGATCGCGGCGGGCACGGCGCCCGCGCATGACGTCGTCGAGGCGCTCGCCCGCGCGATCCGGCGTCACGCGCTGCCGCGGGACGATGTCATGCGCCTCATCGATGCCCGCAGCTTCGATCTCGGCGATGATCAGCCCGAGGATCTCGAAGCGCTCGAACGCTATGCGGAAGACAGTGCCGCACCGCTCGTTTCGCTCGCGCTCCGGATTCTCGGCGCGTCGCCGCCTGAATCAGCGCCGCTCGCGCGCCATGCCGGCATCGCGACGGCGCTCGTCGGGCTCATCCGCGCCGTGCCGTTCCATGCGCGGCAGAAGCGGCTCTATCTCCCGCGCGAATTCACGGGGACGCTCGTGCCGCGCACGCTCTTCGATCTCGAGCCGAGTGCCGCGCTCGCCGAGGCAGTGATGCCGGTGGCGGCGGCCGCGCGCCGCCATGTGGATGCCGCGCGGCAGCTCGCGCATGATTCGCCGCGCGCCGGCTTGGCCGCACTCCTCACCGTGACGCTCGCCGATGCCTATCTCCGGCGGCTCGATCGCGCCGCGGGCAATCCGTTCGACCCGCGCCTCGCGATCTCAGCGCCGCGGCGTCAGGTCCTGCTCGCCTGGGCGGCGATGCGGGGACGGGTGTGAGGGAGCGCCCGCTCGCGCTCGCCCTCGGCGGTCTCGCGGCGCTGGCGGGGGCGCTCGGCATCGGCCGATTCGTCTACACGCCGATCCTGCCGCTCATGGCCGAGGATCTCGGCCTGTCGGCGGCGATGGCTGGATTCATCGCCTCGGCCAATTTCGCGGGCTATCTCGTGGGCGCGCTTCTTGCGGCGACGCCGCTCCTCCGCGGCTCGCGACGGGGCTGGCTGCTCGGCGCGCTGGCGGTGAGCGCCATCAGCACCGGGGCGATGGCGGCCGTCTCCTCGCCGGTTGCGTTCATGGCGTTGCGGTTCGTCGGCGGCGGTGCTAGCGCCTTCGTTCTCGTCTTCGCCTCGGCGCTCATCCTCGACCGGCTGAGCGTGGCGGGCCAGTCTCGGCTCTCGGCCGTTCATTTTGCGGGCGTCGGCACCGGCATCGCCCTCTCGGCCGCGCTCGTCTCGATCCTCGTGGTCGAGGGGCACGATTGGCGCGCGCTATGGTCGGCGAGCGGCATCGTGTCGTTCCTTGCGCTCGCGATCGTCGCCGCCCTCGTTCCCGGAGGACGTGAGGCCGTCACGGTCACGTTGCGATCGGCGGAGGCGGGCGGCCGAGGCTTGCCCGCCCTCGTCACGGCCTATGGCCTCTTCGGCTTCGGCTATGTGATCACGGCGACCTTCCTCGTCGCGATCGTGCGCGAGGTCGCGGCGTTGCGCGCGATCGAGCCGGTCGTATGGCTGATCGTCGGCCTTGCCGCGGCGCCTTCGGTCGCGTTCTGGACATGGACGGCAGGGCGGCTCGGCCTCGCAGGCACCTTCGCGATCGCGTGCCTCGCCGAGGCGGTCGGTGTCGCGGCGAGCGTCGCATGGGGTGCGGTCCCCGGCGCACTCCTCGCCGGATCCTCCTCGGCGGCACGTTCATGGGCATCACGGCGCTCGGCCTCGTGCTGGCGCGGCGGCTTTCGAGCGGTGAGCCGCGGCGCATCCTCGCCCTCATGACGGCCGCGTTCGGCCTCGGCCAGATCATCGGCCCGGCTTTCGCGGGCCTCGCCTATGACGCGACGGCGAGCTTCCGGCTGCCGTCCTTCGCTGCGGCCGCGGCATTGCTTCTCGCGGCCATCCTCGTGCTGCGGATCCCAGCGCAAGACGCACCGGGATGAGAAGGGGTCGCCAAGCGCGCGGAACTCGCTCCGGCAACGACATCCGGGCTTACGTATCCGTGGGTTGCGGGCCGCTATAGCCTTCCACGACGACGATGTCGGCGGCCGATGCGTCTTTCCTAAACGCGATCGCCTTCGCGTATTCGGGAGAGCGGTAGCATTCGAGCGCGGTTGCGTAGTCTTTGAATTCGATCACGACGACGCGGGAGCGGCCTCGTCCTTCGACAATTTTGGATTTGCCCCCGCGCGTCACGAAGCGTGCGCCGTATTTTCGGAACGCGACGGCATTCGCCGCGACATAGGCCTTGTATTTCTCGGAGTCATTCACGTCGACGAGCGCGACCCAGTATCCCTTCTCAACCATTTCCGATGCGCCTCCCGCGCGGTCAACGACGACTGGAGCCTAACCGAAAGGATAGCGAGAGCCGCCAGGCGCCGTCGCACTTCAACCGGCAACGCAATTCGCACTCATGACGATACGATCTACGCTGCCGCGACCCTTGCCGTGCCGAGCCATGCGCCGAGTGCGGCCAGTGCGCGCTCTGACATCGCGCGCTTGCGCTCGCGTCCGCGCGGCGGGTTCTCGAGCGGCGGGAACAGGCCGAAATTGGCATTCATCGGCTGGAAGGTGTCGCGGCCGGAGAGGTGGCCCCCCGTGATATGGTCGAGCAGCGCGCCAAGCGCCGTCACGCCCGGCGGTGGGGTGGAGGCGAAGCCGCGCCGCGCCGCCGCCGCGAACCGTCCGGCGAGAAGCCCCACGGCCGCACTTTCGACATAGCCTTCGACGCCCGTGATCTGGCCCGCGAAGCGCAGGCGCGGCGCCGCCTTGAGGCGCAGAAGCGAATCGAGGACGCGCGGCGAATTGAGGAACGTGTTCCTGTGGATGCCGCCGAGGCGCGCGAATTCCGCGCGCTCGAGACCGGGGATCATCCGGAAAATTCGCGCCTGTTCCGCGTGCTTCAGCTTGGTCTGGAAGCCGACGATGTTGAACAGCGTG
>JBGPGW010000321.1:0-3803 GCA_041484095.1 Alphaproteobacteria bacterium | reverse complement strand
GAGCCGAAAGGGCAGCGCCAGCAGTCGCGCCCGCTCGGTCGCGGAAAGCTGCGCCAGACCATCTTTTCCGATGCGCGCGACGAGTGTCTGAAACTCCGGCAAATCATCGGAGCTGATGAAGCCGTATTGCGCGAAGAACTCGTGTCCCGGCGGAAGGCCCGAGAACAGCTCGACCATGGTCTCCGCCACCTTGCGGCCGATCGCCAGGAGATCGTCGGTGAGCTCCGCTTTTGCGAGGACGCGGTGCACATACGGGTCCGCCGCAAGGTTATCTTCGGCGAATATCGAGCCGACCGGCGTGCCGAACAGAAGATTTTCCGCGAGCGACGCGTTGCCGTTGTACTTGGTTGCATCGAACGGCTCGACAAGGGCGGCGAGAGATGAATCGGCGAACCGCTGTCTCAGGGTAACGCGCGCCCTAAGAAACGCATTGGCAAGCTCCGGCTGCCGGGACGGATCGATGCGGCCGCGCAGGCCGAGCTGGTAGATGTCCTCATCCATGTCGACAAGGCGCAATATTTCGATCGCGACGGCGGTCAGCTCCGCCGGCCCCGCCGCGCCGGCCGCGCCGTAATCGGTCCAGTCCGCCGCGATGTCGTGCGTGATATTTCCGGCCAGAGCGGATTCGTCCGCGGCATGTGCCCTCCGCAATCGCTCGGGTTCGTCCAGCGATGGCGTGGCTAACGGGCGATGCTTCAGGCCGTAGTAGAGATTGTCGCGGACGCTGCTCGCCAGGAGATGCGCGGAGGGGCCGACATAACCGATCCGTCGGCCGACAATTGATTCAGGAAGCGTCGACAGCTTGCTGCCGTTCAACGTGATGCTTCCGCTTGTCGGCTGGAGGAGCCGCGCCAAGACCAATGGCAGCTCGTCTTTTCCGCTCGTGCCGTCGCCGACGATCGCGACCCTCTCCTTGAGCGGAAGCGCGAAAGACGCGCCGTCGAGAAACTTGACCGCGCCGCCTTCCGCCAACGTCACGTTCGCGCCGATATACTCGCCCTTGATCGGCTCGATGCGATCGGGTTCGACGTCGAGCAGGGATTCATCAAGCAGATCGGCAGGCTCGAATTGGCTGACGACCTGTTCATACTTGATTCGAACGTCTTCTTTTTGCTGGTAGTAGTCGAGCAGCTCCTTCCACGGTGCGGCCAGGTCCTTCTGAGCGGCGATCACGGCAACGAGCGCGCCGATGTCGACGCGACCTTGAAACACGAGGTATCCGCCCAATGAGTAGAAGAGGAACGGCGTCAGCTTGTCGATCGAGTTGTTCAGAAATTTTGCAAGAAATTTGAGCCGGTAGATGTCGTAGCGGATGCGATAGATCGTGCCCAGACGATGAGCGAAGTCGGCACGTTCGCGCACCGAGGCATCATTGGAATGGATGTCCTGGATTCCAGCGATCGATTCCCCGATCCGATCGGAAAGGCTTCTCACAGTCTGCACGCGCCGTTTTGCAAGCTGGTTGACGCGGCGCTGGATGCGCGGAATGACGTAAATTTGCACGGGGTAGAAGGCCAGCGCCGCGATCCCCAGGATCGGGTCTTGGTTCAAGATGAAGTAAAGCGGGACCAGAAGGAGGCCGCCTTGGTAGATCGGCTGCACGAACGCGTCGCCGATGAACCCGCCGAGCGGCTCGACCTCGACCGTAATCATCGGAATGATTTCGCCCGATGACACTTTCTTGAAGTGGGGAAGCGGGAATCTGAGGATCCGCGCATACAGCTCGTAGCGAAGGCGCCGCAGCATCCGCTCACCGAGCCGGCCTTTGAACACATTGATGTAATACTTGAATCCGCCGTTGGTGATGGTGAGGAGAAAAAATACCAGGCAAAACCACAGTAATTTCTCCACCGCATCCGCTGAGATGCCGGAAATCGAGAGATGGATGCCGAGAACATCGAGCTCGCCGCCGAAGACCTGGCTCGTGGGGAAGGTCTCGAGCGGGTTCTTCTTGCCGATGTGAACGGCGACGTCCTTGATGTGGTTGATGATGTATTTCGGGAGATCGTAGGAGTAGTAGAGGAACGGGTAGGAGATCGCGGCAAGCAGCAGCAGGACGATCTGCTCGCGCCGGCTGTGACGGAGGATGAAAGCGTAAAGGCTATGGGGCATGCCGCGCCTATACCCGGGTTGGGGGTAGCATTTTGTATTGTGGCACAGAGAGTTGTAGCGAAATTCTCTGCCGCCTAGAAGGGCGGGATCGCAAAACAGCGCTTCTGACCGCAGCCTGCCTGTGCCATAGTTTGAGGTATCCGAGGGGGCGGGGATTCCGGATAGGCCTATGGCTCGCGGCACGGGCGGCGCCCGTATTCTTATTTATAGTCATGACAGTTTCGGCTTGGGCCATCTAAGGCGATGCCGCGCCATCGCGCATTCGCTGGTCCGCTCGAACCGGGACATGTCCGTCCTGATCCTGTCCGGATCGCCCATCATCGGCAGTTTCGACTTTCGCACGCGCGTCGACTTCGTGCGCGTGCCGGGCGTCATCAAACTGCGGAACGGCGAATACACCTCGCTGAGCTTGCATCTCGACATCCAGGAAACGCTGGCCATGCGGGCGTCGATTATTCGCCATACGGCGGAGATTTTCGAGCCTGACCTGTTTCTCGTCGACAAGGAGCCGCTGGGGCTGCGGGGCGAGGTGCGCGACACGCTCATGATGCTGAAGGACCGCAACACCCCGCTTATACTCGGGCTGCGCGACGTCATGGACGAGCCGACCCTGCTCGCGCCGGAGTGGGAGCGCAAAGGCGTGCTCCCGGCCCTGCGCGACCTCTATGACGAAATCTGGATCTATGGACTGCCGCAAATCTGCGATCCGATCGAGGGCATCGAGCTTCCCTGGTCGGTGTATCGCAAGACGTCCTATACCGGCTATCTCGGACAAGACCCAACGGTTGAACGCCCACCCTCGATGAACGCCACGCTCCTCCCGGAGCCATTTCTGCTCGTGACGCCCGGTGGCGGCGGGGATGGCGGCGATCTCATCGATTGGGTCTTGCGCGCCTACGAGGCGGACCCGCAGATGCCGCATCCCGCGCTTATCGTGTTCGGTCCATTTATGCAGCCGGAGCAAAAGGCGGCGTTTCAATTGCGGGTGGACCGATTGCCGCGAGTCCGCGGAATCACGTTCGACGTCCATATCGAGGACCTCATGTCCCGCGCGGCCGGCGTCGTGGCCATGGGCGGCTACAACACGTTTTGTGAAATCCTGTCCTTCAACAAGCGTGCCCTTATCGTCCCCAGGACCCTGCCGCGCCGGGAGCAGCTGATCCGCACCGCGCGCGCGCAAGATCTCGGTCTCGTGAAGATGCTGGTCGATGACGGCACGCGGGACCCCTGGCGCATGGCCACGGCACTTCGCCATCTGCCGCAGCAGGCGCGCCCGTCGGACATCGTCGTCCCCGGGCTTCTCGACGGCCTCACGAGCGTCAATCGCTTGGTCGGCCGCTGGTTGCAAGCCTCTCACCAGCCGCGCGTGGTGGCTGCCCAGCAATCGGTTTGACGAGACAGGGACGTCGCTTCGTGCGCGGCACCGTGGCGTTCGTTCTCAAGGGCTACCCGCGAGTCTCCGAAACATTCATCGCGCAGGAGATTCGATCCCTCGAGCGGCGGGGCCTCGACATTCTGATCGTCTCGTTGCGCCGGCCCACGGACCGGGTGCGTCATCCCGTCCATGATGAAGTGCGTGCCGCCTTACATTACCTTCCCGAATACCTGCACGAGGCGCCCCTCCGCGTCTGGCGCGCATGGCGCGCGGTCCGAACGTGGCCGCGCTATCGCGAGGCATATCGTATTTTTAT
>JBGPGW010000320.1:0-3832 GCA_041484095.1 Alphaproteobacteria bacterium | reverse complement strand
GGCCCTCGGCGATGAGGCGAAGGGCGCGCGGATAGCACCGATGCTCCGCCTCGAGGATTCGCGCCGACAGCGTGGCGGTGGTATCGCGGGCCAGCACCGGCACCGCGGCCTGGACGATGATCGGGCCTGAATCCATCTCGCTCCGCACGAAATGAACCGTGCAGCCGGCGACGCGCACGCCTGCCGCGAGCGCCTGGGCCTGCGCGTCGAGGCCCCTAAAGGCGGGCAGGAGCGAGGGGTGGATGTTGATGAGCCGGTCGCGCCACGTCCCGACGAACCAGCCGCCGAGAAGCCGCATGAAACCGGCGAGGCAGACGAACTCGACGCCGCGTGCGCGAAGCGCGGCGTCGAGTGCGCGGTCGAAAGCGTCGCGGCTCGCGTGGTCGCGGCGGGACACCACCTCTGTCGGCACGCAAGCGCGCTGGGCGCGATCGAGGCCCTTGGCCTCCGCCTTGTTCGAGACGACGAGCGCGATCCGCGCGGGATAGCCGGGTTCGGCGCAGGCATCGAGAAGCGCCTGAAGGTTCGAGCCGCGGCCGGAGATGAGGACGCCCACGCTCAGCGGGGCCATGTCGATTCCATGTTCGCCATGACGACGCGCGGACCTTGGGTCCGATCGGCGACGATGCGCCCGATCCGGGTCACGCGCTCGCCGGCATCCCCGAGGACCGCGCCGATCCGGTCGGCCGCTCTCTCCTCGACCACCACGACCATGCCAATCCCGCAATTGAAGGTGCGCGCCATCTCAAGCGGCTCGACCTGTCCCGCCTTGGCGAGCCAGGCGAAGACGGGCGGTGCCGTCCAGCTTCGCGTGTCGATTTCAGCGGCCGTCTCGGGCGGCAGGATTCGCGGCAGGTTGTCGAGAAGGCCGCCGCCGGTGATGTGCGCGAGCGCCTTGACGCCGCCGGCCTTGATTGCCGCGCGCACGCTTCGGACGTAGATGCGGGTCGGCGTCAGCAGCGCATCGCCCAGCCGTGAGCCAAGATCGAACGGTGCTGCATCGCCGAGCGCCAGACCGAGATCCCCGACGATCCGGCGGACGAGCGAGAAGCCGTTCGAATGAACGCCCGAGGAGGCGAGGCCGAGGAGAACGTCGCCGGGTGCGACGGTCCGGCCATCGAGGATCTCGCTGCGCTCGACGGCACCCACGGCAAAGCCGGCGAGATCGTAATCCTCGCGCGCGTAAAGACCCGGCATCTCGGCGGTCTCACCGCCAAGGAGCGCGCATCCCGCCTCCCGGCAGCCGGCGGCAATGCCCTCGAGAATCCGCCGCGCGAGGCCAAGCTCGAGCCGCCCCGTCGCGAAGTAGTCGAGGAAGAACAACGGCTCGGCCCCCGAGACGATCACGTCATTGACGCACATGGCGACGAGGTCGATGCCGATCCCGTCATGCCGATCGTGCGCGATGGCAAGCTTGAGCTTCGTTCCGACGCCGTCGGTCGAGGAGACGAGGACGGGATCCCGGTAGCCGCAGGCCTTGAGGTCGAACAACCCGCCGAATCCGCCGATCGCACCGAGCACGCCGGGCCGATCGGTCGAGCGCGCCATGGGCCTGATCGCATCGACGAGTGCGTCCCCAGCGTCGATGTCGACGCCCGCGTCCCGGTACGTGCGACCGCTAATGGCTTCCTCGCCTATGGCAGAGCGGGTATAAGGGGCTCGCGATTTCGAGCCCGGGAAGATACTGCATCGGAGACGGTTTGCAATGGTCCAAAGCCGAGCCCGACTGTGGGCTGGCATCGTCGTCGCATTGGGTGTCTTCGTCTCGTCGGCGGGCCCGATGTGGGCTCAGACGGCGGCGCCTCAGGCCAGGCGCGCGCCGGCCGAGGCGTTCGCCATAGTCGGCGTCGCGGTCGAGAAGATAGGGGCGACCGCGGCCGCTGCGCGTGCCGAGGCCATGGCCGAGGGCCAGCGCCAGGCCTTTCAGCGCCTGATGCGGCGGCTCATTCCCGCGGGCGGGGCCGAGCGGGTGCCCACGCCGCCTGCGGCGCGTCTTTCCGATCTCGTGCAGGACGTCGAAGTCGCGGACGAGAAGGTTTCGCCGGGCCGCTACAGCGCGAAGATCACGGTGCGCTTCAAGCCCGAGCCGATCCGGACGATGCTGCGGGCCGACAACATCGCCTTCGCCGACGCCCTGAGCAGGCCGGTGCTGGTCGTTCCGGTCTTCGAGACGGGCGGGCGCAGCGTGCTGTGGGACGATCCCAATCCTTGGCGCGAGGCCTGGAATGCGCGTCTGCCGCGCGACGGCCTCGTGCCGTTCGTCGTGCCGGCCGGCGAGCTCGCGGATCTTTCATCCCTCAATGCCGAGCAGGCCAAGGCGCTCGACGACGGACGAATCAAGGCGCTTGCGGCCCGCAACGGCACGGCCGACAGCATCGTCGCATCGGCGCGCACGTCCGGCGACGGCTCGTCCGAGCTGCAGATCAACGTCAGTCGCATCGGCGATGCGGGCCCCGGTATGACCATCGTCGAGCGCTTGAAGGCCAATCCAGGGGAAACCATGACGGCGCTCCTCGGGCGCGCGGTCGAGAGCGCGGCCGGTCAGATCGAGGAACGCTGGAAGCAGGACAATGCGGTGCGTTCGGGTCGCGAAGAGACGCTCGAGGCGGTGGTGCCGCTCGGCGCGCTCAAGGATTGGGTGGATGTGCGCGCGCGGCTCGGCCGCGTCGCCGCCGTCCGCCGGAGCGAGTTGCGCGCGCTCTCGCGGCGCGAGGCACGGGTCGTTCTCCAGTATGTCGGCGAGGAATCGCAGCTGGTCCTGGCGCTCGCGCAGAATGAGTTGAAGCTCGAAGGGCGTGCGCCGAACCGGGTCCTCCGCCTCGCCGGCGCGCCGGCGCGCGCGGGGTCCGAGTGAATCCGCCGAATGTCATCAGCCTCGCGCGGCTTCTCTGCGTCCCCGCGACGGTGTGGCTCATGCTGAGCGGGCGCGTCGAGGCCGCGTTCTGGCTTTTCCTCGGCGCCGGCGCGTCCGATGCCGTCGACGGGTATCTGGCCAAGCGGTTCAATTGGAAGACGCCTCTCGGCGCCTTTCTCGATCCGATGGCGGACAAGGCGCTGCTCGTCTGCATCTACGTCCTTCTCGGCGCCAAGGGCATGCTGCCGGATTGGCTCGTGGGTCTCGTCGTGCTGCGGGATGTCATGATCCTGGGTGGTGCTGCGATCATCATGCGCACGGGCGTGCCCATCCGGATTCAACCGCTCTGGGTGAGCAAAGTGAACACGCTTCTCCAGATTCTCCTCGCGGCCTATGTGCTGGCGCAGAACGGCTTCGCGTTGCCTGACGGGGTGGTCATGCGGATCCTGGTGGCAGCGGTGACGGTCTCGACGCTCGTCTCGGGGTTCGCCTATTTGATCAAGTGGGGCCGCCGGGTGGCCGGATACGGACACGCGCTGTGATGGGCGCGCAGCGATGGATGCTGTGGGTCGCGCTCATGGTCGGTGCGGCCGTCGTGCTGCATGTCTTGGGCAGCGTCTTGCTGCCGTTCATCGTGGGGGCGGCGGTCGCCTATTTTCTCGATCCGGCGGCCGTTCGGCTCGAGCGGCTGGGCTGCTCGCGGACACTGGCGACGGCTCTCATCTCCGCATTGTTTTTCGTGGTGGCCGCGCTGGCGGTCATTCTTCTCATCCCTGTGCTCCAAGCGCAGATCGTGGATTTCGCCGCGAACCTTCCGGCCTATCTCGATCTCGGCTCGCAGATCCTCCACCGCCTGCTCACCCAGCTCGAATCCCGCCTGTCGACCGACGACATCGGCAAGCTGCGTGAAGTGATCGGCAGCCATGCGGGCGATGTCCTGAGGTGGCTGGGCAATGTGGTGACGGGGGTCCTGAGCGG
>JBGPGW010000319.1:0-3834 GCA_041484095.1 Alphaproteobacteria bacterium | reverse complement strand
TCCGCCATGAAATGGGTGGCGCCCGAGTTGAGGGCGTTGATCACCATCTTCCGGTCGACCGGCCCCGTGATCTCGACGCGCCGATCCGTGAGGTCCTTCGGCACCGTGCCGACGCGCCACTCGGCCTTGCGAATCGCCGCGGTCTCGGGCCGGAAGCCAGGCAGCCAGCCGCCATCGATCTTCGACTGAAGCTCCTGCCGACGGCTCAAGAGCTGACGGCGGCGATCGCCGAAGGTGCGCTCGAGCGCAAGAAGGAACCGGAGTGCCTCTTGGGTGAGAATCTCGCCATATCCGGCGCGGACAGTTCCCCGGACCTCGAGGCCCGGAACGCTCCCCGTGGTGCCGAGGGCGGCGGCTTGCTGCATTCCAACGAACTCCTTGACGCAAAACGAAAAACGCAATGCTCCGCCCCCCGGAGAGGTCATCCCCGAGGCGTTAGCCCGCTTCGGCTACTAAATAGGTCAAAAAAAATGGATTCCCAACGATAAATCGTCGCGGGGTGCTCTCGGCAAGCCCGGTCGCGGAATGCCGTACCGTGACGCGCCGCGGGTGCGGCTGACGGTTACTCCGCCGCGGCCGCCGAAGCGCGTGCCGCTTCAGGGCGAAGCGTCCGCTCCTTGGGGAAAGTCATCGTCACGACCGTGCCCCGGCCGACCGCGCTGTCGATCACGAAACTGGCACCGTGGAGTGCCGCCAGGTTCTTGCTGATCGGCAGGCCGAGCCCTGAGCCTTCCTGAGACCGCGCCACCATGCTGTCGACCTGGCGAAACGGCTCGAGCGCGCGCGGAATTTCATCGGGTCGCATGCCGATGCCCGTGTCGCCGACGGTAATGCACACGCAATCGTCGTCCCCCCGGTTGACCGCGATCCAGACACGGCCGCCTTGCGGTGTGAATTTGACCGCGTTCGACAGGAGATTGAGCACGATTTGACGGATGCGCGAATCGTCGGCCCGAATGACCACGCCGGCCGTCGGCACATGCGCGTCCAGCAGGATGTCTTTTTTGGCGGCGCGCTCGCGAACGAAGGCGAAGCAGTCCTCGACGAGCGCTCGAAGTTCGACGGGTTCTTCGTAGAGCGTCATCTTGCCCGACTCGATTCGCGCGATGTCGAGCACGTCATTGATGATGTGGAGGAGATGCGCGGCGCTCTTGTGAATGTCGGACACGTAATCGTGATAGCGCGGCAGGAGCGGGCCGAAGGCCTGCTCGCTCATGATCTCCGAGAAACCGATGATGGCGTTGAGCGGCGTGCGCAGCTCGTGGCTCATGCTGCTGAGGAAATCGGTCTTGGCTTGGCTCGCGGCTTCGGCGCTCGCCTTGGCCGTGACCGCGTCGGCGCGCGAAGCCTCGCGCTCCGCCGCTTCGAAGGTCGCGCCGACGAAGTCGGCCATGGATCGCGCGAAGCGCCGCTCGTCCGGGACCCAGACGCGCTGCGGACCCGTATGCTCGATCGTGAGCATGCCGCTCAGGCGCCCGGCAATCCGGATGGGCAAGGCGATCATCGAGGAGATGGCGTGCGGCCGGAGATAGTCATGAGCAAGCGCGCGCGTGCGAAAGTCGCCGCAGGCATTATTGGCCGCGACGTCCCGATCGAGCGCATCGAAAAACTGCGCATACCGGTCGGCGGACAACGTCACATTCGAGCGATCGCGATGCTTGCCCTCGACGAGCAGGTGCAGCGTGCCGAGCGCGCGCCGCGGCGCGGCATAGCGCCATATGCTGATGCGCGGGCAGGCCAGTGCCTCCGCGGTTGCGCGAGTGATCGCGTCACAGGCGTCGCGGAGTTGCCCGTGCGCAACCGCCGGCAATTTGGCGATTCTGGCGATGGCGGCCGACTGGGCCGTCAGGCGCGCATTCAGTCGCGCGAGTGCGGCCGGCCCGCCGGCGGCTCGGCCGCCCTTGCCGAAGGGAATAGGCCCGGCCAGGGCCGATGCGGTGCCAAGGACTCGTGTCGCTTTTCGAGAGGTCCGGCGGATGGGTGATTTGGCGGCCGGGCGCGACGATGGCGTGCCGCGCGCCTTTCCCTGCCTGGGGCTTTTTCTTTTGTGCATCATTCGTCCTGAATGTTCGTTCGGCGTCTGTGTCGGCATGGGCCCGGGTCGGGGGCCGCGCGCGGGATAATGACCCTCCAGCGCCTCGGCCGTCCGGCGCCGGTGATCGCGCCCGTGCGGGACCTGAAGACTTGCGAATCGCGGTTAACAAGTCCTTACGGCGGGTCAGGCCTTCGGTGCTAACCCGAAAGGGGGGCCATGCTCCCCTATGCGAAATACGGATAGCGCGCGGGGGCGAACGGCCTCCCGGCGGCGATCGTGACAGTTCAGCACAGGCGGCCCTGTCCCCGTCGAGCCCGGTGAGGAATAAATCTTGCCCTCTAGGAAACGCGGCCTTAGCGTCCGCCCATCCTCCTGCCGTACCGGCGGGGGGCGACAGAAAGTCTCGTCGAGAACGCTCGATGCCGCTCGGACTCCTCAAATTCGGGTTGAGCCGCAAGCACCCCGAGCCCCGGCACATCCCGGCCACGCCCGATCTCAAGACCGGCTATGACGTCGTCATCGTCGGCGGCGGCGGGCATGGGCTCGCGGCGGCGTACTACCTGGCCAAGGATTACGGCATCACCAATGTCGCGGTGCTGGAAAAGGGCTATCTCGCGGGCGGCAATACGGCGCGCAACACGACGATCATCCGCTCCAATTATCTGACGCCCGAAGGCGTGCGCTTTTATGACGAATCGGTGCGCCTCTATCAAACGCTGTCGAACGACCTCGACTTCAACATCATGTATTCCGAGCGCGGGCATCTGACGCTGGCGCACACCGACGCCGCGGTGCGCACCATGCGTTGGCGCGCGGAGGTCAACAAGCATTGCGGCGTGAACTCGGAGGTCATCTTCCCCGACGATATCCGGAAGCTCGTGCCGAGCCTCAATCTCTCGGACAAAGTGCGCTATCCGATTCTGGCGGCGCTCTACCATGTGCCGGGGGCCATCGCGCGTCACGACGCCGTTGCGTGGGGTTACGCGATCGGGGCCGCGCGCATGGGCGTGCAGATCCACCAGGCGACGGAAGTCACGGGGTTCAAGACGCAGGACAGCCGCGTCGTCGCGGTCGAGACCAACCGCGGCACGATCGCCTGCGGCAAGGTGCTCCAGGCCGTCGCGGGATCGAGCAGCTTGCTCGCCGCCAAGGCCGGGTTTCGGCTGCCGATCCGTACCGTGCCGCTTCAGGCCTGCGTCTCGCAGCCTTTGAAGCCCTTTCTCGATCCGATCATCGTTTCGGGCAGCCTGCATGTGTACATCTCGCAGAGTGCGCGGGGCGAGCTGGTCATGGGCGGGTCGACCGATCCGTATTCGCTCTACTCGACGCGCTCGACGCTCGAATTCAAGGAAACGCTCCTTGCGCACATGATCGAGATGTTTCCGTTCCTGGGCGAGGTGCGCCTTTTGCGTCAGTGGGCGGGCATGGCCGATATGACGCCCGATTTCAGCCCCATCATGGGTGCCACGCCCTTGACGAATTACTTCATCGATTCGGGGTGGGGCACCTGGGGATTCAAGGCGACGCCTGTGTGCGGCAAGCGCATGGCCGAAACGGTCGCGACCGGCCGCGTGCCCGACATTCTCGACGCCTTTCGCCTCTCGCGCTTCAGCGAATTCAACCAGGTCGGCGAACGCGGCGCCGCCTCGGTCGGGCATTGAGGACAACGCCGTGAAGACCATGCCCTGTCCCCTCAACGGCCCGCGCAACATCACGGAGTTCGTCTGCGCAGGCGAAGTCCGCGTGATGCCGGAGCCGGCCGCCGCGAGCGATGCGGACTGGGCGGACTACGTGTTCAT
>JBGPGW010000318.1:0-3930 GCA_041484095.1 Alphaproteobacteria bacterium | reverse complement strand
TCGATCGAGACCGGCCGCCCATCGACGACGAAGTGCCAATACGTCCAGCCATTGCATGCGGGCGCGCCCTGGACCGCGGCGCCGACGCGGTGGATCGAGCCGCTATGCACGCCGTCGTGATTCTCGGCGATGATCGTCCCATCGGCCCTGACGCGGGCCGCATGGCGCCGGTCGGGACTGAATAGCACTTCGCCTGGTGCCAAATAGCCGCGCTCGACCAGCCATCCGAACGGCACGCGCTTCTCCTCGCGTTTGGACGGCGTGTGGACAAGCGAGAGATCGGTTGGCCTCGGGACCGAGCGAAGGCGTTCCTCCGCCGCGCCCGCATAGGACGGGTCGCGCTCGATGCCGATGTATTGGCGGCCGAGGCGCTTGGCGACGACGCCCGTCGTGCCGGTGCCGAAAAACGGATCGAGAATGAGCGCACCCGGCCTTGTGCTCGCGAGGATGATCCGGTGCAGCAGCGCCTCGGGCTTCTGCGTCGGGTGAACCTTGCGGCCGTTCTCGTCCTTCAGGCGCTCGGAGCCGGTGCAAAGCGGCAGAAGCCAGTCGCTTCTCATCTGCAAATCGTCGTTCAACGCCTTCATGGCGTCGTGATTGAAAACGTAGCGGGCCCCTTCGCGCTTCGTGCACCAGATCAGCGTCTCGTGCGCATTGGTGAAGCGACGGCCGCGAAAATTGGGCATCGGGTTCGACTTCCGCCACACGACGTCGTTGAGGATCCAGTAGCCGAGATCCTGAAGCTTGGCACCCACGCGGTAGATGTTGTGATAGGTGCCGATGACCCAGAGCGTGCCGTCGTCCTTGAGCAGGCGTTGCGCGGCCTCTAGCCAGGCGAGGGTGAACGCGTCATATGCGCCATGGTCGGCGAATTTGTCCCAGGATTCGTCCACCCCATCGACCCGGCTGTTGTTGGGCCGGTGAAGCTCGCCGCGAAGCTGCAGATTGTACGGCGGGTCGGCGAAGATCATGTCCACCGACCCCTCGGGCAGGCGGTTCATGATCTCGACGCTGTCGCCGATCAGCACGGCATCGACGCGCGCGGGGGCGGATTCGGGTGGCTCTCGGGTTGTCATCGTGCCGGGGAGGATGAGTCAGCACCGCCCGGGCGTCAAGCGCTCATCGCTTGATTCTAATTTGGAATCAAATGCTTACGGACTCGCGTATCTAGAATCGTCGGGCCCTGTTACCACAAGATGTAGCGCGACGGGCGCGAAGCTGCGCCGATGGTGCCGTGTCGGGCCGAGCCGGCTGAGTGCCGCCTGATGCTCTGGCGTGCCATAGCCGGCGTTTCGCTCCCAGCCGAATCCGGGATAGCGCTGTCCGAGGGCGCCCATGAGCCGATCGCGCGTCACCTTGGCGACGATCGACGCCGCGGCAATCGAAAGGCTCGAGGAATCGCCCCTGACCACCGTCGTCACGGGGCAAGGGAGCGGCGGCGCCCGGTTGCCGTCGACGAGCGCCATGTCGGGCCGGATGCCGAGTGTCCGAACGGCGCGGGCCATGGCGCGAAACGTGGCGACGAGGACGTTGTAATGGTCGATCTCATCGACGCTTGCGGCCCCGACCCCGAAGGAGGCTTCCCGGCAAAGCGCGTCATAGAGGACCGCGCGTCGCTCGCGCGTCAGAGTCTTCGAATCGGCCAGGCCGTCGCGAAGGAAGGGCGAGAGACTCTCTTGATCGAGAAGTGCGGCCGCGGCGACGACCGGGCCCGCCCATGGTCCGCGGCCCGCCTCATCGATGCCGATGACGATTCCGCCCACCCTTTGCTCCAGCGAGAAATCCGGCACTGCCCCACCCCGTCGTCCGCGCGGCGCGATCGTATCAGAATCCCCGGTCGAGCGGGTGCCTAGAGCAACGTCAATTGATCGCCTGCCCTAGGCGGCGGCTTGAACTGGCTGGTGTCGAGCGAGTCCCGTTCCCGCCGATTGAGGCCAAGACGCTTCGCCGCGATCTCGAAGCGATTGGCGAGCAGCGCCGCGTAAGCGCCCTTGCCGCTCATGCGCTGGCCGAATTTCGGATCGTAGAGCGCGCCGCCACGGGTCGCGCGTATGAGGTTAAGCACATGCTTCGCGCGTTCGGGGTAATGGCCTTCGAGCCATTCGCCGAACAGGTCTTTGATCTCGAGCGGCAGCCGCAAAAGAATATAGCCGGCGGCCGTCGCCCCGGCCTTGGCGGCGGCTTCCAGAATTGCCTCGAGCTCGGCGTCGTTCAGCGCCGGTATCATCGGTGCCGCCATCACGCCGGTCGGAATGCCGGCTTCGGCGAGCGCCTGGATCGTCTCCAATCGCCGCGCCGGCGTGGCCGCGCGCGGCTCCATCCGTCGTGCCAAGGCCGGATCGAGCGTCGTGATCGACAGGAACACCCGAGCCAAGTTGCGCTTCGCCATTGGTGCGAGCAGATCGATATCGCGCGTGACGAGCGCCGATTTCGTGACGATCCCGACGGGATGGGAAAATGCGGACAGCACTGCGAGGATCTGCCGGGTGATTTCGTGGCGGCGTTCGATCGGCTGGTAGGGGTCCGTGTTGGTGCCGAGCGCCATCATCTCGCAGCGATAGGAGGGTGCGCGAAGCTCGCGCTCGAGAAGCCGCGCCGCATCGGGCTTGACGAAAAGCCGGCTCTCGAAATCGAGGCCGGGCGACAATCCGAGATAGGCATGCGACGGGCGGGCGAAGCAGTAGATGCAGCCATGCTCGCAGCCGCGATAGGGATTGATCGAGCGGTCGAAGGGGACATCGGGCGAGTCGTTCCGCGCGATGATGGTCCGGGTCGAATCGACCGTGACCGTGGTCCTGAGGGGCGGAAGCTCCTCGCTGCCGCCGCTCTGCCAGCCGTCATCGACCGCGATTCGTGCCTTCGGCTCGAAGCGCCCCGAAGCGTTGCTCCGGGCGCCCCGGCCTTTCTTCGTCACTGGTGCCATGCGCGGTTCCATGGCGGAAACTTGCCCAAGGATAAAGAACATTTCAAGAACAAAAAGATGGGATCGGGCTCGCCCGCGGCTGAGACTAGGCGAGAAGCCCTTCGAGGCCCGGCCCCTCCAGCCATTCGGCCCGCATGGCGGCAATTTCATCCGCGTCATGGCAGCGTGCGATATGGCGGAGAACGTGGTCGCGGAACGCGGGCTCCAAATCCTCTCCGCTCCAGCCCCCGCGCCGCCACTCGGCCTTCATCTTCGCGAAGATCGTGATGGTCCTGAGCCAGGTCAGCCGCCGCATGGGCGCGAGCCATTGCCGCACGGCCTCGCGGTAGCGGGCCTCGGCACGGGCGAGATAGGCGGCGTAGAAGTCCGCGACGTCGGCGAGGCCGATTCGTGTCGCGACAGCCGGGTCCCAGCCGATCGACGGGCGGATGGTGAGGTGGGCGAGGTCGATCGCCGGCGCGCCGTACATGGCTTTCTCGAGGTCGACGCATCGCGCGCTTCCGTCTTTGCCGATCACGAAGTTGCCGGGCTGCGTGTCGGTGAAGACGAGCGTGCGGGGTTGCGCCTTTCCTGCGGATGTTTCGGCGAAGTGCCGCGCCCAACTCATCTCCTCCTCGATCGCCGCGCGGGCGCGGGGCGCGATCTCGGCTTCGGCAATCGCCGCCGCTTGGGCGTGGATCAAGTCGATCGTCGCCCGAACGGGATCGGATTGGTCGATGAGAGGGGCGGTGTCTCGAGGGGCCGGCAGGCTATGCACGCCGAGAAGGGCCTCGGCGAGGGTGACGAAATCCGCGGGCAGGCAGGGTGGGCGGCCGATGATCTCCTCGACGATGAGCGCGCCGAAAGGAAGATCCGGCCGCGGCGGGATCGAGCCGAAAAGCCGGGGCGTCTTCCCCGACGGCGCGGTCCGTTCGAATGCCGCGATCTGATAGGCGAGGTTGTCCCCCGGCGTGAGGCGCCAGAAGCTTTGCCGCGGCACGCGGAGGAGGAGGGTCGCGCCATCGCGC
>JBGPGW010000317.1:0-3938 GCA_041484095.1 Alphaproteobacteria bacterium | reverse complement strand
CACGCAACAAGCGAATCGCCTTCTATTTCGTCCTGCCGGCGATGGCGTTCATGCTTGGCGTGTTTCTCTATCCCATCGTCAACGTGATCATGCAGAGCGTGACCACGATCGATGGCGAGCTGAGCTGGGCCGGCTACAAGGAGCTGTGGAGCAGCGGTCTGTTCCGCAAGGTGCTGTGGACGACCTTCGAGATCAGCCTGATGGCGACCGTTGTCACGGTGTTTCTTGCCTATCCCATCGCCTACCATCTGGCGAAGCAGCAGCCGCGCCGTCGCGCCTTTCTCATGGTGCTCGTGTTGCTGCCGTTCTGGACCAGCATCCTGGTCAAGAGCTTCGCCTTCACCGTCGTCCTCGGCACGAATGGATTGTTCAATCAGCTTGTCATGGCGGTGCTTGGCACCGGGCAGGGCGTGAAGCTGCTGTTCAACCGCACGGGCGTGATGATCGGCCTCGCCCATTTCTTCATCCCCTTCATGGTGTTTCCGATTCTCACGAGTCTCCTGGCGCAGAATCCGGACCTGCCCAAGGCCGCGCAGCTCATGGGGTCGGGTCCGCTTCGCATCTTCTTCAGGATCACCTTGCCGCTCTCGATGCCGGGCGTGATCGCGGGGAGCCTTCTCACCTTCATCCTGGCGCTCGGCTTCTTCATCACGCCGCGCCTTTTGGGCGGCCGCAGGGACGTCATGATGGCGAATCTCGTCGATCTCTACACGCGTGAGACGCTCAACTGGACTCTGGCGTCGTCGATTTCCGTCGTGCTCCTGGTTCTGTCCCTCGTGCTCATTTTGATGCTGACGCGCGTGCCGGGCGGAAAGCAGATGTTCGGAGGGGCCGCCTGAGATGGCCGCCGTCGAACGCCCCGTGGGAAGCAAATATGCGTCATCGGCGATGTTCCTTTCGGCCGCGGCGTGGTTCGGCTACCTGTTTCTTCTCCTGCCGAGCTTCATCGTCATTCCGATGTCGTTCGGCAACGTGGGCGAAATGGTCTTCCCGCCCAAGTCCTTTTCCACGTTTCTCTACAAGCAGTTCTTTTTCGAATCGAACTGGATGGACGTGACGTGGCGGAGCTTCCGCGTCGCGTCCGGCGCGACGGTCGCGTCCATTCTTCTCGGCGTGCCGGCGGCCTACAGCATCGTCCGCGGCAACTATCCCGGGAAGAAATACATCACCATGCTGCTTCTCTCACCGATTCTCATCCCGATCATCGTGATCGCGCTCGGCCTCTACTTCTACTTCGCGAGCCTCGGAATTACGGGGTCGGAGGCATCGCTCATCCTCGGCCACTCGGTCTACACCACGCCCTTCGTCATCGTGACGTCCATGGCCGGCATGCGCCATGTGGACCAGAACCTCGAGACCGCCGCGACCATCATGGGCGCAGGTCCCTTCCAGACCTTCTTCAAGGTGACGCTGCCGTTGTTGCGCCCGGCGATTTTCGCCGGCGGTCTCTTCGCGTTCCTCATGTCGTTCGACGAGGTCGTGATCGCCTATTTCATCGCGAAGGCCGGCGCCTCGACGCTGCCGGTCAAGATGTTCTCGAGCATCCAATGGGAAATCTCCCCGGTGCTCGCGGCCGTGTCGACCTTCCTGACCGCGCTGTCGCTGGTGATCTGCCTCATCGGCGCCATGGCGCAGAAGAAGGATTAGGGGGATGGGCCTCTTCGTTTCTGATGCCGTCGGGCGCCGAGGTTCCGGGCAGCCGGTTCGCATTCGCCGCCGGGCGGCAGGGAGAATTTGATGGCGATGGTCCGCTTGGAGAAGGCCAGCAAGCGCTACGGCGACGTCACGGCGCTGGAGGAAGTCGATCTGTCGGTCACGGAGGGGGAGTTCGTGACGCTTCTCGGCCCCTCGGGGTCGGGCAAGACGACGATGCTGAACCTCATCGCCGGCATGATCGCGCCGACCTCGGGCCGCATCTTCATCAACGGCCAGGACGCGACCGAGACGCCGCCCAACAAGCGCGGCCTCGGCATGGTGTTCCAGAACTATGCGCTCATGCCGCATATGACGATTTTCGAGAACGTCGCCTTTCCGCTTCGCGTGCGCAAGCGCCCGAATGACGAGATCCAATCGAAGGTCTCCCAGGTCCTCGACCTCGTGCATCTGCCGCATGTGGCGAACCGCAAGCCGCGCGAGCTGTCCGGCGGCCAGCAGCAGCGCGTGGCACTCGCGCGCTGCATCGTCTACAACCCGTCGATCATCTTGATGGACGAGCCGCTCGGCGCGCTCGACAAGAAGCTGCGCGAGCAGATGCAGCTCGAGCTGAAGCGCATCCACACCGATCTCGGAATCACGATGCTCTACGTGACGCACGACCAGGAAGAAGCGCTGACCATGTCGGACCGCATCGTGCTGCTCAATGAGGGGCAGATCGAGCAGATGGGGGCGCCCGACGATCTCTACTTCAATCCCCGGTCGGTCTTCGCGGCCGATTTCCTCGGCAACTCGAATCTGTTCGATGCGACGATCGAGGAGGCCGGAGCGAACTGCACGGCTTCGATCGCATCGGGTCACACGATCCGGACGAAAGCGTCGCCGATCGCCAAGACAGGGGCCAAGGTCAAGATCATGATGCGGCCGGAGAACGTCAACGTCGTGCGCGAGGGCGATGATTCGAGCCGCTTCGACAACCACGTGACGGGAAGCGCCATCGATTCGATCATTCTCGGCGGCGTGATCAAGCACTATGTGCGCCTGAAGGACGACAGCACCATCGTCGCGCAGGAGCTCACGCGCTCCGGCCGGCGCGCGCTCACCCCCGGGCAGGATGTGCGCCTGGCGTGGCGGCGCGAGGACACACTCGTCTTGCCGCTTCAAGGGCGCATCCCGGGCTAGGTCGCCGAACGTCTGCCGATCGTTCCCCGGCTGCGTCTCCTGCCAACAGGGTGCGGCGTTGAAGTCAGGCATGCGGACGTCCTCGCGCCTGACGTCTCGTGACGTCTCAGCGTCTCGATCCCGCGCCGTTGGGAAGGCCGCTTGACAGTAAGGCGCCGGCCAGCGATCACGAGAGCCGCCTGCCCTTTCCTGCGGAGCCGCCATGAAAATCCTCATCGTCTATGCCCATCCCGAGCCGAAGTCGTTCAATGCGGCACTGCGCGATCTCGCCAAGACGGCGTTTGAAGCGAAGGGCCATACCGTCCGGATCTCGGATCTCTATGCCAAGAATTTTGAGGCGCGGGTCACGCGCGGGGATTTTCGTGCGGCGAAGGACCCGGACATGCTCAACATCATCGGGGAGCAGGCCCATGCCTGGAAGACGGACGGCTTCGCGGCCGAGATCAAGGCCGAGATCGACGCGATCGCATGGGCGGATTTCGTCATCATCCAATGCCCCATCTGGTGGTTCGGCCCGCCCGCCATCGTGAAGGGATGGATGGACCGCGTCTTCGTGCCGGGCTTCACCTATGGCCGCGGCATGTGGTTCGAGACGGGCGGGCTCGCCGGCAAGCGCGCCATGCTGTCGGTCACGGTCGATGCGAGCCTCGCGGCCTATAGCGCCCGCGGGCGGTATGGTGATCTCGAAGCCATGCTGTGGCCGGCGAATCTCAGTCTGCGCTTCGTCGGCTTCGACGTGCTGAAGCCGTTCTGTGCACCCAAGGTTTCGGAATCGCCGGACATACGCCGCCATTCGCTCGAGGCATATGCCGCGCGGCTCGCGACGGTCGAGAGCGAGGCGCCCCTGGCCTTCCACGCGGCGTCGGACTATGGCGACGACGATTTGTTGAAGCCGGGGCTTGAGCGCGCGGCCTCGCCTCCGCGCGACGCCTGATCGAGCCCGTCGGTTTCCGCATGAGCGACTACAGCCTCGCCGAATTCGTGCTCGCCTCTTCCATCATGGCGCTGGGCGGCGCCATCCAGCGCGCGGCGGGGTTCGGCGTGGCGCTCATCGTCGTGGCCCCGTTGGCGATGATCGACGAAGGCCTGGTGCCGGGGCCGAT
>JBGPGW010000316.1:0-3961 GCA_041484095.1 Alphaproteobacteria bacterium | reverse complement strand
GTCGCGGCGACGGGCTCGGCCGGCACGCTTGCCGCCGGCGATTACCTCAAGGAGACGCACGGCGCGCGCATCGTCGCGGTCGAGGCGCTCGAATGCCCGACGCTTCTCTACAACGGGTATGGCGAACACAACATCCAAGGCATCGGCGACAAGCACATCCCCTTCATCCACAACGTGACGAACACCGACATCGTCACCGCCGTCTCGGACCGCGCGACCGATTGCCTCAATCTTCTCTTCAATACCGAAATCGGGCGGACCTACCTCGCGCGCCGCCACGGCATCGCCCTGTCGGTTCTCGACGGCTTGGCAAGTCTTGGCCTCTCGGGAATCTGCAACGTGCTGGCGGCGATCAAGGTGGCGAAGCATCTTCGCCTCGGCCCCGACGAGGCGATCATCACGGTCGCGACGGACGATGCGACGCTTTACGCGAGCGAGCGTGAGAAGGCGATCGCGCAATTCATGCCGCACGGCTTCGATGCCGCCGCCGCCGCGGAGATGTGGGGCCGCGACCTCGCGGCCACCACGACCGATCATCTGATCGAGCTCGGCGCGCGCGACCGGGATCGCCTCTTCAATCTCGGCTATTTCACCTGGGTCGAGCAGCAGGGCGTATCCTTGGCCGAATTCGACCGCCGCCGGAGCCAGGCGTTCTGGCGGGGCTTGCGCGCGCTCGTGCCGATCTGGGATCGTTTGATCGACGACTTCAATCGCCGTGCGGCCTCGGCATGAGCCGCCCGCTTTGGCGACACGACCTTAACTGTGGCGAGTGAACCATGACGCGAATGATCGAGTTGATCCCGGAGCCGCTGACGCATGACGCCTTCGCGCCCTTCGGGCAGATCGTGGGTGAGTTGCCGGAGAAGCCCGGCTGGGCGCGGCCGCGGCTCGATGCCTGGAAGATGACCTTCGAGGCGGATGGCCGCACCGAGCTCCGAATCATGCGCTATCACGTGCAGGCGATGGAATTTCATCTCCTCGAGCGACATTTGAACGTCACGGAGAGCCGCGTGCCCATGGGCGGGGCGGAGGCCTTCATGGTCGTGGCCCCGCCCTCGCCGGCGGGACGCCCGAACGAGCTGCCGGCGCCGGAGACGCTCCGCGCCTTCCATCTCGACGGCACGATAGGCCTCATGCTTTGGCGCGGAACCTGGCATGCGCTCGACTGCTTCCCGTTGAAACCGCCTCATGCCGATTTCGCCTTCCTGACCGAAGTCGAGACGGAGGAGGAGATCGAGACGTCTAGGGATCCCGTGGCCGGCAAGCGCACCCAGCTTGCGGATTATCGCGCGGCTTTCGATGTGCGGTTTCGCGTGGTCCCGCGCCGCTGAGCCTCGACAGGCGCGCGGACGGCGCTAGGATCGCGGACCCAAAATCGCGCCCAAGAGCGCTGAGAGGCAAGAGAGGGAGATCGTCGAATGGCCATCAAGCGGATCGATGTCGGCGCGCGCATGAGCGAGGCCGTGGTGCACAACGGCACCGTTTATTTGTCGGGGAGTGCCGCGGATTCGCTCCATGCGGACATCACCGTGCAGACGAAGGAGACGCTCGCCTATATCGACGAGATGCTGAAGAAGGCTGGCACGAACAAGTCGCATCTTCTTTCGGCCCTCGTCTGGATCAAGCGGTTCTCGGATTTCGATGCGATGAACGCGGTGTGGGACAAGTGGATCGATGCGAAGAATCCGCCCGTGCGGGCCTGCGTGCATTCGGCCGAGCTCTACGATCCCCGCGTCCTCGTCGAGATCAAGGTCATCGCGGCGATGCCCGAACGCGCCGCGGCTCGCAAGGTCGCTCGTCCCGCGCCCCGGCGCGCGGTGGCGCGGAGACCCGCGGCGAGACGCCGCCGGCGCTAGCGCGCCACTCGTCAGGGCGCATCCGGAATCCACCAATCCTCGCCGCGCGCGGTTGTCACGTATTCCGGCCAGCGGAAGTCGATGGGCGGCTTCGTGCCCCTGGGCAGGAGCGGGGCGATCCATCGCCGTCCGCCGATCCCGCCGCCGGTGCGGGATTTGAATTCGGCTTTCGCCGCGCGCACGGCCCCGGGCGAGGTGAGGAGCTCGACGAGGCTCGCGCCGATGCATTTCGAGGCACTCTCGATCATGGGATCGATGCATGCCGGCACGCCGCCGAGCGCGTTGAACACCCAGTCCGGATAGACGTGGCCCGCGCGGGCCGGCTTCAACACGGGCCGTGCCACATAGAGCCGCGCCGTCGGGCAGTGCCAGGTGTATTCGACATAATCATCGACCGCGTAATGCGCCTGCCACGCCGGGAGGATATGGCGCAGGCGGGCTTCGGAGTCTTCCGGCGTGCTGAGCCGCGCGATGTCCGGGATGAAGGGATCCGTCATCGGCTTGAGGCCGAGGCCGCGCTGGATCGCGCGCCCGAATTCCCGGGCTTCTCTGCCAAGGACGGGCGGCCCGGCAAGCGCCAGGTTCCGGTAGACGAGCGCCGCCATGGCGTGGTTCGGCAGGCCCGGCCGCGTCTTTGCGATCCACGTTCCCTTGACCGCGCAATGCGTCATCGTGGCGATCGCGCGCGCATTCCGCTCGATCACGCTCCAGACGCGCTCCTGCATGGCGAGGGTCGGCGCGCGGCAGGCGTATTGGATTTGGCCGATATGGGCGGGCAGGTTGTCGGCGGTCGCCTGGCCCGCGACGAGGATCGCCTCGTTCAGGCACCAATGTCCCGTCATCGGCACCATCGATTCGCGAAGCTGTTTCGTCGCCACGTGCATGAGGCAGATGGCATCGATCGCACCGGGTGCGCGCGCCGTGGCGGTCGCGTGCGCATGCGCCGGGCTCTCGACCGCGCCGGCGCTGTTCCAGCGATGGGCTTCGGTGCAGGTGAAGGTGTAGATGCGGCTCCAATACGAGCCGCCATGCGTGTCCCAGACGGTCGTGTTGGTCAGTTCCGGAAGATAGGTCGGGTGGAAGCTGATCGCGGCATCGAGGCCGTCGTAATAGCCGTAGAGGGCGTGGAGGTTCTTGGAGCCGCAGACTTTCTCCGCGGGTTCGCCGAAGAGTTTGAGCGTGCCGCGAAGCCCGTGGCGTTCCATCGCTTCCTTGGCCGCGAGCACGCCGCCGAGCGCGGACATGCCGAGCGCGGAATGGGGATCGGTGTGGCCGGGCGCCCAGCGCGAGACGCCGTCGCGCGGCGCCGCGTAAGGGGCGGCCTTCTGCGAGCAGCCGGGAATCGCATCGTACTCGGCATAGCTCGCGAGCACGGGCCGGCCTCGGCCATAGGTCGCGACGAAGGCGGTCGGCATGCCGCCCGAACCCGCCTCCACCTCGAAACCCTCGCGGCGCAGGAGATCGACATAGAACGCGGCCGAGCGGTATTCGCGCCAGGCCGATTCGGCGTAGTTCCAGATCGTCTCGTTCCACATCGACAGGCGATCCATATTCGCCTCGACCCAGGCGAGCGCGGTACGCTGAGCGGGCGACGATGCGGCGCGCCGCGCGGCCTTCTTACGCTGTGCCATGTGCTCCTCCCGGCTTCGTTCGAGCCTCTCGCATGCGCGCGCCGCGCTTCAACGGCGGCGGTGGTCGAGGATCTGGTTGGCGATGATGGCGCCGACGACGATCGCCGCCCCCAGCCATTGGACGGGGCCGAGCACCTCGCCGATGAGCACGGCCGCGAACAGGATGGCCCAGATGGGCGAGCCATTGTCGATCACCCCGGTTCGCACCGGCCCGATGAGCCCGATGGCGATGAACAAGCAGAACGACGCGATCGAGAAGAACACCGAGGCGCCGATGAAGGCGAGCCAGCCGGGCGTGCCAGAGGGGAGGGTGAGGCCGCCCTCGATCGCGGCCAGGACGATGAACACGCCCGTGCTTGCCGCCATGACATGGAGCGTGATCACGCGGCTGTCCTGGCCGGCCATCGTGCCTTCGCTCCAGGCCATGAGCGTCGCCATGGAGACCGACGCGACGAGTGCGGCGGCGATGCCGCG
>JBGPGW010000315.1:0-4003 GCA_041484095.1 Alphaproteobacteria bacterium | reverse complement strand
GCGCGACGGGCGGGGGCTACTCCGTCCATTTCAAGACGCAGATCGCGCTCGCCTACCTTCGGCCGGAATACGCGGAGACGGGACAGACGCTCACCATCAAGATGCTCGACCGCCACTACCCCGCGCGTGTGGTCGAGGAAAGCCCCTACGATCCGGAGAATGCACAGTTGAAAGTATAGCGGCAGTGTTTCTGTCTAACCTTGATCAGTTGTACCTTGCCGACGCACTTCGAATACACGGAGCTCGTGTTGTTTTGGAAGACTTTGGGAGTGGACGGAAACTAGTGAAAGAGGGGTGATCTCTCCTGCTTGTGTTTGGAACGTCGTTGACTTTCCCTCAATGTAAACTTGCCCGACAAAGAGCGGTGATACGGGCGTGCAATCGAAAAAGTCGGCGAGCCCATTCGCCTTGTTTTGTAGATAGGACGCCATCTCGCTGTCGGTCAGGTAAACAAAATAGCATAGCGTCTTGCCGGGCTGACAAATGAGAGCGAGTCGGAATAGGTCGTTAAAGAGTTTTCCAGCTTTCATGGGTCGCGGAGAATTGTGCCCGCTCGGTATCTGCCGATCATATTTGAACTCGATCGCGATGGGGCAGTCATTCCTCCGCACAATCCACGTATCAATTTCGGCTCGGGCAATCTTGGGATGTGGCAGTTCGAGAATAACTTCTTCAGGTTCAGCAAGTTTCTGACGGAGTAACGCGGCAAAGAATGTGTATCTGACAGAGTCCTCAGTGGTAATTACGTCTACTTTGAATCGCCTGTCCAATAGGTACGCGAACTCTTCCCATACGTTTTTCATAGCACTGCTTTCGTGTCCTGCCAGCCCACGCTATTCGCGTAACTTGATACATTGTACGCAAGCCTTTGCGTGAAGGCGAACAGCTCTCACCGCTCCGGAATCGCGACGATGGCCTCGATCTCGACGATGAGGTCGGGATGTGCCAAGCGCACATTGCCGAGAAGCGTGTCCGTGGGGTAGGGCGGGCCGTCGAAGAAATCGTCGTACGCCTCGTAGACCTTCTCGCCGTCGTCGATGTTGACGACGAAGATGCCGAAGCGCGCGATGTCGCGCATGGAAGCCCCGGCCGCCTCGCAGAGCGCCTTGATGCGTGAGAGCGCCAGCCGCGCCTGGCCCTTGACGTCGCCCTTGGCGCCGATGGTGCCGTCGGGGTTGCGCCCCGTCTGGCCGGAGATGAACAACAGGTTCCCGACGCGCATCGCGTTCGAGAACTTGCCCTTGGGTTCCTTGATTTTGGGACTGATGATTCGTTCGACGGACATCGGCTTCTCCCGCTCGATGGGTGGGTCGCCCGATCATACCGTCGACAAGTCGCGCCGCGATTGATGAAATGGCGGCCTCAATGGGCGAGGGGGACGGACGATGGCACAAGAGGGCATGGCACAAGAGGGCAAGGTCGCGGTCGTGACGGGTGCCGGCACCGGCATCGGCCGGGCAACCTGCCTGCGCCTCGCCGAGCGCGGCTGGCGGGTCGTCGTCAATTACAGCCGAAGCGAGGCCGAGGCCAAGGACACCGCCGCGGCATGCGAGCGGCTCGGCGCCGAGGCCATGGCCTACCAGGCCAATGTCGCGGAAGATTCGGAGTGTCGCGGGCTGGCGGAGGCAGCGCTCGCGCGCTGGGGGCGGATCGACGGGCTCGTCAACAACGCCGGCATCACCAAGGTCGCGGCCGGTCACGACCTCGACGCGCTCTCGGCCGACGATTTCCACGATATCTATGCGATCAACGTCGTCGGCGCGTATCAGATGACGCGCGCCGTCGCACCCGCGATGAAACGCGGCGGCAAGGGATCGATCGTCAACGTCTCGTCCATCGTCGGTCTCGTCGGCGGCGGCAGCTCGACCGCCTATGCCGCATCGAAGGGCGCGCTCAACACGCTGACCCTCGCGCTCGCGCGCGGCTTGGCGCCGGAAATCCGCGTGAACGCGCTTTGTCCCAGTTTCGTCGAGACGCGTTGGGTCACGGGGAAGATGAGCGCCGAGGCCTACACCAACGCCAAGGCCGCAGTGGAGGAGGCAGCGCCGCTTCGCCGCATCTGCATGCCCGAAGACGTCGCGGAGGCGGCCGTCTGGTTCCTCGAAGGGGGCGAACTCATCACCGGCGAGATCCTCGTCATCGACGGCGGCATCCACCTCTTCAGCCTAGGCGCCGCGTACAGGCCTGCCCGGTAGTGCGACGGCTCAGCGCCTGCGCGCCGTGCGGCGCACCCGGCTTGTGGCCGCGCGCTTCGCCCGCGCGCGTGCCGGGGCGATCTCGAACACGCCTTCGATGTTCACGGTCATGTCGATGGGAAGCGAGACGAGGCCGAGCGCGAAGCGCGTATGTCGGCCCCGATCGCCGAACACCGAGACCATCAGGTCCGATGCGCCGTTCATGACCTGGCTGTGCTTGTCGAAGCCGGGTGCGACGGCAATGAAGCCGCCGAGACGGATGCAGCGCCGCACACGGTCGAGATCGCCGTCGCAGGCCTGACGCAATTGGCCCAAGAGGTTGATCGCGACGAGCCGCGCGCAGGCCTGGCCTTCCTCGAGCGTGTACTCCGCGCCGACCCGTCCCTGATAACGGGGCTTGCCGTCGACGAGCGGTGCCTGCACCGAGAACACGAGATTGCCCGCGCGCACATGCCCGATATAGTTGCCGAGCGAGGTCGAGACCGCGGGCAGCGTGATGCCGAGTTCCCTCAGTCGCTTGTCGATGCGGCCCGCCATGCTGCCCTCCCTCGCTCGATGCCCCAAGCATACCGGCGGCGAACCCCGCGCGCCACGCCTTGGCCGCGCCGGCTCGAATGGCCTATGGTCGGGGGCGAAGGCGGGCGTCTCGCCGGCCGGGCAGAGGGAGAGATCGCATGTTCGCACGCGTGATGAGCACGGACCTCAAGAAGGAGACCATCGACGAGGCCGCGGCCGAATGGCACACGCATATCGAGCCGTTCAAGAAGACGGGTCTGAAGAAGGCCTACATGCTGGTCGACCGCGCGACCGGCCGCTATCTCTCGATCACGATCTGGGAGAGCGAAGAGGCGCAGAAGAAAAACGTCTCGAGCCCCGGTCAGACCCAGGGCCGTGAAGCCATGACGAAGAAGTACTTCACGGCCCCGCCGACCCCCTCGGGATTCGAAGTCGTCTCGGTCGTCGAGTAAGTTCCATGGCCGGGCGCCGCCCTGCGAGCGCGCCACGCGCTCGCGGTCCCCGCATCACCGCGGTCGAGACGATTCCGCTCGCCCTTCCGGTCAAGGTGGCGCTCGTCGAAAGCGGCGGCACGTTCAGCAAGTTCGACCATGTGCTGATCAAGCTGCATACGAATGACGGCATGGTCGGCCTCGGCGAGGTCGAGGCCTATCCGAGCTTCGAGCGCCTCGGCGTCGAGCCGCAGGAGGGAATCGTCGCGGTGATCCGCGATCACTTCGCGCCCTGCGTCGTGGGGGCGAGCCCCTTCGACGTCACGTCCATCTGGCAGCGCATGGACAAGGCGGTCGAGGGATACAACCGGGTCAAGGCCGGCATCGACATCGCGCTCTACGATCTCATGGGCAAGGTGCTCGGCGTGCCCGTCTATGCGCTCCTCGGCGGGAAGATGCGCGACACTTATGTCGTCGAGGGCGTCGGCTACGGCATCTCCATCGATCAGCCGAAGAAGGTCGCGGCCGTCGCGCGGCGCGCGGCGACGCATGGCTACCGGCAGCTCGAACTCAAGGCAGGGGATGCCGATCCGGAGATGGACGTAGCGCGTCTTCGCGAAGTGCGGAAGGCCATCGGGAACACGATTCCGATCAAGATCGACTTCAACGGCTTCCACGACACGAAGACCGCGATCCGCATCATCCACGCGATGGAACCCTTGGGCGTGCAGTGGATCGAGCAGCCCGCGCGCTATTGGGATCTCGACAGCCTCGCGCGCATCCGTGCCGCGACGACGGTGAACATCGTGGTCGACGAAACCGTCGAGACGCCGCAGGACATGATGAAGGTCATCGCGCACG
>JBGPGW010000314.1:0-4004 GCA_041484095.1 Alphaproteobacteria bacterium | reverse complement strand
GAAGACCGTTCACCCTCCGAAGACCGTTCACCCTCCGAAGACCGTTCCCCCTCCCCCCGCCCCCAACCGTCCAGGGGGGGGGCGCCTTTATAGAGGCGCGCCGGGAATTGGTTGATAAGGCATGCCTCGTCTCTTGCTCCGTGCATCACCCCACAGATCGGTTGTCGACACGCAATCGCTCGCGACCCTCTCCCGTTTACGGGAGAGGGAGGGACCCGCCGCTTCTGCGGCGGGAGGGTGAGGGTTGGCCGCGACGCTCCCATGATCCGACACACTCATGCTTCGACAAGCTCAGCATGAGGTGAATTGTCTGCATAGGTTAGCCCGGGCGAAACGTTGGCACGCCTCACGCCTGCGGCCCGCCGGGGATGCGCCGGGGCCAGGTGCGGAGGAGGCGATGGCGCCGGTCGTCGAAGGTTTCCGTCGATTGCGGCGGCGTGCCCTCGGCGCCCGTGCGCACGATCTCCGCGATGCGCTCGCAGATCGTTTCGACATCGCGGTCGCTGACGCAGGTCGGCTCGATGCCGAGGATGCCGTAGGCGCTCGAATAGTCCTCGATCTTGATCGACGGCTCGCCCTCGGCCAGGCGCCGCGCCACGACATGGGCGGTCACCCCCGCCCGTTTGGGATCGACATGAATGGCCGCCCGCGACAGCGGCTTGCCCGTCGAGTCCGGGACGATCACGACACTCAATCCGGGCACGCCCTTCAGCCGGTCGACGATGATGTCGAGCCGCGCGTGCTCATGTGCATAGACCGCGTCATGGTCGAGCGCGCTGTCGCGCTTCAGGGCCGCGATCACGCCGACGACGCCTTCCTTGCCGACCTTCATGGCGCGCCCGATGCCGCGTTCCTGCATATAGGCCGCGCGGACATAACGCTCCTTGCCCGCGACGATACCGGCCGTGAGGCCGCCCAATCGCTTGTGGCCGCTTTGGATGATGAGGTCGGCACCGGCGGCGACGAAAGGCTTCAAATCGTAATCCGTCGCGGCGTCGAGGATGACGGGCACGCCGCGCTCGTGGCAGACGCGGCAGAACGTCGCGAGGTCGATGAAACCCCCTTGGGGCGCCTGGCCCGAAAGCACATAGAGGGCCGCCGCCGTGCGTTCGGTTATGGCGCCGGAAAGCTGATAGGCGCCGCAGCCATTGACCGAGCCGATCTCGACGGGCCGTGCGCCCGCAAGGTGGATCATCTGCGTGATATTGCCGCTGAAATCGACGCAATGGCCCTTCTGGACGATCACCTCGTTTTTGGGGCCGGGGTCGTGCGGAAGCCGCTCGATATGCGCGAGATCCTCGCCCGTGATGGCACCCGCGATCCCGACGGCGATGCCGGAGGCCGCGCAGGCCGTGACGCAACCCGCCTCCGATCCCGACCAGCCCGCGATCGTCTCGGACGCGGCGCGCTGCAGATCGCTCATCTCGACGTTGTGGCCGAGAATGCCGGAAACCGCCGAGACGATTTCATCGCTGACCGGGCTTGCGCCGAGCGCGGTAACATATCCGCACGCGTTGATGACGCGGCGAAGACCGAGCTCGGCGAAGAGGTCGTTCATGCTGCCCTCCCTTTCGACCGGGAGAGCCTAGCGACAGAACGACAGCAAACAAGAAGAAGGAGTGAGGAGGAGGAGGAGACGTCCGGATCTGTCTAGGCGCTGACCCGTTCCTGGTAGAGCTCGAAGAACGCGCGAACGGCAAGTACGCGCGGGCCTTCGATGTATGGCGTGCTATTGGGGCGAAGAAAATCGACCTTATACCTCACGTGAGGTATCCCCAGCGTATCGGTGTGAACGGAGATGACCTCGGCCGTCTCGACCGTGCGATCGGAGTGCACGCGACGGAACTGCGAACCCGGCCGGACATATTCCAGGTGCTCTTCGCGCGAGAAGAAGATGCTGTTCAACTGGCGTACGATCCGAGCCATGCCGTCCCCCCGAGCGCGACAACTATCGGCATAAACGTCAAATTCACCCGATAGTTATATCCATCGGCTCAAAAAGAGCAATAAGAAGTTTTAGCGTAATCCAATACCTTTTAAGACTTCGTTAAGACGCTCGGTTTTTCGCATCCAATAACCCGCGGATAGCTGGGGCGGCGGCGACCTGACCCTGGGCCGTGTAAGTCTCGTGATTGCTTTCGATTTCCCCCAGCCGGTAAAGGTAGTTGATCATCAAACCCGCGGATTCGCGGCGTCCCTTCTCCGACCGGTCACCCAGCCAATTGAGCCGCTCAAGCCGAGCGCCATTGGAAAGGTGAAAGTGGGCGACGGGGTCGAGGGCGCCGCCCTTCGGGCGCCGGACCTCGAGTAGGTAATGAGCACAAAGACGCGTAAGCGGCGCTTTCAGGGCCGACCGGCGGTTTTCGTCCGCCGCCCAATCGCCCGCCTTCAGAACGTCGCGCAGCGCCGCCGTGTCAGCGATGGGCGCGGGCAGGGCCCGCAATGCGGCCCACTCGCTCTCCTCGAGTAGGTCCGCACCACCCTCCCCGGCCAAGCGGCCATCGAGCCATCGCAAATAGCCCGGGATCGGCGAGAGCGTCGCGAAGGATTTCAACCCCGGAAATTCTCCCTGGAGAAGATCGACGACCCGTTTGATGAGAAACCCGCCGAAACTGATGCCGGCGAGGCCGGCCTGCGCATTCGAAATCGAATAGAAGATCGCCGTATTGGCGTCGCGTAAGTCGGTCGCGGGCGCGGCTTCATCGAGAAGCGCCTGGACGTTGTCGGCAAGACCGCGCACGAGGGCGACCTCGATGAAGATGAGGGGTTCCTCCGGCATCCGCGGATGAAAGAAGGCGAAACAGCGCCGATCGGAATCGAGCCGGTTCTTCAAGTCCTGCCAGCTCTGAATGGCGTGAACGGCTTCATAGGCCGCCAGCTTCTCGAGCAATGAAGCCGGTGCGTTCCATGTGATGCGGCGGAGCTCGAGGAAACCGACGTCGAACCACGCCGCGAGCAGACCCCTCAAATCCGCCTCGAGCGCGCCCAAACCCGAATCCGGCTTGGCGCGCACGAGACGCAGCAGCTCCGCGCGCATGTCGACCAGGAACTTGACGCCCTCCGCGAGACCGTTGAATTGGGTGAGAAGTTTGACGCGTGGCGCTTCCAACGTCGTGCGAAGGGTGTGCTCGGCCGCACGCCGCGCCGCGGGGTCGCCAGCCTGCTGGAGACGCTCGGCCGCGCGGTCGACCGCATCCGGGTCGGTGTCGAACTCGTCGGCGAGAATCCGCAAGAACCGCTCGCGCCCGACTTCGTTGAGCGACAGATAGGTGCGCCCCAGATCGGCCGCCCTTCCTCGCGCGCTGACCTCGCCGCCGACCGCCTCGAGACAGACGCGCATCTGCTCCCGGATGTGGACGGCATCATCGACCGGAAGATCGGGCCGCGGCGCGACGACCGGCACAACGCGCGGCGGCGCGCCGGCCTCGCGCCAGGCTTTACGGAAACGGGCAACCGTTCGTTCAAGGAACGTGACGGCACGTATCTCATTCATTGGTCTTGCCCTTTTCCCCCAACGAGCGAATCGAGCACCCGGCGAAGCACCTTCGGAAGGATTTCGACGAGATCGTCCGCGATCAAGCCCCGGCCGAGGGCGGACCCGGCCTCGCCGTGGAGCCATGCGGCCGCGGCCGCTGCCTCGAAGGCGGGCATGCCCTGGGCCAGGAAGCCGGTGATGAGACCGGCGAGCACGTCGCCCGATCCGGCCGTGGCCAGATCCGCCGGCGCATTGGCGTGGAACACGGCCTGGCCGACCGGCCCCGCAACGAGGGGATCGGCCCCCTCGAGCAGCACGACGGCGCCGCTGCCCGACGCCGCCGCGCGTGAGCCCCCGAGCTTACCGCCCTCGACGGAAAAAAGGCGCCGGAATTCGCCTTCGTGCGGCGTCAGCACCGTCGGCGCCGTGAGACGATCGAAGAGCGCGCGGGCCCGGCCGCCGAAGACGGTGAGCCCGTCGGCATCGAGCACGAGGCGCTTGCCCCTGGCCGCGGCCGACATCGCGGCGG
>JBGPGW010000313.1:0-4014 GCA_041484095.1 Alphaproteobacteria bacterium | reverse complement strand
GCGTGCCGAGGCCGCCCACGATCTCATGTTCGGCTCGTTGAGTCGAGACGAGCGGCGTGTCTTCCTTCGTCTGACGAAGAAAATGGTTCAGCTTAACAACGGCATCAGCCGCGCGCCGCTGATGGTTAGCGACGAGGGCCCCGATGCGCGAGGCAAACTCTCTGCTTGAAAGGGAGGTCTTTATGTTCAACATGAACGTCGGCGCGGCCGACGCGGCACAAGTTCCAGGGAGGGCGACATGTTCGTGAAATCGACAGTCGGTGCTCTAGCCATCGCTTCGTTCATGTTCGGAGCGGCATCCGCGCAGGACTTGCAGGGGAAACGTGTCGCGCTCCTGACCAATGTGCTGACCTCAGGCTGGATCGCCGGCTACAACGCCACGGCGATCAAGATATTCAACGACAACGGCGTCAAAGTCGTCAACATGGTCAGCCCCGGCGACGCAGCGCTGCAATCCCAGCAGATCGATGATGCCATCGCCCAGAAATTCGACGTCATCCTGCTGCATCACATCAACGAGGTTGCCATAGTGCCGGCGTTGGAACGCGCCAAGAAGGCGAATGTTCCCGTGGTGCTGTCGGTCGACAACATCGCTCAGGGCCATGACGATCTCTACCTGACCCTTGTCGGGTTCGATATTCCAGGGAATGCCCGCGACGCGGCCGACCAGCTTGCCGCTGCGCTGAACGGCAAAAAGGGCAAGGTCGCAATCATTCAGGGCATCCCAACCCAGTCGATGGTCAGCACGATGGCGGCGGTCTTCAAGCAGGAGCTTGCCGCCAAGGCGCCGCAGATTGAGGTGGTCGCCGTCGAAGGCAAGAGCTGGCGCCCGGACGAAGCCGGCACGATCGCGCGCGAGTTGTTGCTGCGTTTCGCGCCGCAGGGCGGGTTGCAGGGCTTCTACACGATGAACGACTTCCAGGCGGTGCAGACCATTGCTGCGCTCGAGGCTACGGGCGCCAAGCCCAACCAAGACGTGTTCGTGGTGGCGACGGGATGTGCCAAAGTCGGACTCGATGCAATCCGCGCTGGCAAGCTTTACGCCTCGATGGACAACGGTCCTGTCAATCAAGCCAAGGCTTCGGCGGACGTCGTGATGAAAGTCCTGCGCGGGGAGAAAAATTTTCCGAAGCAGATGCTCGTCCCCACCGTTGTCATAAACAAGGCAAATGTGGAGCAGGCCGCTGCGGACTGCACGTATTGAGGCTTGGCGTTCATGAATCGTGAGCCTCTGCTGTCGGTCCGCGGGGTCTCGAAGAGTTTCGGCGCGATCCAGGCGCTGCAGGAAGTGTCGGTTTCCGCCTATGCCGGCAGTTGCCTGGGTCTATGCGGCGAGAACGGCGCAGGAAAGAGCACGCTCGTAAAGATCCTGATGGGGGTGCATCGGCCGGATTCAGGCACGGTTTCCGTTGACGGCCGCGCTGTCTCGCTCCGCTCGCCACGCGACGGACAGGCCTTGGGTATCGCGCTCGTCTCCCAAGAGCTGTCGCTCGCCGGCGATCTGTCGGTTGAAGATAATATCTGGCTCGGATCCAGCGAAGTCCCGTTTTTTCACCGCACCCGCGCGCTTCGCCGCCGCGCAGCGGACGCCATCGCGACTCTTGGGCTCGATCCGGGAATGGTCGATCGGCCGGTTAGCCGCCTGTCGATTGCCGAACGGCAGCTCGTCGAGATCGCGCGGGGTCTCTGCCGCGAGGCGCGACTGCTCATTCTCGACGAGCCGACGGCCACGCTCTCCGATACCGACATCGCCCGCCTTTTCGCGGCGATCCGGCGGCTCACGGCGCAGGGCTGCGCGGTGATCTATATCACCCACCGGCTCGGCGAGGTATTTGAGATCTGCGACCGCGTCGCGGTCCTGCGCAACGGCCGCGTGGAGGGGTCGCACCGCGTCGAGGAGATCGACCGGCATCGTCTCATCGAGGAGATGATCGGGCGGCATTTCGAGGCGCAGTATCCGCCGCGAACGGGCACGGTGTCGTCGGACCAAGCGCTCGACGTGCGGAACCTGACGATCCCGGGGGTCGCGGAGGGCGTCGCGCTGACGGTCGGTGCCGGGCAGATCGTCGGAATCGCCGGACAGATCGGCTCCGGCGCGGCGGAAGTGGTGCGCGCACTCGCGGGCCTCGCGCCGGAAGCGACCGCGACGCTGACATGGTGCGGCCGATCCCTGCGGCTGGGATCACGGGCCGAAATGCTGAAGGCCGGATTTGCATTCGTCTCGGAAGACCGAGCGGGCGAGGGGGTCTTCCTTAATCTGGGGGCGCGAGATAACCTGCTTGTGACCGCCCCGCCCGAATTATCTCCGTTCGGCCTCAACAATCGGCGCGCGCTCAATGCGGCGGCCGCTCACGCCGCTGAGCGTGTCGGCCTCGATGTCCTCAGGCTCCGGCATCCGGTTTCGCAATTCTCCGGCGGCAATCAGCAGAAAGTCGTGTTCGGTCGGTTTCTCGACCACAGGTCTGCGGGGAATGAAGGGCCGACGGGCGTCCCGGGCCTGTTGCTGATGAATGAGCCGACGCGGGGCGTCGATGTCGGCGCTCGAGCCGACCTCTATCGCATCATGCGCGAATATTGCCGAAGCGGCTTCGGCCTTCTGATGTACAGTTCCGACATCGAGGAACTGGTCGGCATGTGCGACATGGTCGTGACCATGTATCGCGGCCGCGTGGTCGCGCGCCATGCCGAGCACCAGGCCGAGATCGCCCGGGTGCTCGCCGACATCACCCACGCACCCCAGGCCTCGAGCCCCGTGACCGCATCTCCGCAATGAGGGTGCGACGGCTGGAAATTGCATCGATTCAGCATGGTCATGTGGTCGGCGGCATCAAGGGCCTGATTTGCGCGGTCATCACCGGAATCGCGATTCTGACGCCCGGCTTCCTGTCGATACCGTCCCTTGTCGCGACGCTCGATCACGCCTCGCTCATTGGACTCGTCGCCCTCGCCATGACGTTCATCACCATTTCGGGCAACCAGCTTTCTCTGGCGCTCGGCGCCTCGATGAGCGCCTCGGCTTTGGCGTTTGTCGCCACGAGCGCGCTCGGCCCGTGGGGTGCGGGGCTCGCAGCGCTCGCCATGGGCGTGGGGCTCAACGCGGCGCAAGGGAGGATTGTCGGATATTTCGGCGCGAATCCGATTATCGTATCGATCGCCGCCTTGGGCCTCATCACGGGCATCGGGACGCACCTCACGGGCGGTGGCGAGGTCTATCCTGCGGCGGACGATAGCTTTCGCCCATATGCGGTGCGGCTTGGCCTTCTCGACATGTCGATTTTGGTATTTCTGGTCGGCGGAGCGCTCGCGGAAACGCTGTTGTCGGCGACGCGCTTCGGTCGCCTCGTCTATGCGATTGGCAGCAATTTGCGAGCCGCGGTCGCGTCCGGCATCAATATGTCGGCCATGGGAACCGCTGTTTACGCCGTCGCGGGATGTTTTTGCGCGCTCGCCGGCATCATGGCCGCCGCCCGGTTTCAGTATGCCAGCATGGAGATGGGCGCAGGCTACGATTATGACGCATTCGGGGCAGTGCTGATCGGCGGCACACTGCTGCGCGGCGGATTTGGTTCGGCGTGGCGCACCCTCATCGGAGTGATGATTCTCGCTGCCGTCCACACAATCCTGGTGCTGCGGGGCTATAGCCAGGAGGCGCAGCAGCTGCTCACGGGGGTATTCATCCTGGGCGCGGTCTGCCTGTCATCGCATGCGGAGCACTGATGCGCGCGGTCATACTTGGGATCGATCGCTTCGTGCCGCCCAAGGGTCGGCCGCTCTGGATTCTTGTCGCGCTTGCCGCGGCGCTGGCGCTGGCCGATGGCGGGTCGGGCTTCTTCCTGCAACGCTCGACCGTGTTCAGCCTCACGCAGCTTTTTGCGACGATCGGACTTGTGGCGCTTGGGCTCGGTTTCGTGATGATGCTCCACGAGTACGACTTGTCGCTGGCGGGATCGTTTGCGCTCGCCGGAATCGTTGGTGTCTTGACGGGTGCCGATAACCCTTTTTTCGGTGTTTTCT
>JBGPGW010000312.1:0-4023 GCA_041484095.1 Alphaproteobacteria bacterium | reverse complement strand
GTGACGTCGGCCATGGGCCAAGCGAACACGTTCCGCGTCATCTTCTTCGTGCTGACATTCTTCTCGATCGGCCTCCTCTCCAACGTCCGGAAGCTCTGGCAGGACGGCATCGCCAAGCTGGCGGGCGTCTATCTCTTGAGCCTCTTCGGCTTCGTGATCTGGGTCGGGTTGCTGATCTCTTGGCTTTTCTTCCGCGGACTGAAGCCGCCGCTCGTCAGCTGAGCCCATCGGGAGCAGATCATGTCCGAACCGAACATCTCTGAAGAACTCGCGAAAGCCACCACGGCCGAGCCCTTGCTGCCGATCGAGCTCACGTTGATCCGCTGGAGCTTGGGCGTTGGGGTCGTGCTTCTCGTCATCCTCGTGGCCGTGACGCATTACTTTCCCCTGACCGCCTAGCGGCGGCCCCGGCTCACCGGCCGGTCCTGACACTGTTCCTCCCGGACGGTAAACGGCCGGGATCGAAGGACGGGGCCGAGTGGTCAAGCGTGGACGAGGAGAAAGCGGCTGGAGCGCGGTCGCCCGCGGTCGCATTCAGGCGATACGGCCAATCCCCTCGGCGGGTCGAGGATCGGCGCCTCCTTCGGGGCGAGGGGTGCTTTACCGACGACGTTAATATACCTCGCCAAGCAATTGGTTTCGTTCTTCGTTCTCCTAATTCCCATGCGCGGATCCTGAATCTCGACCCTCTCCCGGCGAAGCACTCGCCCAGGGGCTCGGCCAGGCGCTCGTCGAACGCTGCGCCTACGATCCACGCTCCGGCCACGCCTTCATGGACTGCGCCCTGCCCCGCGCCGCGGACTTCCTGGCCCCCCTGAGGGAATAGAACAAGGTGCCGAGCCCGGCCAACCCGTTGGGCGTCAAGGGCTGCGCCGAGGCCGGCTGCGTCGGCCGGCGATCAACGCCGTCATCGACGCCCTTGCCCTGCTCGGCGTCCGCCCCATCGACATGCCGGCGACGGCCGAGATGGTCTGGCCGGCGATTCGCGCGCCCGCCCGATCGTCATCCGGCGAGCGGACGGCCAGGCCTTGATGGGCTCGTCGGCACCCGTCGATTGGTTCGGGGGCCAATGTCTCCCCTTGAAGGTTTGCGGTTTCTCCTCGATAAGAGGTGAGATTGCAGGCCCTCGTGTGCGGGTCCGGCCGTAAAACGATCGATGGGAAGAAATAGGAGATTGGGCGATGGACAAGAAAACGATCATTGCGGGTGTGGTGGCGGTCATCGCCATCATCTGGGGCATCGTCGGCGAGACGAGCAACGGCAGCCTCAGATCAGAGGCCGCCGCCGCCCAGGCGCATCAGGCGAAACTCGACAAGGAACTCGAAGTGATTTCCTCCCTCGCCGCCAAGGATCCGAAATGCACCGTGTGCGCGCCGATCCTGGACTCGATCGAGCGCATCAGGCAGTAACGCGACCCCGGGCTGCGGCGGCACAACACCCTGCCGCCGCCGCGGTCCTCGCCACCGAATCACCACAGCTTCGACGTACTGCCGACGACATCGGGCGTTTGACTCCGATCGTCACGCGAGAGAGGCGTGACGGTCACATCGGAGCCCACCCATGCCCCGTCGCGCCACGCCTCGCGGCGTCCTTATCTTCACGATCTTGATGCTCGCAACGCTCGCGGGATGCGCGCATCCCGAATCCTGGCAGCGCGGCGTGCGGGACTGGGTCGGCCGCAGCGCGGATTCGCTCGTGCGAAGCTGGGGCATGCCATCGAGCAGCTATACGTTTGGAGATGGATCGCGAGCCCTCCGCTACGCGACAACAGAAGTCATGGAGCATCGAGAGCACGTCTATCAAGCCAACCCGTATGACCCGAAGGCCTTTGGCAGCTACGAATGGGTGACGACGGGCGTCTCCCAACTCTACTGCCAGGCGAATTTTCACGTGAACGCCGAGGGCACGATCACGAGCGCCGACTACACCGGCCAATACGGTGCCTGCGCCCGGTTGTTCAGCGGACGCATCTGATGCGATGTCGTCCATCCCCACCCGCGTGCCGGAACGAATGCACCGCATTGCGGCGCGGCACGCGTCAGCACGCGCAATCGACGACGCGGGAGCCCGGCGCGCGCCAATCCTGAAATCGGGATCCCCGCCCTTGCTCGCCTTGAGTTCGGGCTAGAGGGTCATGGGGCGGCAATACACGGTGCCGGTGTTGATGGAGGTGTTGATGCCGGTCTTGGCGTCGGTCACGCACGGGTCGAGTTCGCATCGACCTCGGTCGAGCCGCCGATGAGGCGCGACGGCGTCTCGCGGTCGAGGACGAGTGCTGCCGCCGGATCGCCATCGGGATAGGGCCAGGGGTCCATGACCTCTTGGACGACGACGTTGTGGCCGAGCCAGGGAAACATCTTCGTCAGCGGGAGCTCGCAGAACCCGCGCACGACGCCGATCGTCGACGCGCCCGGCCCCGCGCGGCTTGTTCGGATTCCCTTTTATGAGTATGCCACCTCCATTAAACTGACATCAATCACACTGGCAGCAGGCCAAACGTGGATATTCCCATGGCATCCGCCGATCAAGACTACAGCGCGCTCCTTCTTCAGTCGCGTGATCTGCACCCGCTCAAAAAATATCTATCCCTCTACACGCGAAGACGGTTGCGACGCGCCATTTCGATTGCCCGCAATCCGCGTCCTCTGTTCGTGCGAAAACTCGCGGCGCGCAAGTTACTTCCGGCTCTTTCTCCCGATCTACGTGTCGAAGATCGCAAGGGATATATCTTCCTGCCGGATAACTTCATTCAGAATATCGATCCGGTTATCGAAATGGCCTACCGAGCATGGGATAAATACCGCGAGCGGATGGCCGCCACCGACAAATACTTTTTAAAGTTCCAAAGTTACGTGCCCGCGCAGGATATCAGTTCGGCCGTGCACATCGCGTTACAAAAGAATGTTCTGAAATTAACGAGCGATTATATCGGCGGCGTGCCCGTCCTCAAGGACTTGGAAATTTGGTGGACGCGCCCCAGTCAAGCCCGCGTTGGCGCGCAAAACTTCCATCTCGATTCTATTCCTGACACGCATTCACTCCGCTTCTTCGTCGCTCTGACTGATGTTGATTCTGACAACGGTCCCTTGACGTTTTATCCAGCCGATAGAACTGAGGAGATTGTCAAAGAAATGGGCTATCTCGGAGGCGCAATTGACGCTGGCCTGCTGCAACGCAGGTGCGGAGATGCGATCGTCGCAACCTGTAAGCGAGGAAGCGCGATAGCCCTGGATACGGCTCGCTGTGTTCATATGGGCAGCACCAACATGAAAAAGGATCGGCTGATGCTGTCCATTTCCTTTGCAAGTATTTACATGAATGAACCCTTGCCGAGCCAAGAACGATGGCTGTCGGCCAATCCTGATCTCGACGCGATCAACAAGCTTGTCTTGAATCTTTGACTGGATCGGAAGACGCCATTTTTTGAGAATACGTCCCTCCTCTCAAACCAGGCCCCAACGCAGCGGCCCGACGTGGAGCGGGCGCGCCGCTCACCGGATCTGCCGCAGCCAAAGGGTGAGGCTGTAGTAGTTGGTGATGCGCGCGATCTTGCCGCGCCGGATCGTGAAGAACGCCCCGCCCGGAAGCGCGTAGCGCTGGCCCCTCGCCTTGGGCAGCCCCTTGTCGGTCGCGAGATAGGTGCCGCGCACTGTGAATTCGGCGGCGGCGCGCCGCCCGTCCCGGCTCGCCATGACCGTGATGGCCGTGAGGCGCTCCTTGTAGCACCGGTTCATCCGCACCATGAAGCGGCGGAACTTCGCGGCGCCGCGCTCGCTGCCGCCCTGATTGATGTCATGCACGACACGGGGATCGAGGAGCAAGACGAACGCGTCCATGTCGCCGCGATTGAAGGCGGCGTAATAGGCGCGGATCAGTTTCTCGGTCTTGGCACGGGACATCGGCGCTCCCTTCTCGCCCGGCGCTCGTTTCGTCTTGCGCTGACCAACGACAGACGCGGCGCGAGGGCGGCAATGAAATTGAAATCGTCACACGACGCGTCACACGGTTCCCGTCCGCACGGGC
>JBGPGW010000311.1:0-4025 GCA_041484095.1 Alphaproteobacteria bacterium | reverse complement strand
GTTCGAGACGGAGCCGCTGCCGTCGGACCACCCCTTCTGGGCGCATCCGAAGATCATCGTGACGCCGCACGTCGCGGGCGACCTCAACCCCCGGACATGCGGGCAGCAAGTCGCGGAGAACATCAAGCGTTTTCGCGCGGGCAAAGCGCTTCTCAACGTGGTCGATCCCTCGGCCGAGTACTAGGCCAAGGGGACATCGCCGCACACTGGTCCGACGGTCAGCGCCGGCCGTAGCGCCCTTCGATGAGCCGGAACAAGGCGCGCATGCCCTGCGCCTCGCCGCCGACGGGCCGGCCCGGGCGTGCGGCAGGGTTCCACGCCATCATGTCGATGTGAATCCAGCGCCGGTCCTTCGCGATGAATTCCCGGAGGAACAGCGCGGCGGTGATCGAACCGGCGTAGGGCCCTTCGGAGATGCTGTGGATGTCCGCGATCTTGCTGTCGAGCGATTTGCGATATCCCGCCCATAGCGGCAACCGCCAGAGCGGATCGGATTCTTCGATCCCCGCGCGCAGAAGCTCGGCCGCCACCTTGTCGTCATTGGTGTAGAGGGCCGGCAGATCGGGGCCGAGCGCCACGCGCGCGGCGCCCGTCAGTGTCGCGCAATCGATGATGAGTTCGGGCGATTCGCGGTCCGCCTCGACGAGCGCATCGGCGAGAATAAGGCGCCCCTCGGCATCGGTGTTGCCGATCTCGACGTTCAATCCCTTGCGCGATTTGACGATGTCGAGCGGGCGCATCGCATCGCCGGCCACGCTGTTCTCGACGGCGGGAATGAGGACACGCAGCCGCACCGCGAGCTTGGCCCCCATGATGAGATCGGCCAGGCCGAGAATCTGCGCGGCACCGCCCATGTCCTTTTTCATGAGAAGCATGTTGGACGAGCTCTTGAGATCGAGCCCGCCCGTATCGAAACACACGCCCTTGCCGACGAGCGTCACGCGCGGCGCGCCCATCCGCCCCCAACGGATGTCGATAAGACGCGGCGCCCGCGCTGCGGCGCGTCCGACCGCGTGAATCAGGGGATAGCCGCGATCGAGAAGGCGTTGACCCACGCATTGCTCGAACCGCGCGCCGTGGCGGTGCGCGACCGCGCGGGCCGCCGATGCGAGTTCCGCCGGCCCCAAATCATTGGCCGGCGTGTTGACGAGATTGCGGACAAGAAACGTCGCCTCGGCCATGCGCATGACATGCGCCCGATCGGCCCGGTCGGGCCAGACAAGCCGTGCTTCTGCACGCGCGCGCGTCTTGTACCGATCGAAGGCGTAGGTGCCGAGCGCCCAGCCAAGTGCCGCCTGGTCGGCCGCGCGCCGATCGAGCGAGACGTCGATCCGGTAACTCCCCTTCGGTAACGCGCCCGGCAGCCCCGCGAATTGCCACAGCCTGTCATGGGGATCGACGCCGACCACGACGCGGGCAAGCCGCCCGCCCGCGCCCGGCACGAGAAGGACCTTGCCCGGCTCGGCCGTGAACCCGGCGCTTTCCGCCCATTGGCGGAGCGCCGCCGGTTGTCTCGACACCCACGGGCGCCAGCGGTCCTTCGGCACGGGCGACAATGGAACCGTCTTCGCCTCGGCTCGCGAAATCAAACTGTCACGCACGGTCGGCCTCATCGCGGAAGTTGGAACAACGCACCGCAGAATGGCGCGGTTCCGCCCCCGTGAAAAGCACAGCCCGATACGATGGGCCCTTGCCAGGGCTTCTCGCTTGCACTCCAATGGCGCCGCGCGGGCAGGACGGGGGAGGATACCGTGGCGAAGATCACGATCTATCTGGCCAATAAGAACTATTCGTCTTGGTCGCTGCGGCCGTGGCTGGCGCTCAAGCAGACGGGCGCTGCGTTCGACGAAGAGGTCATCCCGCTCGATCAACCGACGACGCGCGAGCAGATCCTCCGCGTGTCACCATCGGGCAAGGTCCCCGCGCTCCATCACGGCGACGTGCGCGTATGGGAGTCGCTCGCGATCGCCGAATACCTCGCAGAAGCGTTTCCGGATGCGCGCCTCTGGCCAACCGATCCGGCCGCGCGCGCCCTTGCACGCTCAATCTCGGCGGAGATGCATGGCGGCTTCATGCCCCTGCGCCACGCCATGCCGATGAACATGCGCGCCTCCGCGCCCGGAAAAGGCATGGCCCCCGGAGTCCAGGACGACATCAACCGCATCACGGCGATCTGGCGAAGCTGCCGCGAGCAGTTCGGCAAGGGCGGGCCGTTCCTCTTCGGCACGTTCACGATTGCCGATGCGATGTTCGCGCCGGTGGCGAGCCGATTCACGACCTACCAGACCAAGCTCGACGAAGAGTCCGAAGCCTACCGCCAGGCGATCCTCAACCACCCGCCGTTCCAGGAATGGCAGGCTGCGGCCAAGAACGAGCCGTGGATCATTCCGAAGTATGAAGTGTGAACGGAGCCGCTTCGGCGTCTATTGGAGTATTCCCGCTTCGCGATAGAAACGCGCCGCGCCCGGGTGGAGCGGCACGACAAGCCCGTCGAGGGCGGTCTTCAACCTGATCTTCTGGCCATCGGCCTGCCGGCTGTCGAGGAGCTTGCGCATGCTGTCATGCCAGAGTGCGCGGGTAATGCTGTAGACGAGCTTTTCGTCCGCCTTGGGCGACACGATCCACAGCGTCCGGACCGATAGCGTGCGAACCTCGCCAACGCCCAAATAGGTATTTGCGGGGATGACGGTGGCGGAAAAGAACGGCTGCTTCGCGACGAGATCGTCCGCGATCTTCCCTGCCAAGGGTAGCACGTCGATCTCCATGCTATCGGCGAGGTCCGCGACGGCCGCGACCGGATCGCCTGCGACGACGAAGAACGCGTCGAGCTTGCCTTTGCGCATGGCCTCGCTCGCCTGTCCCGCCGTATTGGACGCCAGCTTGATCGACTGCGTCGAAACGCCATAGGCATGCAGGACTGCGCGCGCCGTCGTGTTCGCGACCGTTCGATCCGGGCCCAGAGAAACGCGCTTGCCGGCGAGATCCTTGACCGACCGAATTTTGGCCTTCCGGCGGATGACGATGTGGACCGTCTCGGGATAGAGGCTGGCGATCGCGTTGATGCCCCTGATCTTCTCCCGCCCCGCATAAAGACCTGTGCCCTGGTATGCCCAGTAGGTGACATCCGCCTGGGCAAGACCGGATTCGAGCCGGCCGGCCGCGATCGCCTCGATATTGGCCTGGGAGCCTTCGGTCGAAACCGCGACGGCGACCAGCCCCGGCACCCCGCAATTCCCCCCGGCCTCGCACGGCCGCGAACCCGGCGGCTTGCTGATGGCGCTCGCCAACAGGCCACCGATCGCGAAATAGGCGCTGTCCGATGAGGACGTACCGATGCGGAAATAGGTGGTTTCCTGGCCAATGGCGCGAATGGACAGACAGCCGACGAGGACGAGGGCCGCGACCGCCGCCGCCCGGGCAAGCGGCCGATTGTCGTGATCTCGAAAAGGGGGGCGAGAAAGCGCCATTTCGCACGTCTCTTTCAGGCCAGGCCGACGGGTCTTTCAGGCCAGGCCGACGGGCCACCCCCCGCCACCTGCGCCGCCATATTACGCCGCGGGATGACCGAGCGAAACGTCACCTTAGTCGCCCCAGACCAAAGCCAGAATGCGCCACAAGCGGCTTGGCATGTGGAAAATATGGTGAGGGGGGCTAGACGGCGGGCCGGCCGCCCCCCATATCGAGCCCGTCAAGCGGCGCGACATGCGGGGAGACATGGCCACCGCGCCACCCCTTCCGGACGTAGCGGCGTCAGGGGAAGGGCGTTAATTTATGACGATGCTTGGTCCAGCCTTCGAACCGCACCCCTGGACAGCGATTGCAGGATTTGGCACGGCTATTGCCGCGGCAAGGCGGCCGGCCCATGAGCACGCGCAGGGAGCTTAGACTGGCTTATGAGATCACTGTTCCGCCCCTCGACGATATTGATCCTCGGGCTCCTCTCGCTCGTGAATATCGGCCTGTGGGCCCTCGCCAACCGGCCGATGGAGGAAAAGGGCTGGAGCGGGATCATCCAGGGCCTCTCC
>JBGPGW010000310.1:0-4080 GCA_041484095.1 Alphaproteobacteria bacterium | reverse complement strand
GTCCACGGGGTGAAGCGGCGGTCGTCGTCCTTCAACACCGCGCGCGTCGACCATCTCTATGCCGATCCGCACGAGAAGGGCGTCAGGCTCTTCCTCCACTACGGCGACCTCACGGATGCGACCAACCTCATCCGGCTCGTCCAGGAGGTCCGGCCGACCGAGATCTACAACCTGGCCGCGCAGAGCCATGTGCGCGTCAGCTTCGAGACGCCCGAATACACGGCCAATGCCGATGCGCTCGGCACGCTGCGCCTTCTCGAAGCCATCCGGATTCTGGGCCTCGCGAAAACGGTGCGGTTCTATCAGGCCTCGACCTCGGAGCTATACGGCAACACGAAAGAAGCGCCGCAGCGCGAGACGACGCCCTTCATGCCGCGCAGCCCCTATGCGGTGGCGAAGCTCTATGCCTACTGGATCACGGTGAACTACCGCGAGGCCTACGGCATGCACGCCTCGAACGGAATCCTGTTCAACCATGAGGGGCCGACGCGCGGCGAGACCTTCGTCACGCGCAAGATCACGCGCGCCGTGGCCGCGATCGAGCTTGGCCTTCAGGAGCGGCTCTATCTCGGCAATCTCGATGCCGAGCGCGATTGGGGCCATGCGCGCGACTTCGTCGAAGGCATGTGGCTGATGTTGCAGCAGCCGAAGCCCGACGACTACGTGCTGGCGACCGGCGAAAGCCACACCGTGCGCGAATTCGTCGAGCGCGCCTTCGCCCATGTCGGACGCACGATCGAGTGGAAAGGCAAGGGCCTCAAGGAGCGCGGCATCGATGCCGCGACGGGGACGACGCTCGTCGCGATCGATGCGCGCTATTTCCGCCCCACCGAGGTCGATCTCCTTCGCGGGGATGCGCGCAAGGCCCGGCGGAAGCTCGGCTGGCGCCACCGCACCTCGTTCGAGGCGCTCGTCAAGGAGATGGTCGAGTCGGACCTCGATGTCATCAGGCGGGAAGGCGTGCGCCATGAGCGCCATCTCTGAGCCTCTCTTTCCGCTCGCGGGACGGCGCGTCTTCGTGGCCGGCCATCGCGGCATGGTGGGCTCCGCGATCGTCCGGCGCCTCGCGCGCGAGGCCTCTGAGGTCCTGACGAGCGGGCGCGACGCGGTCGACCTCAGGCGCCAAAAGGAGGTCGAGGATTGGCTCGCCGATGCGCGGCCCGATGCCGTGTTCCTCGCGGCGGCGACCGTCGGCGGCATCCTCGCGAACGACTCGCGCCCGGCCGATTTCATCTACGACAATCTGGCGATCGAGACGAACGTCATCCACGCGGCCTGGCGGGTGGGCGTGAAGAAGCTGCTCTTCCTCGGATCCTCCTGCATCTATCCGCGTCTGGCACCCCAGCCCATGGCCGAAGACGCGCTGCTCACCGGCCCGCTCGAGCCGACGAACCAGTGGTACGCGATCGCCAAGATCGCGGGCCTCATGATGTGCCAGGCCTACCGGCGGCAGCACGGGGCCGACTTCATCTCGGCCATGCCGACGAATCTCTACGGACCGGGCGACACCTTCGATCTCAGGGCGAGCCATGTCGTGCCCGCGCTCCTCATGAAGGCGCATCGCGCCAAGACGGCCGGCGCGCCCGCCATCGAGGTCTGGGGCAGTGGGACCCCGCGCCGCGAGTTCCTCTATGTCGACGATCTCGCGGACGCGCTCGTCCACCTGATGACCCGCTATTCCCAGGAGAGCACGATCAATGTCGGCGTGGGCGAGGACGTGACGATTCGCGAGCTCGCCGCGCTCGTCACCGAAATCGTGGGCTACAAGGGCCGGCTCGCTTTCGATGCCTCGAAGCCGGACGGCGCGCCGCGGAAGCTCCTGGATGTCCGGCGCATTCATGCGCTCGGCTGGCGGGCGCGGACGCCGCTGCGCGAAGGGTTGAGCCGGACCTATGCGTGGTTCCTCGACCACAAGGCCGAGGCGGCTTGAGGCGGCCCGGTTGCGGGGTCGCCGGTTTCTGCCTAACTTCCGCTGCAAGTACCGAATGTGTTGGGGCGTGGCCAAGCGGTAAGGCAACGGGTTTTGGTCCCGTGATCCCAGGTTCGAATCCTGGCGCCCCAGCCAACCAGACCGCTGCGAACTGGCTCTCCCGGACGGCTCTCTGAATGGTTTTTAATTTCAAACGCTTAGGCGGCATTCGGCGGCCATTGCCGGCGGAGTGGCGGCCGGAGAATCCTGCATTCTCGCCTTCTTGGCCTGATTTTCTCTGGAGGCCGATTTCGCACTCCACAAGGGGCCGAGGAGGCTACTCGGGTTTTATCCGAGCCGGCTGCTTAGTGGTTGGTCGCGCGGTCGGACAATGAGCATCAAGGAGACCCGCGGCGAGCCTGTCGCTGCGCAACAGACCAGGCCGATGACTGCCAGCGATTCGATAAGGATCAGCGCGCGGGGAAGCCGAGGACGCGGCGCTGCTCGGCCCAGTTCGTTGGCAGGCTCTGGAAGAGCTGCTTGACCTTCAGGTCCGGCGGCTGCTGGCCGTCGAGAACGCCGTCGACGATATCGGGAGCGAGGAACGCGAGCGGGATGACATGCGCGACATAACTGCGATCAAGGTCCAGATCGTCAGCAATGTCCTGCGCTGACTTACCCGCGTAGACCTGCTCACGCCAATCGAAGGCATGAACAATAGTCTTGACCAGCGCGCGATTGATTCTGCCCTGCCTGTCTTCGCCTCCGTCAGGGCCGATCAGCACCCGGGTCTCGTAGCCGCAGCGCTGCAGGCGAACCGGGACCTCAAGCAAGATTGGCTTGGCTTCTTTCCCGATGGCTAATTGCTGCTGGCGACCAAAGGGCTGGCCGTCACCGCTCGGCGGGTTCGGGCCGATCAGCCTGGCGATCAATGCCACCCGACTCAGCGTGATCATAATTCCATCACCGCTGGCGACGACCTTCATCACCACCGTCCTGACGAATGCCATCTGCTCCGATCGGTCTAACTGACGCCACCCAGCAACGATGTCCTTTGCAGTGCTCAATAACGCATGCGTGAGGCTTGGCTCTGTGTGATCGCCAACAAGCTCATCGATCAGCTTGGCCGGCTTGCTCAGGAACTTGAGGAGCTGGCCTTGAACGACATCCTCGATCTCCTGCGCAGGCAGCCGTTTGAGCGGACCAGACTTATCCGGTTGGTCCTGCAGGAGGGCATGGCAGACATAGTAACGATATCGTCTGCCGCGACGCTGGCTATGGGATGGGGTGAGCCGGTTGCCGCGATCATCGAACACGATCCCAGCCAGCAGGCTTGGCTCCGAATGTCTCAACCCATTGGCGCGGTCAGATCGATTCTCGACCAGTGTGGCCTGAACATGGTCCCAGAGATCAGAGTCGATGATCGCCTCATGCTGGCCGGGATAGGCCTGCCCCTTGTGGACGACCTCGCCACGGTAAAGGCGGTTCTTGAGCAGATAGTAGAGTTGCCCGCGTGAGAATGGCTTGCCGCCAGAACTGCGTCCCGTTCTATTGGTTCTGAGTTTGCTGACAATCCGGCGGTGATCGAGAGTGGCTTTCAAGCGACGGACACAGCGGTACTCAGCATAGAGCCGGAAGATCAAGCCGACGGTCTCGGCCTCGACCTCGTTGACGACCAGCTTATGATCCCGGAGGTCATAGCCGAGGGGTACCGGCCCTCCCATCCACATGCCCTTCTTCCGCGAGGCCGCGATCTTGTCCCGGATCCGCTCGCCGGTGACCTCCCGCTCGAACTGCGCGAAGGAGAGCAGCACATTGAGCGTCAGCCGGCCCATGGAGGTGGTGGTGTTGAACTGCTGGGTCACCGAAACGAAGGACACGCCGTGGGCGTCGAACACGTCGACGATCTTGGCAAAGTCGGAGAGCGACCGCGTCAGCCGGTCGACCTTGTAAACCACCACCACATCGATCCGACGGTGGCGAACCTCATCGAGCAGCCGGTTGAGGCCGGGCCGTTCAATGTTGCCGCCGGAGAAGCCACCATCGTCATAACGCTGCCCGAATACCCGCCAGCCCTCATGGCGTTGGCTGAGCACGAAGGCCTCGCAGGCCTCGCGCTGTGCATCGAGTGAGTTGAACTCCTGCTCTAACCCTTCCTCCGATGACTTCCG
>JBGPGW010000309.1:0-4083 GCA_041484095.1 Alphaproteobacteria bacterium | reverse complement strand
TGACGCGCGAGCGCGTCCGCGGCCCGACCCCAGACGAGCCGCCCCTCCTCGCGCGTGAGCCGGGACGCGTAGGTGGCTCCGTCCTGGGGCTGCGGGGTCGCGTTCAGGGCCCCCCTCTCTAGCCCCGCCAGCGTCCGTACCAATAAGACCGCGCCCAGCGTCGCCAGCCGGTCATGAATCGTCTCCGCCGTATCCTCGGGCCCGATGGGCGTGCGCTCGGCGAGCAGGATCGGGCCGGTGTCGAGACCTTCGTCCATCTGCATGATGGTGACGCCGGTCTCACGGTCACCGGACAGGATCGCGCGCTGGATCGGAGCCGCCCCCCGCCAGCGCGGCAAGAGCGACGCGTGCACGTTGATGCAGCCGAAGCGCGGCGCATGGAGGATCGGCGCGGGAAGAAGAAGCCCATAGGCCACGACGACCGCGACATCGGGGGCCAGCGCGGTGAAGGCCTCGTGTTCCTCGGCCGGCTTGAGCGACCGGGGCGTCGCGACGTCGAGGCCGCGTCGCCCGGCGAATTCATGGACCGCGCCGGGCCGGGATTTCTGTCCGCGTCCGGCCGGGCGCGGCGGCTGGGTGTAGACGCGCGCGACCGCGTGTCCCGCATCGAGAATCGCGGCCAGCGTCGGCACCGCGAAATCGGGCGTGCCGAAAAAGACGACGCGCAGAGGCGTCATGTGCGGCACCCTCAGGCCGTCGACGCGGTCTTCAGGCGTCGCGTCTTTGCCAGCTTGCGCAGAATGATGTTCCGTTTGAGCAAAGAAATGTGATCGACGAACAGGATGCCGTCCAGGTGGTCCATTTCATGCTGGAGACAGGTTCCGAGCACACCATCGAATTCCTCCTCCCGCTCGAGATTGTCGCAGTCGAGATAGCGGATCCGAACGCGCGACGAGCGTTCGACTTCGGCATAATGGTCGGGAAGGGAGAGGCAGCCTTCCTCGTAGATCGCCAAGTCCGGCGAGGCCCAGACGATCACCGGGTTCACCATGCGGTACGGCCGGCGCGGCGCATCGTCCTTCGTGATGTCGACGACGATAATGCGTTTGGTGACCCCGATCTGGGGAGCCGCGAGACCGATTCCTGGCGCCAGATACATGGTTTCCAGCATGTCATCCATGAGCTGACGAATCGACCGATCGACGCGCGCCACGGGCTCGGAGATCACTTTGAGGCGCGGATCCGGCGCCGTGATGATCGGTAAGACAGCCATAATGGCTCCGAATAGAGCAGCCGCCCAGGGTTCCGGGCGGCCTTGGTCTTCTAGGTAGGCTTGGCCTCCCATGCCGTCAAGTCAGCGCGGCCGCAGGTGCGGGTCGAGCCGTCCGCGTGATAGCATTCATCACGATCCCCTAGGCCGCATCAGGTTGTTCACCCATGGAGACCGAGACGATCCTGCTGGCCGTGGTGCTGACGGCCCTCGCAAGCGCCTTGATCGCGGTGCTGATCATGCGCCGCGACCGGAGCGGGGCCGGGATCGGCGAGCTCACGGCACGATTGAAGCAGCTGACCGAACAGCAGGAGTTCGCGCAAGGCCAATTGGGTCAACGCCTGCAGGCGCAGGAGCGCGCACTCTCCGAAGCGGTCGACAAGCGCCTTGGCGAGCTGGGCCTGCGCGTCTCCGAGAGCTTGCAGAAGTCGAGCCAATTGACCCAAGAGACGATGGGCGACCTCAAATCCCGCCTTGCGGTGATCGACGCCGCGCAGACCAAGATCACCGAGCTTTCCACGCAGGTGGTGAGCCTTCAAGACATCCTGGCCAACAAGCAGGCGCGCGGCGCGTTCGGCGAAATTCAGTTGCAGGACCTCGTGGAAAACATCCTGCCGCCGTCGGCCTACGAGTTCCAGGCAGCACTCGGCGACGGCAAGCGCGTCGATTGCCTGCTGAAGCTGCCGAATCCGCCGGGCTCGATCGCGGTCGATGCGAAGTTTCCGCTCGAATCCTACAACGCGCTGCGCGCGGCGCGCGACGATGTGGCCAGGCTCACGGCGCAGCGCGCCTTTACCCTCGCTCTCAGAACGCATATCGCGGCGATCGCCGACAAATACATCGTTCCCGGCGAGACGGCCGAATCGGCCCTGATGTTTCTCCCCAGCGAAGCCGTCTACGCCGAGCTTCACGCGAATTTCGGCGCTGTCGTCGAGGAGTCCTATCGCCGCCGCGTCTTCATCGTCTCGCCCACGACCTTGTGGGCGATGCTGAATACCTTGAGGGCCGTGCTCAAGGACGTGCGCATGCGCGAGCAGGCCAGCGTCATCCAGCGCGAGGTCATGGTCCTCCTCGACGATATCCGCCGCCTCGACGAGCGGGTCGGCAAACTTCAGCGTCACTTGGGGCAAACCGGCGACGACATCCGCGAGATCCGCACCTCGACGGAGAAAATTCAGAAGCGCGGCGAGCGCATCGAAAGCCTGGAGCTCGAAGACCCGGTCGAGGCGACGCCCGACGCCCTGCCCGAGGCAAGCCCGCGCCAGATCGTGAACTGACCGAACCCTAGAACGGACGCCGTGCCTTGAGTGCGGCGGTCAACGTCCCGTCGTCGAGATAATCGAGCTCGCCCCCCACCGGCACGCCGTGCGCAAGACGCGACACCGTGATGGCCGTAGCCTTCAAGCGATCGGTCAGGTAGTGCGCCGTCGTCTGGCCGTCGACCGTGGCGCTGAGGGCGAGAATCACTTCCCGCACCTTGCCGTCCCCGACCCGCCGCAACAGCCCGCCGATGGCGAGATCCTCCGGGCCGATCCCGTCGAGGGCCGACAGCGTGCCGCCCAGCACGTGGTAACGGCCCCGGAACGAGCCGGTCCGCTCGATCGCCCAGAGATCGGCAACGCCTTCGACGACACAGATCGCTTCGCCGTCCCGGCGCGGGTCGCTGCAAATCGCGCAGGGATCGCGCGTATCCAGATTGCCGCAGCTGGAGCAGGTCCGCACATTGGCCGCCGCCGCGACGATCGCCTTGGCAAGCGGATCGAGCAGCGTCTCGCGGCGCTTCAGAAGATGGAGCGCGGCCCGGCGCGCCGAGCGCGGTCCCAGGCCCGGCAGCTTGGAGAGAAGCTGGATCAGATGCTCGATTTCGGAGCCGGCCATTCTGGCGTCGGATTCTGACGTTGGATCAGCGCGCGGAAACGAAGGGGATGCTCAAAACGGCAACTTCAGCCCCGGCGGCAGATTGAGACCGCCGGTGAGCTTCGACATCTCCTCAGCCGCCCGGGCCTCGACTTTGCCGCGGGCATCCGCACAGGCCGCCACGATGAGATCCTCGACGACCGCGGCCTCCTTGGGATCGAGCAGCGCCGGGTCGAGCTTGACGCGGCGGACATCACCCTTCCCGCTCATTGTGACCGCCACCATGCCGCCGCCCGCACTGCCGACGATTTCGATCTCCGCGAGTTTGGATTGCATCTCGCTCATGCGAGTCTGCATCTCCTGTGCCTGCTTCATCAGCTGGCCGAGGTTCTTCATGAACGAGAGTCCTCCGGATCCACGGGAGCGTGATCGTCGCCGTCCGACGGCGCTGCGTTTGAATCGGCGATGGGCGCGAGATCCCGCACCTCCACGATCTCCGCACCAGGAAACGTCTCGAGCACCGCGCGCACGACGGGATGGCTCGCCGCGTCCGCCTTCCGCGCGGCCGCCAATGCGGCGGCCTGTTCGTTCAATGTCTGGTGGCCCTGATCCTGCGACACGCTGACGACCCAGCGCCGGCCCGTCCAGTCGCTGAGCAGCGTCTGCACCCGGTTCGCGAGATCGCGCGGCGCATGTTCGCCCGGACGGAATTCGAGCCGTCCCGGCTCGAAGCGGACGAGGTGCGCGTTACCCATGAGGTTCGCATGCAGCAGCGCCTCGCGCTTCTCCGCAAAGAGCGCCACGACCTCAGGGAACGTGCGGGGGTCATGGGCAGGACCGGCCGGGCCATCCTCGCGCGGCTCGGCCGCGACCGCAGCTTGCGCGCGCGGTGCGCTGCCGCGGGGCGCAGGCGGAGACGGCCGGCCGCCGCCGGGGCGCGCGGAGCCGGCACTGTCTTGGGCGCTCGGGGCGGGTGCTGCATTCGGCCCGTTCGATTCGAGCCGCGCCGCGATCTC
>JBGPGW010000308.1:0-4089 GCA_041484095.1 Alphaproteobacteria bacterium | reverse complement strand
GAGCGGCACTGCGCTCTTGAGACGCGAGCCGATGTCGTAGCCCACCGAGAAGCCGGCCAGATGATCGACGAAGCGGGTTGAGTCCTCGCGATTGCGGGTGGGCCGCACGGTCGCGCAGGCCGCCGCAGCCCAGCCACCACCCAATTCGAAGCCGAGCCCCCCGGTATAGTAATCGGTCCGAACGTCGGCGCCGCCCTGGTTCAGGATTCGCGCGAATTCGAAGATCGGCGTCATCGTAATGCGCGACGTTATGGGGAGCTCCCATTGGATCCCAGCGACGAAGTCGTGTTCGTTGAGCTGCGTCGTCGGATCCTCGCCCTCTCCACCTGGAATCGTGCCGCCACGCTGCAAGGCGAACCCGAGATTGTACGAGAATCCGTCGAGCCCAGGAATCTTGCCGCCGTCGAGCGCGATCGCGTAGTTGTTCAACCTGCCGTTGTTGCTGACGCCGCCATCGGCGGGCTGGAGATCGGAGGGGCGCAGCACGGTGCGGTCGCTGGCGCGCGGGCGGGACAAAAAGGATTTGCTCAGGAACGACGTGTCGGCGACGAACAGTTCGCCGGACAGCGTGTGCTTTCCAAACCATGGAATTTCGACCGCGAGACCGATGCCGTTCTTCTCAACCACTTCATAGTCCTCCGCGAAATCCGTTCCGTAGAGGCCGGGCGTCGCGTCCCAGGCGAGTCCGAAGCGCGGATGAATCTTGCCGCCATAGACCCGCGCCGGATCGAGCGAGAGAGTCACGTACAGCTGCTCGAAGAAGGCGCCTTCGGTCGCGAACAGACTATTGGTGTTGACGGTGCGGACCTGTTCGGCCTTCAGAAGCCCGTTGACCGACAGGTGAGTGCCGAAATTCGCGTACCATTCGAGTTCGGGCTCCGAGTAGAGGTTGTTGAAGGGCTTCGCGCCCGAGACGGTGTTGAGCGTCTGATCGCTCTGCAAAGTCAGGGTCAACTTGCCGCCGAATATGGCCTGGTTCTCCACGGGTGGCGGGGGAATCTCTTCCTGCCGCACTTCGCTCGGAACCGGGCTCCGAATCGTCCCCTGGAGCGCATCCGCTTCAGCCGGCACGGCGCCGAACGAGACCCACACCGAAGCGATCGCCGCCGCGAAGCCGGTCTGGCCTGGAATTGTCGCAATCGGTTCGAGCGCACGGCCAAGCGTCGCCGCATCGTTCGTCGTCAAGACTTCACACATGGCATGTTCCATCGAGCAAGAGGGTTGATGAGCGGCGGCACGCGCCGTCGATCGCCGCAGGCGCGGCGCACCCGGCGCCGGTCTGTCAGTGCGCGAGTGCCTTCACGCGGTCCGCGGCGGCCCGCACCTGCAAGACACTGCGAGCGGGTTTCGAAGGCGGATCGAGCGAAGGGAACGCGCTCAATACGAATAGCGTCTCCTTCGCGATTGCCGCCATCTGCGGCCCGAGGATGTCCGACTGCGCACGGGCGAATGCGTCCGTGTAGCGCGCGAATCCCATCGCGTCGTGATATTCCATCGTGTTGGTGATCCGGCCCTTGTCGAGCGATTCGCCGAGATCGCCGGCCGCGGCCTCGACCATCACCGCGATCCCGAGGATCACGAAATCGCGCGAGCGCAACGTCTCGGCGGGAATCGTCTTCCTCAGCCCGTCGATCTTCTTGAGAACGTCGTCGTAGGCCGTCGTGGTGGCGGGATCGCGCGGCGCCGTCTTCGCGCGCCGTTCGAGATCCTGCAACTCCTTCTCGAACGCGGGATACTTTCGTTCGGCGAAGACCGGCTTCAGGTAGTCGTAGAGCTCGCGAACGGGATGACCGAAATGCGGCAGCGCGTCCCTCTGCATGTTCGCATCGAGAAGCGCCTTGCCGATGATGAGATGCCCCTCCATGAGGCCCAGCTTCTCGAACAGGTCCAGATCGTCATCCGCGCTGGCCGCCCCGGAGCTCGCATCGGCCAGGAGAAGGCCGGACCGCTCATACCCGCCCGCAGTCGCCGCTTGCACCACCCGGGACCGTTGCTCCGCGCGCATTCCCCGGCATATCGAGACGTCCGCCGATGCCAGTTTCGCGCCCGAGCCCTGCTCCAGAAGCCCTAAATGCAGCGTCGAGGCCGATGTCGTGGCGATTGCCGCGACGAACCCGGCCGCAGCCCCCGCCAGAACCAGGCATGTTCGAAAATGGGTCATGTTTCTTTTCCTAAATGCGAATGCAAGTCATTACTATTTGCATTCTGAAAAGAAAAAGGCGATAATGCAAGGACTTTCAAAGAAACTGTGCGCGGCGCGCGGGCCGTCAGGCGGAAAACACGGATTGAGATGAAGACACGGATTGAGATAAGGAACGGGCCCATGCGCATGATCGGTTTGTGGATCGCACTCGCTCTCGCGGGTGCATGGTCACTTGCGGACGCCGCACGCGGCGCGGAGCCGTTGGAAGTGCGGCTCACCATTCGCGACCACCGGTTCGAACCGGATCGGATCGAGGTGCCGGCGGGACAGGAGATCAAACTGGTGGTGATCAATGCCGATTCGACGCCCGAGGAATTCGAGAGCGTGGGACTCAAGATCGAGCGCGTGATTCGGCCGGGTCAGACGGCTGAGTTCCGCGTGCGGCCGCTCCTGGCCAACCGCAACTACAAGTTCTTCGGAGAATTTCATCCCGAGACAGCACAGGGCCAACTGATCGTCAAATGATCGAGACCGCCATCATCGTCTTCCGGGAGGCGCTCGAAGTCGCGATCGTCGTGGCGCTCCTGCTCGCGGCGACCAGCGGCATCGCCGGCCGGTGGCTGTGGCTCGGCATCGGGCTCGCCGTCGGCGCCGCCGGATCGGGGCTCGTTGCGATGTTCGCCGACGCCATCTCCGACTCATTCGCCGGCCAGGGGCAGGATCTCTTCAACGCGGGGGTCCTGTACCTCACCGCCGGCATCGTGGCTTGGACGATCGCCTGGATGCGCCGGCATGGCGGCGAGGTCGCGATTTTGGTGCGGCGAACCGGCGCACGCATCCGCGCCGGGGAAGCGCCGCTCTATTTCTTCGCGACGACGATCGCCGTATCGGTCTTGCGCGACGGTTCGGAACTCGTCGTCTTTCTTTCAGCGCTCCGGCTGTCCGGCACCATCTCCTTGGCCGATATCGTGGGCGGGTTCGCGATCGGGATCGCCATGGGGATCGCCGTCGGCGCCTTGCTTTACGGCGGCGTCATGTGGACGCGGCTCCGCGCGGTGTTCACGATCATCACGGTCCTGCTGGCCTTTCTCGCCGCGGGTCTCGCGGCGCAAGCGGCGGCGCTGCTGGTCTCGAGCGGCTGGCTTCCGGCGCTCCTTGATCCGGTGTGGGACATGTCCATGATTCTCGACGACGGCTCGACGGCCGGTCACCTCGCGCATTCGATCTTCGGCTACGTCTCACAGCCGAGCGCCACGCAGGTCCTGGTCTATCTCGGCATGCTCGCCATCGTTTGCCGGCTCGGGCTGCGGTCCTCCGTCTCCAAACAAGCCTCGGCCTGACCGCAAACGCCTCGCACACCTGCGAGACCACCCGATCGCCCCGGCCTGATTGACACGCCCCGGCATCTGTACGACCTTGCCCCGCGGCCGGCCGGTCTGCGTCGACGCGGTCCCGGCGGGAGGCAGATCGTGACCGACTATAGCGATATCATCGTCGAGCAGCCGAAGCCCGGCATCGAGCTCATCCGCCTCAATCGTCCCAAAGTGCTGAACGCGCTCCGATCCCGGCTCCTCGAGGAGCTGGTCGCGGCCCTGCTGCGTGCGCGCGAGGACGAGGCGATCCGCGCCGTGGTGCTGACCGGCAGCGATCGGGCGTTCGCCGCCGGCGCCGACATCAACGAGATGGCCGACCTGACCTTCGTTGAGGTCCTGCGTCTCGACCGGCGGGTCGGCTATTGGCAGGCGCTGCGGCAGTTTCCGAAACCGCTCATCGCGGCCGTCAACGGCTTCGCCCTCGGCGGGGGATGCGAGCTCGCGATGCATGCCGACATCATCGTCGCCGGGGAGAGCGCGCGCTTCGGCCAGCCGGAAATCAATCTCGGCATCATCCCCGGCGCCGGCGGCACGCAGCGCTTGACGCGCGCCGTGGGCAAGTCGCTGGCGATG
>JBGPGW010000307.1:0-4119 GCA_041484095.1 Alphaproteobacteria bacterium | reverse complement strand
GGCGAAAGCGGCACCATCGGGGCGGTTCCGGCCCTCGCCAATGCCGTGGTGGATGCGCTATGGCATCTCGGCGTGCGGCACGTCGAGCTGCCGGCGACGCCGGCCAAGGTCTGGGCGGCGATTGAATCGGCGCGCAAGTGACACGGTCCGCTGAGCGGGAGCGGGCAGGGAGGACGGGATGACGATGCGGATGGTTCGCGCGCGCGGCGGCTGCACGATGCCGGCGTTGGGGCTTGGCACCTGGAAGATGGGCGACGATCCCGCCCGGCGGAAGGACGAAGTCGCGGCGCTCCGGCTCGGGCTCGATCTCGGCATGACGCTGATCGACACCGCGGAAATCTACGCCTCAGGGGGTGCGGAGGAGGTGACGGGCGAAGCGGTCGCCGGGCGGCGCGATGCGGTGTTCATCGTGAGCAAGGTGCACCAGACCAATGCCTCGCGCGATGGCACGGTGCGCGCCGCGGAGGCCAGCTTGAAGCGCATGCGTACCGAGTGGATCGATCTCTATCTTCTTCACAACCGGGGCGGGCCCTACCCGCACGAGGAAACGCTCGAGGCGCTTCACCGCCTGAAACAGGCCGGCAAGATCCGCCATTTCGGGCTCAGCAATTTCGACCGGCCGGATATGGAGCGCTCGGAGGCGATGCCTCACGGGCCGGAGGTCGCGGCCAACCAGCTTCGCTACAGCCTTGCGCGCCGTTCGCTCGATAACGGTCTTGGCACCTGGCACGCGAAGCATGACATCGCCGTGATGGCGTACACGCCGCTCGAGGAAGGTTTCTTGAAGCCGCGGCCGGGCCTGGCGGAGGTCGCGCGCCGCCATGGCGTCTCGCCCATGTGCATCGCCTTGGCGTGGACGCTTCGCGACCCGAATGTGGTGACGATTCCCAAGGCGTCCAATCCGGCCCATGTCCGCGAGAACGTCCGCGCCGTCGACATCCGCCTGTCGGCCGAGGATATCGAGGCGCTCGACCGCGACTATCCGCGGCCGCCGCCCGGCACGTTCGATATCTGGACGGCCTGAGGGTAGGCGCCTTCAAGCGCTCCGGGCCGCACCGCCATAGGCCTCGCTGACGCGAAGTTCGCTGCCGTCGAACAGGGTCTTCGCGCGAAGCGAGACGGCCTCCTGCCATGCCGCACGTTCCGCGGTCCCGCACTCGACCTCGGCCGGCCGGTCGCGTTCGAAGTGGCCGAAGCGGTCCACCCCGCGCATGAGCATGGCCGATTCGCGGCCGTCCTCCTGCCGCGCGCTCGTCGGCATCATCTCGACGAGCAGCATGATGCGCCGATCGTTCGACAGGTTCGGGCGTGAGCCGTGGACGACGTTGAAGTGGAAAAACGCAAGCTCGCCCGGCTTCAAGGCCAGGTCGACCGCACGATTCGTGTCGAGCTCGGCCGTGATCGATTGGCCGCGCGCAAGGATGCTGTCCTCGTTCGCCGATTCGGTATGCGGCAGCACCGGGCCCTTGTGCGTGCCGGGGATGACGGCAAGGCAGCCTTGCTCCACGCTGCAGGGTGAAAGAGCCAGTGCCGCAAGGACGAGGGTCGGCCGGATCCGCAGATAGGCGCTGTCCTGATGCCAGCCCGCGAAGGTGCGCCGATCCGGCTCCTTCACGCGAAACGCCATGCTGTAGCAGAGGATATCGGGGCCGATGATCGCCTCGAACGCATCGAGGATGCGCGGATGGCGCGCGATCGCATCGACCCACGGACACAGCATGTGGGCCTTGGTCTTGATCTTGCGGCGATCGTCGGGATAGCGCCGTTCGAAATCTTCGAGCCGGCCGCGATAGTATTCAACCTCCCGGGCGTTCAACACCGGCACCGGCCCGTAGTGGCCATCGCGCTCGAACGCGGTTCGCGCCGGAGGGACGGGTTCATTCGTCATGGGCAGGTTCCCTAAAGCGGTTCGCCGCGGGGGTGCGCCCCGCGGCGATGACCATAACGAGACTTGAGGCCGGACGAAACCGGCTCCCGCTACTGGACGATCAGCACAATCCGGCTTTCGCCGCGCAGGATGTTGAGCGCAAGCGGGCCGCGTGCGGCCTTGGCTGCCTTGGTCAAGGCATCGACTGTTTCGACCTGTTGACGGTTGACGGCCATGATGACGTCGCCGGCACGAAGGCCGTTGCCGGCAGCGGGACTGTTCGGCTCCACACTGGCCACCACGACACCTTTCGGACGATTGGGCTGCGCGCTCCGCTCGACCGCGCTGAAGGTCGCGCCTGCGAGCCGCGGAATGCCCTCCGTCGCCTCGGCCTTCTGCTGTTCGCGCTGGCCGATCTGGATGTAGACCGTCTTGATGGATTTCTCGTGCACCACCTGGAGCTCGGTCTTGTCGCCGACACGGAGGAGGCCGATGCGGTTGCGGAGATCCGCGCCGCCGCGGACAGGCTTGCCGCCGATTGCGGTGACGATGTCGCCGGCCTTGAGACCGGCCTTCTCGGCCGGCGAGTTGGGTTCGACCCGGTTGACGAGCGCGCCCGTGGTCTTGTCGAGCTTGAGCGCCTGCGCGATGTCCGGCGTCAGATCCTGCACGGCGACGCCGATCCGGCCGCGGCTGACTTCGCCATGCGTCAGAATCTGATCCATCATCGAGCGCGCCATGTTGATCGGCACCGCAAATCCGATTCCGATGTTGCCGCCGGCGGGACCGATGATCGCGGTGTTGATGCCGACGACTTCGCCCTTGAGCGTCAGCAGGGCGCCGCCGGAATTGCCGGGATTGATCGATGCGTCGGTCTGGATGAAATCCTCATAGCCCTCGATGCCGAGCCCGCTCCGCCCGAGCGCGGAGACGATCCCCATCGTCACGGTCTGGCCGAGGCCGAACGGATTGCCGATGGCCACCACGAAGTCGCCGACCTCGATCTTTTCGGAATCGCCGAATGCGACCTGGGTCAGGTTTTCCGGGGCCACTTGGAGGACCGCGATATCCGTCTCGGGATCGCTGCCGACCAGCTTCGCCTTCAGCTGTCTCTGATCCCTGAGCGTGATGATGATCTCGGTCGCGTTGTTGATGACATGGTGGTTGGTCAGGATGTAGCCCTTTTTGGCATCGACGATCACGCCCGAGCCGACCGACTGGGTCTGCTGCTCGGCGGGCTGATTGGGCAGTTCGAAAAACCGGCGAAGAAAGGGATCCTTGAGAAGAGGATTGTCCTCGACGGGCTGCTTGGACTTGACCGCGATGTTCACGACCGCAGGGGCCACCTCTTTGATGAGCGGAGCGAGCGTGGCAACGCCTGTCGGCATTTGAACGGGTTGCTGAGGTGCCGCGGCCAGGGGCGCCATGGCACACAGCACGAGGGCGAAAGCCGCAGAGGCTATCCGTTGGGGCTTCACGGGCGGTCTCCTTTGTTCGCTCTGAACAGGCGGCAGGCGCCGGGGCCGGCGCGCCACGACGAGCTTCGAGTGAAATATAGGGGGATGAATATGGCCTTCATGTGACGCGGGTTGAATCCTATACCCTTATTGTATTCAAGCTATTGAAAAACAACACGTAATTTTGTCGCCGGCCTTATCGGCCGCGCCTTGACAAGGTCACGGCCCGCCTCTAGATAGCACTCGAATCGGGCGAGTGCTAACAGGCGGGATTTTTCCCCCGCCCCCGAGGGTTTCAACCAATCGAGGAAAGGTGAGGCAACCATGAAATTCCGTCCGTTGCACGACCGCGTCGTGGTCCGTCGGATCGAGCAGGAAGAAAAGACCGCCGGCGGCATCATCATTCCGGACACTGCACAGGAGAAGCCCATGGAGGGCGAGATCATCGCGGTCGGTCCGGGCGCCCGGAACGAGAAGGGCGAGGTCGTATCGCTCGATGTGAAGGTCGGCGACCGCGTGTTGTTCGGCAAGTGGTCCGGAAACGAGGTCAAGATCGACGGCAAGGATCTGTTGATCATGAAGGAGTCCGACATCATGGGCGTCATCGAAGGCGCCGCGAAGTCGACGAAGAAAGCGGCCTAAGGAAAGAGGATCGGAAGCTATGGCAGCTAAGGACGTCAAATTTTCGGCCGACTCGCGGGAGCGCATGCTCCGCGGCGTCGATATTTTGGCCGATGCCGTCAAGGTGACGCTTGGCCCCAAGGGCCGCAACGTGGTGCTCGACAAGTCCTTCGG
>JBGPGW010000306.1:0-4121 GCA_041484095.1 Alphaproteobacteria bacterium | reverse complement strand
GAGGCGATGGCCGCCTTCGGCAACGTCTTCGTGCAGATCTTCGGCCAGGCGGAGGCGCCCATGACCATCACGACCCTGCCGAAGGCCGAGCACCTCACGGGCGATGATCCCGTGAAGCTGAAGCGCCTCGCTTCCGCCGGCCGCGAGCCGCCGTCCGTGCGCGTCCGCGTCGTCGGCGAGGACGACAGGCCCGTGCCGGCCGGCGCGATGGGGGAGATCGTCGTCGGCGGCGATCTCGTCATGCGCGGCTATTGGAATCGCCCGGAGGCGACGGCCGAGACGCTCCGCGGTGGCTGGCTCCATACCGGCGACATTGGATACCTCGACGAGGACGGCTATCTCTACATCACCGACCGCAAGAAAGACCTCATCATCAGCGGCGGCTCCAACATCTATCCGCGCGAGGTGGAGGAGGTGGTGCTGACCCATCCCGCCGTGCGCGAGGTCAGTGTCATCGGCGTGCCGGACGAGAAATGGGGCGAGGCGGTGAAGGCGCTCGTCGTGCTGCGCGAGGGGCACCAGGCCTCGGCCGAGGAGCTCATCGAGCATTGCCGCGCGCGCATGGCGTCCTACAAGAAGCCGCAATCGGTCGAGTTTCTGCCGGAGCTGCCCAAGAACGCCAACGGCAAGATCCTGAAGCGCGCGCTGCGCGACCGCTACTGGGCCGGCCGCGACCGGCGGGTGTGAGAGGCGCGCGCCGACGAGACCGGTGCGCCCAGAACGCGGTGGGTCACGACCCCCACCTGCTCGCGCGCCGACAGCGCGTTTGTCCCTCCCCCCGCACGGGGGAGGGCTCATATGTTTTCTTTACCTCCCCCTGCAAGGGGGAGGGTGGGGAGGGGGTCGGTGCGAGGCAAAGAACGGCGCCTCTCGCTCCGCTGAAGACCTCGTCCTTCGACGGGCTCAGGACGAGGGCGGTGTGACAGGACGCCTCATGCTTCGACAGGCTCAGCATGAGGCGGCTCTTGCCTCCTCCTGAACCCGTCGAGCGCGCGCCTCTTTACTTTCCGGCAAGGCGATTTTCGCTATAGTCCGCCGCCATGCCCGACACCGCGCGCAGCAGCCCGTCCTTAGCGAGACCCTTGCTCGGCCCCGACGATCCGCCGCCCTTCGAGCTCGTCAATGCGGGCGGCGCGGCGCCGGTCCTCGTCCTCTGCGATCACGCGAGCCGCGCGGTGCCGAGGGCGCTCGACGGGCTCGGCCTCGGCGACGCCGATCGCGCGCGCCACATCGCGTGGGACAATGGTGCCGCCGATCTCGCGCGCGATCTCGCGCGCCGGCTCGATGCGCCGCTGGCGCTCGCGGGCTATTCGCGCCTCGTGATCGACTGCAACCGCGCGCTCGACGATCCGACCTCGATCCCGCTCATCAGCGAGACCACGGTCGTTCCCCGCAATCGCTCGATCGCACAGGAGGAGGCGAGGGCGCGCGCGGAGGCATGCTTCCATCCCTACCATCGCTGCATCGTGGACCTGCTCGATCGCTTTGCGGCGCGGGGCGTCGTGCCCGCGATCCTCTCCATCCACAGCTTCACCCCCGTCTACAAGGGCGTCGCGCGGCCCTGGCAAGTCGGCATCCTGTGGAACCGCGATCCGCGCATCCCTCTGCCGCTCATCGAAGCGCTCGGGCGGATCGACGGGGTGGTCGTGGGCGACAATTTGCCGTATTCCGGCCGCGACGAGTACGGCTACACGACGGAGACGCATGCCGCCGCGCGCGGCCTGCCGCATGCGCTCATCGAGCTCCGCGACGACCTCGTCCGCTCGGCCGAGGACGTGGCGCGCTGGGGCGCGCGCCTGGTCGACGTCTTGACGCCGATTCTGGCGGATTCGTCGGTGCGGCGCGTCGAGCGGTTCTGAGGCGGGTTGACAGGGACAGGTGTCGCGACCCACATCACGGGGTGAGCAGACCCCCGGGAGCCCGACCATGGACGACACGACGCGAACCGAGCTCGAGGCCGCCGCCTTCCGCCGCCTCGTCGAACACCTCCGCGCCCGTCCGGAGGTGCAGAACATCGACCTCATGAACCTCGCCGGCTTCTGCCGGAATTGTCTCTCCAAGTGGTACAAGGCGGCGGCCGACGAACGCGGCGTGGCGCTCGACGAGGCGAAGGCGCGCGAGCTCATCTACGGCATGCCCTATGCCGAGTGGAAGGCGAAGCACCAGACGGAGGCGACGCCGGAGCAGAAGGCCGCCTTCGCGCGCACCCATCGGGATCACACGCACTAGAAGGACGAGAATCGTTGCGGGGTGCCTCGGCGCCGGACGACAATGCCCGCGAGGCCATCAGGCCGAGCATAAGCGGGACAGCGAGGCGCGCGATCTCCATGGCGACGCGACAAGAGCATGTCACGGACTACCGGCGCGAGGACGGCGTCACGCTGATCGAGATGCGTCTCAACAGCGTGCGCCAGCTCTTCAACTCGCTCGACCCCGCACCATTCCCCGAGAAGGATCTGGACCGCGAGGCCGAATCCTACATCGTCGATTCCGTGCGCGAGTTTGCGATCGATATGCCCCTAAAGCTCGTCTTCTATCTGCCGCGCGAGGAAATGGAGGAAGCCAGCGACCTCGCGCGCTCCATCCACAACTATTTCGCGTACCGCCTTCGCGTGACGTCGCGCGACCTGACGTTTCTCTTGCGGCAGGGGCGCCTCACCCTTCTCATCGCCATCGCGTTTCTCCTGGCGTGCCTCAGCCTGCGGCAGATCGTGCTGGCCTTCGACGACAGCTCCATCGCGCATGTCGTCGCGGAAGGCCTGCTGATCACGGGATGGGTCGCGATGTGGCGGCCGATCGAGATCCTGCTTTACGAGTGGTGGCCGATCCGCCGCCGCTGCCGGGTCGCGGCCAAGCTCACCACCATGCCGGTCGAGGTTCGCCCGCTCGGCGAATAGGCCGCGATCTCGAAGCGCGAGCGCCCGTCAACGACCTCGTGACAATTGCACCGCTCTCGAACACGATAGCCCGCAAGGCGAGCGCGCCACCCGGCCCGGGCGCGCGTCAGGGGAGAGGATGAGCCATGGCAGGCGGCGCAGCGCGGCGTGAGCAGACGGCGGGAGGCCAAGAGCCGCGGATCGCGCGCGATGCGCGGCGTGAGCGAAACCGCCTTCTCGGGCTCGTCGTTCCGGCGCTTGCGCTCATCGGGTTCCTTCTCCTCGTGCCCCTCGGCTGGCTGGCCTGGCAATCGATCGTGAACGCCCAAGGACTGACCCCGGAGCATTACCGCCGGGTCTTCGAGGACGCGAGCTACTACCGGAGCTTTCTCCTGACCTTCGAGATCAGCGGCATCGTCACGGGGCTCGCGATCCTCCTTGGCTACCCCCTGAGCTACCTCTTGAGCCAGCTCGATCGGCGATGGGCCGCGCTCGGCCTGGCCCTCGTCGTGGTGCCGTTTTGGACCAGCCTGCTCGTGCGGACCTATGCATGGATGGTGCTGCTCCAGCGGCGCGGCGTAGTCAACACCACGCTCATGGATCTCGGCGTCATCGACCAGCCCGTCGCATTCGTCCACAACGTGACCGGCACGACGATCGGCATGCTTCACATCATGTTGCCGTTCATGATTCTGCCGCTCTATGCCGCCATGCGCGGCATCGATCCCGAACTCATGCGCGCGGCCGCCAATCTCGGCGGGACGCCGCGCTACGCCTTCTGGCGCGTCTTCTTCCCGCTGTCCCGTCCGGGCTTGTTCGCCGGAACTATCCTTGTCTTCGTCATTTGCCTCGGGTTCTACGTCACGCCCGAACTTCTCGGCGGGGGCCGGGTCGTGATGATCTCGATGCTGGTGCAACGCAACGTCGAGCTCTATTTCCAATGGGGTGCCGCAAGCTCCGTCGCCATCATCCTCTTGGTCCTGGTGTTCGCGGCCTTCGCCGTTCTCAACCGCTTTTTCGCGGTCGAACGCGTGTTCGGAGGACGCTGATGGGCGGCCGCGCCAAGACGGAAACACTGGTCACGCATCGCCAGCGCATGTGGCTCTACCTCACCGGCGGGATGGTTCTTCTCTTTCTCATCGTGCCGGTGCTGATCGTCATCCCGATGTCATTCTCCGATTCGCGATTCCTGACCTTTCCGCCGCCCGGTGTGTCGCTCCGCTGGTACAAGGCCTATTTCGCAAG
>JBGPGW010000305.1:0-4133 GCA_041484095.1 Alphaproteobacteria bacterium | reverse complement strand
GCCGCGACGCCGGCGCCCCAGGTCATGACCGTCGCAACCGAATGCGCCCTGCGCAGCCGTACGACGACTAGGAAATAGCTGCCGTAGAACACGGCGGTGGCGATGCAGAGCGCCTCGCCCGCGAGTCCCCCGCCGCCGAGGCGCAGCTTGTCGCCGATCAGCACGATCATGCCGGCGATGGCGACGGCGAGGCCGAGAAGGAAACGGGCGGTCGTGCGCTGACGGAACAGCACCCAGGCGCCGAGCGTCACGAACACGGGATAGATGTTGGCGATCACGGTCGCGTTCGCGACGGACGTCCAGCCGAGCGACCAGTGCCAGAGGAAGAGCTCAGTCGCGTAGAGCAGGCCGGCGAGCGTGAGAACGCCGCGGTCGTGGAGCGACAGGCGCGGCGCCGCGCGGTGCGCGCGCTCCTGCATCATCCAGAGGGCGAGCGGCGGAAGTGCGATGGCCATGCGCCAGAATGCCGACGCCGTGGGTCCCACCTCGGCCAAGCGGACGAAGATTCCGGAAAAGCCGATGCCGATCCCGGCCGCGACGAGAAGGCCGAAGGCGAGGCGCTGGGCGTCGTCCGGTGCCGCGCGCCTTGGGATCGCGGTCATCGCGTGCCGCGCCGCGCGACGACCACGCCCGCGAGAACGACGATCGCGCCGAGCGCCTGGAGCGGGCGCACGGGCTCGCCCAGCACGAGCCATGCGATGAGCGCCGCGTTGAACGGCACCATGAGGAACGCGACCGAGGAGAATGTCGCCGGCAAATGCGCGAGTGCCGAGGTGAGCAGCGTCTGCCCGCCGGCCTGGCAGACGAGCGCGAGGGAGAGAACGATCGCCCAGCCGGCAAGGCTCGACGGCAGGAACCGCTCGCCGAGGATGAAGGGAATCGGCAGAAGGGCGAGCGAGGCAAAGACGCAGGTCCAGGTCATGATGATGGGTGCGCCGAAGCGCGCCCGGAGGCGCGCGACGATCAGGATGTAGAGGCCCCACAGCATCGCCGCGACCACGGCCAGCGAGTCGCCGATCACGTAGTCGACGCCGAGGTTGAAATCTTGGCCCATCAGCACCGCGGCCCCGCCCATGGCGATCGCCATGCCGGCGAGAAAGGTGCGGGAGAGGGGCTGGCGCAGGACGAGCCAGGTGCCGAGCGCCACGAGGAGCGGCGAGCAATTGCTGAGAAGCGTCGCGTTCGCGACCGAGGTCAGCATGAGCCCGACATGCCACACGCCCATCTCGATGCCGAACACGATTCCGGCCGCCGCAAGAAGGAAATAATCCCAGCCCCCGCTCGGGCGCGCGGGCGGCCCAATCGCGCGCCGCGCCTCGAACGCCATCAGCGCCCACATCGGCGCGATCGCAAGCGCCATGCGCCAGAAGGCGGTCGCGGTCGGTCCCGTCTCCGACAGGCGGACGAAGGTCCCGGAGATGCCGACGGAGAGGGTGCTGAGCAGAAGGAGAAGGAGGGCGACGCGAACGGCGCGTTGCGTCGCGAGGGCGGTGTCGGTCATGGCGCGCCTTATACAAGGCGGCGGAGGGCAAGGCCACATACGCGGCGGCCCGGACCCGGTCCGCGCATGGCGCCATTGCCCGGCCGCATGGCTCGGCAGGGCGAGGCGGTCGGGCGGCCCTAGAGGAGGTCGAGTTCCTTCGCCATGCGGAGAAGGCCCTTGCCCCCCTCCTTCACGTCGAAATGCGGCAGCTCGCCCGGCCCGAACCGGCCCTTCTCGAACAGGGTGTAAGTCTCGAGCGACGGCGTTCCCTTGCCGAGAATCTCGCCATCCGTCTCGCGGTAGTGATCGAGCACGGCCTTGAGACCGTAGTGGTGGACGGGGCAGACCTTGGTGCAGACGTTGCATTCGGCGAAGCGCAGGATCGGCAGGCACCGGTCGGCGACGATCTTGTACTTCGTGACGCCGTGCCAATTGACCTTGATCTTCGAGAGCGCGCGCCCCGGGCAGCGATTGACGCAGACCTGGCACTTCTCGCAGAGGATGTTGACGCCGAGATCGACGGGCTTGCCGTGGGCGACCGGCGCGTCGGTCGAAAGGCCCATGACGCGCACGCGGCTGCCGAATTCGGGCGTCAGCATCGTGCCGTTGGCACCCATCTGGCCGAGCCCCGCTTCGATCGCATAGGGCAGGATGGGCGCGATCATCTTCTCGCCCGGCAATCCCGTGCCCGCGATGAACTGCACGCGGTAGCCTTTCGAGCGGATGAAGGACGCGACTTCAAGCGCTGCGAGCGTGAGCGCGAGGCTCGTGTCGTAGGAATGGACGTCCCAGTCGACGCTCGGCACGCGGTGCGTCGTCTCCCAATCGAAGGCGCGGCAGAGGACGATCGCGTTCTTGAACCGCGCCATGTCCTTCGTCTCGGCTGTCACGTATTTCCGGTCGAAGCGCGTGAACCCGACGAGGTCGATGCCGGCCTCCTTCGCCCTCGCGCGAATCGCATCCGTGAAGTCGGGCGCGGGATCGGCCGCCGGCGCCGCGGGCAGCTCGTGGTAGCGATAGGCCGTCTCGTTCACGCGCGGGATGAGGTCGCCGTATTTCTCGACGAGGATGCGATAGGTCTCGCCCACCTTGCCGGGCGTTGCCTCGACCACCTTGTGGTAGGTCTGGGTCAACTGCCCCAACTTGAAGTTGGGCTCGGGGAAGTGACGGCCGAAGAAATTCTCCTGCGCCTTGTCGCGCGGCGAGCCCGGGACGCTCCGCAAGTCTTCGGGGACATCGGACGGGTCGACCGGCGGCGCGCGGCGCGGATCGCGCCGTGGCAGCACGTCATGCGCGCGCGGGAAGGCCTTGAACTTCGTGACGTGGGAGGTGGGAAAGCTGTGCATGGGTTCCGCCCCCGGTTATGGGCGGATTGTACGCGAGTGCGGCCGCAATTCCAGCCGTCCCCGGCCCGCTTGCTCGCGGCCGCCACAAGGCTAGATACTATGCAGTATTCGGCCACGCCGCGTGGCGCCTCGCAAGTGTCAGAGTGTTCAGGTCCCGGGCCATGGCCGGAATCCCCCGCCAGGCGGCCTTTGATGCTTTCTCGCCCCCTATTCAAGGAGATTTGCCATGGCTGCAGTCCGCGATGTCGCTGTCGTCGTCGGAAGCCTTCGGACGGATTCGATCAATCGCAAAGTGGCGCGCGCCCTCATCGCGCTGGCGCCTCCTTCGTTGACGCTGAGCTTCGTCGAGATCGGCCAGCTGCCTCTCTACAACCAGGATTCAGACGAAAATCCACCGGCGCCATGGACGACGTTCCGCGAACGCATCAAGGCGGCCGATGCCGTTCTTTTCGTGACGCCGGAGCACAATCGATCGGTTCCCGCCGCATTGAAAAATGCCTTGGATGTCGCGTCGCGGCCTTACGGCAAGAGCGCGTGGAACGGCAAGCCGGGGGCGATCGTCACCGCCTCGCCGGGGGCGATCGGCGGGTTCGGCGCGAATCATCACCTCCGCCAGTCGCTCGTGTTCCTCAACGTGCCGGTCCTGCAGCAGCCGGAGGCCTATCTCGGCGGTGCCGACAAGCTCTTCGACGAGAAGGGGCAGCTTTCGAATGACGGCACGCGCAAGTTTCTCCAACAGTTCATGACGGCATTTGCCGACTGGATCGCGGCAAACCTCAGATCTTGAGGTCCGAACGGGAGGTGCTGCGGAAGCCGACGTGATCCGCGGATGAAAAGCGCGAGGCCGTTCTAGCGCCGGCGGGTTCCCGATCGTGCCTGGCCGATTTCAGCCCGCCTTGACCGTGATGACCAGATTGCCCATATGCGCCTTCTTCATGAAATCCGCTGGCGCCTCAGGGAGCTTCGCGAGCGGATAGCCGCGCTCCAGGAGCGGCTTCACCGCGCCGATCTCGATCAGGACCTGGCCGGGCCCGGGTGCGGGTACGGGTACGGTCTCGCGATAGACGAGCTTATCGAGCCCGCCATGGCCCGTCGTCACGACCACGCGCATGCGGGAGGGAATCTGTGTCACGCGGTCGCTCCTGTGACGTTGATGCGGGTTAGGCCGCGAGCCGCTCGATACCCTTTGCGCCCACCGTGGTTCGCATTGCTGGCGGCGTCGTGGAGTGATCTTATTAGCATAGGGAATATCGGGCGGACAGCAGCCGCGGCGGCCAAGATGCGCCCAAGATGCGCCGTTGTGT
>JBGPGW010000304.1:0-4148 GCA_041484095.1 Alphaproteobacteria bacterium | reverse complement strand
GACGTGGCCCGCCTCGCACATCGCGGGGCTCGCCCTTTCCGAGACCTCGGTCGCGATCATCTACACGGTCCTGATCGAAGGCGGACTCAACAAGACGAAGATCGGTCAAACGATTCTCGCGGGGAGTTTCATCACCAATCTCTGCATGATCGTCGTCCTGGGCCTGTTGTTCTCGCGGTTCGATGAAACGCTCGTCGTGTTGGGTGCTGCGACCGCGCTCGCGATGTGGGCGGTGCCGCGTCTCGCCCGTTGGTCGGCGCCGCGCGTCGCGCGCAGCATCAGCGACCCGCAGTTCCGGTTTCTCGCCTTGGTCCTCTTGGCGCTCGGCGGCATCGCCGGTCTTGCCCACAGTGAAGCGGTGCTGCCCGCCTATCTTCTTGGTCTCGCCCTGGCACCGCTCTTCGCCCGGGACCGCGAACTCAATCTCAGGGTACGCGCGATCACCTTCGGGCTCTTGACGCCGTTCTTCTTTCTCAAGGCGGGCGCGCTGATGGACTTTCGGGCACTCGGTGCGGCGGCACCGCTCATTCTTCTCTTCGCGGGACTCAAGATCGCGTTCAAGGCGGCCGGGGTCCTTCCCATCGCGGCGGCGTTCGGCCATGACGGGCGCGAACGGACCTATCTCAGCTTGCTGCTGTCGACGGGGCTCACCTTCGGGAACATCGTCCTGCTGTTCGGGGTCGCCAATCAGTTCATCGACGGGACGCAATACGCCGTGCTGCTGAGCGCCGTCATCCTGACCGGGATCGTGCCGACGGTGCTGGCCCAGAAGTATTGCCGCCCCGACCGGCCGGCCGTGACGACCGCGCCATGAGCGGCCAGACCTCGGTCCGCGCCATCCCGTCGGGCATCTGGGCGCTCGGCTTCACCAGCCTGTTCATGGATGCGTCCTCGGAGCTCATCCACAGCCTGATGCCGATTTTCCTCGTCACGGTCCTCGGCACGAGCGTGGCGACCGTCGGCCTCATCGAGGGCGTGGCCGAGGCGACCGCCTCCATCGCCAAGGTCTTCTCCGGCGCCATCAGCGACTATGTCGGACGGCGCAAGCCGTTGGCGGTGATCGGCTACGGCATCGCGGCTCTGACGAAGCCGCTGTTCCCGCTGGCGGGCTCTGTCTCGCTCGTGCTCGCCGCGCGATTCCTCGATCGGCTCGGCAAGGGCATCCGCGGTGCACCGCGCGACGCGCTCGTCGGCGATCTCGCCCCGCCCGAATTGCGCGGGGCGAGCTATGGTCTGCGCCAGTCGCTCGACACTGTCGGCGCCGTGGCCGGCCCCGCTTTGGCCATCGCCTTCATGGCGCTCCTCGCGGACGACATCCGCGCCGTGTTCTGGGTGGCGGTTATTCCCGCGGTCGTCTCGGTGTCGGTCCTGATCGCGGCCGTGCATGAGCCCGCGAAGCCGCGCGCGAGCAGCGCCTTTCGCACGCCCATTCGCGCGGGCAATCTCAAGGCCCTCGGCCTGGCCTTCTGGCTGGTCGCCGGGATCGGCGGCGTGTTGACGCTTGCGCGTTTCAGCGAGGCGTTTCTCATCCTCAGGGCGGAGAGCGTCGGCCTCTCCGCCGGTTTCGTGCCCCTCGTCATGGTCGTGATGAGCATCGTCTATGCCGCATCCGCCTATCCCGCGGGGAGGCTCTCGGATCGGCTGGGGCGGCGTGGGCTTGTCGCTGTGGGATTCGCTGTCCTCATCGGCGCCGATCTCGTGCTGGCGCTGGCCGGCGATGTCGTCGATGTCCTCTGGGGCGGCGCGCTTTGGGGACTGCATATGGGCCTTACCCAGGGGTTGCTCGCGGCCCTCGTCGCCGATTCGGCGCCAGCCTCTCTGCGCGGCACCGCATTCGGCGTCTTCAATTTGGTGAGCGGCCTCGCCCTTCTCGCGGCGAGCGTGCTTGCCGGCTGGCTTTGGGACGGCTACGGGGCGCCCGCGGCTTTCTTCGCAGGCGCTGCCATCGCGGCGATCGGCTTACCCGGACTGCTTCTGCTGAAGCGGAACGCGTCGCCCTGAGAATGGGTGCGACGGACCGCGCTAGGAGGCGGCCGCCGGCTGGTGGCGCTTCTGGACGATCTCGTCGGCGAGCCGGCCGGTCAACTCCTGCAGATGGTCGAACTGCCACTCGAAGGTGCCGACGCCGACGGTGAGCGAACGCAGCTCGACGATCAGGTCAGAGACTTCCTTCTGCGGAATGTAGGCCGCCGTTTCGTCCCAGCCGCGCCAGCCGTCCTTGGGCTGGAAGCTGAGGATCTGACCACGCCGGCCGGTGATGAGGCGCTGCACGTTGGCGGTGAACTCGGTCGGCGCCGAGATCGTCACCTTGAGGATGGGCTCGAGCAGGACGGGATCGCATTTGGGCATCCCCTCCGACATGGCGAGGCGCCCGGCGGTGCGGAACGCCATGTCCGAGCTGTCGACCGAGTGGTACTGGCCATCGGTCAACGCCACCTCGACATCCACCACGTTGAAGCCGAGCGGCCCGCGCTGAAGATAGTCCCTGATGCCGATCTCGACCGAAGGGATGAACTGACGCGGCACCGCACCGCCGACGATGCGATCCTGGAACACGAATCCGCCGCCGCGCGGCAGCGGCTTGATGTCGACGTGGACGTCGCCGAACTGGCCGTGCCCACCGGATTGCTTCTTGTGGCGCGCGTGCTGGCTGACCGGGCGGCGGATCGTCTCCTTGTACGGCACGTCCGGGCGGTGCGCCTTGACCGCGAGGTTGAACTTGTTCTTCAGCCGATCGGCCGCGATCTGAAGCTGAATCTCGCCCTGACCCCACAGCACGAGCTGGTGCGTGTCCGCGCGATGCTCGGACGAAAGCGAAGGGTCTTCCTCCACGAGGCGCGCGAGCGCGCTGCTGATCTTCACTTCGTCGATGCGGTTCTCCGCCGTGATCGCGACGCCGTAGACGGGCGCCAGGGGCTTCGGCCACGCGGCCATGCCGGCCGGCGCCTTGCCGGACGGCGTCAGCACGGTGCCGGTCGTGACCTTCTCCATGCGCCCCAAAGCCACGACCATGCCGGGCCCGGCCTTCGCGAGTTTCGCCTGCTGCTGCCCCACGAGGCGGAGGACGCCGCTCACGCGTTCGTCGTTGAGGGTCGATCCGTCGGCAACCTCGCCCCGCCAGATTCGCGCGAGGGACAGCTTGCCCGTGTGCGGCATGTGATAGGTCTTGAACACTTGGGCGAGCGGCTCGCCGCGCTCGGCATCGACGCCGAGACGCGCCGCGGCCGAGCGCGCTTCCGGCGTCTCATGGCGTAGCGCCTTCAGGAGGCGCCGCACGCCGCTCTCGCGCTCCGCCGCACCAAGAAACAACGGCACGATGCGGTCGGTCTGAAAATTCTTGGTGAGCTGGGCGTAGATCTCGTCCGTCGGCGGAACGGTGTCCTCGAGCAGTTTCTCGAGCAGCGTGTCGTCGAAATCGGCCAACGCTTCGAGCAATTTTTGCCGCGCGGTCTGCTCCTCGCCCTTCTCGCTGTCGGGGATGGCGATGAGATCGGAGGCCTGGCCGGGCTTGTAGCGATAGGCGCGCTCGCTGACGAGATCGACATAGCCGCTCACGGCCTCGTTCGCGATGATCGGCACCTGGCGCATGACGATGGGCCGGGTCGACACCGCCTGGAGCGCCTCCAGCACCTCGCGAATCGTCGAGGTCGGGTGATCCATCTTGTTGACGAAGACCATGTGCGGGATTTCGCGGTCGTCAAGAAACTTGAACAGAGGGGCCAGCGCCCGCGCGCGATCCGCGATCGGCTCGACGACGATCACGGCGACGTCCGAGACCAGCAACGCGTTGTAGGTGTCCTGCTGCAGCTCGATCGACCCAGGACAGTCGAGAAACGACCATGTCTCGCCGAGGAACTCGGTCGTCGCGGGCGTGATCTCAACCGACATCTTGCGCTGGCGCGATTCGGGCGCGGAATCCCCGACCGTGCTGCCTTCCTTCACCGTGCCGCGCCGGCTGATGGCGTCGGTGACGAAGAGAATGTTCTCGAGAAGCGTCGTCTTCCCGCTGAGATAGGGGCCCACCAGGGCCGCACATCGTGGTCCTGACGGTTTGCGCTCGGTCATCTCGGGCCTCCCAATGCCCCGCTCCGCCGGCCCCCGTCGAGGCTCCCGGTGCGCATCGCGAACGCGTCGCAGTGCGTACCTTC
>JBGPGW010000303.1:0-4155 GCA_041484095.1 Alphaproteobacteria bacterium | reverse complement strand
CGCGACGCGCCGTAATCCGGACCCGCGGTGGTATCCTCATTACCAGGTGTAACGAGGATGTCATGGCTATCTCGGTTTCCAGCTCCGTCCTGTTTCATTGCTGGCGCGACGACGACGTGGCGTCCGCGCGCTCCATTCTGGAGTCCAAATGCAAAAAGGGCCTGCTGCTGACGACCAATGCCGCGACGCTGGACAGTTTCGCCATTGATCGGGGAAAGGGCGTTAAGCAGATGGAGGTGATGCAGCATCCCCGTGTCTGCTTTACCGACATCCCGATTGAGCTTCTGGCCGATCATGGCCAGCGATACGGCAAATACGGCGTGGGGTTTCGCCGTGAAACTGTTATCGATTGGGGTGGCTTGCCTGCGTGGTATCTGCCGAACTACTGGAATGACAAGACCCTGAAAGTTGCCGGGCCGGCTCTCGTCAATGGTCTGCACGCAGCGATGGATGCCACTCAGCACTTCCTTGCCCTTGCTAAAGAATTCAACACGAAAGATATCCCGCTCACGATTACGTACAAGCACGGTCCAACGCTGGGCTCAGAGCAGATAATGGCGCGAGACGCGGCAATCCCAGGACGTCAATATCACCGCGCGATACGGTACCGCGCCCGTCATCGACTCGTTCCGGTACTTTAGCGGGCTTCCGGACGGAGAATCGGTCGTTCGGCTGATCAACACGATTCTGGTCCCGGACGAGTCCGAGGCGGAATGGGTCACGAACTTTATTGATGAACGGCAAAGTGATTTTGGAGCCGATAAGCCAAAGGTCATTGTGTTTCCTTCGACCTAATGTGGTTCGGGGTATCAACACAGGGAAATGCGCTAATCGCAATCGTGACCCGCTTTGCCCACCTGATGCTTTTCCTGGCGTGTTTGCGCTTTCAAGAACGTGCGCGCCTGGATGGCATAGAAATGCAAATAATCCAGTGCCCAGATTTGTCCTGGTTGGCCCACCAATCTTCTCGATAACATAATGCAGGCTTGCGGACGGACGCCCATTCGATATTGCGGTACCGAGCTTTAACTCTGCATTCCCTCCGCCTGCAGCTCCTTCGGCACGATCTTGCCGTTCTCAATGATGGACTTGCCGTCGAGGTGCAATGTGCAATTCCGCAGCGGGATGTCGAGATGGCACGCTGTGTCGTTCTTGCCGCCGAGCTCGAGGTTCGGGCCGGTTGAAAACAGCACGTTGCCGTAGAACGCGCGGCCGTCGCAGCCGGTAGCGAACGTACCGTTGCGCGCGGTGCCCATGTAGTCCCACTGCGCCGTCTCGTCCATGCCCCAGCCGATATGCGAAACGGCATACGCACGCGGGTCATCGAACCGCTGTATGAACGTGCGCAGCAACTCGCCTTCGACACCGGCAGCATCGATGCGCGTCACCATTCCGCGCTCGATGGTGAGCCGGATCGGATCGCTGGCATACCGCATGAACGGGAAGAGAATGTCGCCGGTGTTGATGACCACCGTGCCGTCGACGCCGTCGTCGTAGGCGCCGGTATAGAGAAAGCCGCCGGCGAAATGGTCCCATCGGCCCGGAGTGTCGGTATAGCCATACTGCGTCATCACCGGATAGGCGCCGAGCCGGTAGGTGACGTCGGTCCCGGCCGGAGAGGAAATTCGCAGCTCCCTTCCGCCGGCGAGGATGCGCTGCGCGTCTTCGACGCGGCGACGCAGGCTTTCGCGCGGGAACATGCGGGCCAGCACTTCGAAGGGTTCGCGCACCAACAGCACGCGTGTACCGCTGTCGGTGATCTCCTTCTGCTCGGCCGACCAGAGGAGACCGACCAGATCGATCACGATATCGGCGCTCTTCAGCGCCTCGATCGCGGGCTGGTTACCGCTCAGCGACGTGCGTTTGCGCTTGTCGCCTGGCCGCGGTGCCCGCTTGGTCAGATTGAGTTGGAACGAGGTGGCGCCGATCTCATCCGCCGCGGTGAGAAAGGCGTCGGCATAGTCGTGCTTGTCATCGCCCTCGGTCAGCACCGCGAGCGTCTCCCGGGGCGTGACCTTGCAGAGCTGCAATTCGGTCCTGAACAGCCGGACCATATCCTGATGCGCCGTCATCGCACCGTCTCCTCCTTTTGCAGCCCCAAGGTATACGAGACCATGTCCGAAAACCCGATAGGCGATGTGGGCGGTCGTAGCGCCAGTCTAGCATCAATGCCGGCCAAGGGTCAGGCTTAAGGCGGCTTAGCGATCGTCGCACTCCGGCGCGGACCCACGGCTTGGCGACGAACATATTGTTAACCAGCGAATGATGTAATCGCTCGATGGCGGCGCCCGGGCAAAACGACGCGGACCAATGGACGAGGCTCACGCAGGGCCAAGTCCAAAAGATACTGGCCGAGCACGACAATTATCTTTCCAGGCGGATGGGCGGACGGCGCGCGCTTCTCGCCTTCCACGATCTCTCGACGCTCGATCTCAAGGGCAGGGACCTGTCCGATATCGACCTCAGCGGCGCGCGCCTGCATCGGACCGTTCTCGAAGGCGCCAAGCTGTGCATGGCGCTGCTCTTCGCCGCCGATCTCAAATTCGCCAACCTCAACAACGCCGATCTCACCAAGGCCGATCTGCGCGGGGCGTGCTTTCGCGGCGCGCTCCTCAACAAGGCGATCTTGCGCCATGCCGATCTGCGCGAAGCCGTCCTCGCGCGCCATGACAAGCGGCACATCCTGCTGAAGGAGAGCTTGCGCGACGGACGCACGGATTTGAGCTCGGTCGAGGCGCAGGGTGCGGATTTCACCGGTGGCAAGCTTGGCGCCTCGATCGTGCTGCACGCCGATTTTACCGACGCGATCCTGCGCGGCGTCGATCTGCATGGCGCCGATCTGCGCAATGCCGATTTCACCGGCGCCGTGCTCGAAAACGCCAACCTTGCCAATGCGCGGCTCAACGGCGCGAGCCTCAGGGCCGCCGACCTCACGAACGCCGAATTCGGCGGCGCCGATTTCGCCGGGGCGGACATCAGCGATGCCTTCATCGACGCGGGCGCCATGAACGCGCGCGAGCTGCGGGTCGCGACGCGCACGCGATACACGACCCGATCGGATGCCGAGATCGACGAGGCGGTGAAGCTCAACGAGGCCTGGGTCGAGAGCCAGGGCAAGGCGGGCAGGCACGCCGATCTCAGCAATATCGATTTGAGCGACCGGCAGCTTTCCGGCGCCAACCTCGCGACGGCGATCCTCAAGAGCGCGCGCCTGAAGAAAGCCGATCTCGCCCGCGCGGTCCTGGCGATGTGCGATCTCTCTGCGGCCGATCTGCGCGAGGCAAACCTCGCCGAAGCCGATCTGCGGGGCGTCCGGCTGGTGCGCGCGCATCTCGCGGGCGCCAATCTTGCCGGAGCGGATCTGAGCGTGCTGCGCCGCGTCGGCGCCGGGCGCCATGATTTTCCCGCCAATCTCGAGCGCGCCAAGTTCATGCGGGCCGATCTCAAGGGCGCCAATCTCCGCGGCGCACGGCTCGTGGGCGCGGAATTCGCAAACGCCGATCTGCGCGATGCCGATCTGCGCGACGCCAATCTGGCCGAAGCCGATTTCGTGGGCGCAAGGCTCGACGACGCGCGATTCGAAGGCGCCAATCTCGAGGGCGTGCGCGGCATCCTCACGCCCGTCGGGGCACCTCGCTCGCCGGTTCCTGCTGCGGTGCGGTCCTGATCGCCGTGCCGTGATCGCGAGCGCCTTTTTGCTTTCCGCGCCACCGGCCGGAATGTCATATTCGGCCCCGCCTTCGGTGATTCCGGCGATGTCGGCCCAAATGTGACAAGCACCGAATCAGGGGTGGAAACACAGCGGCGACGGACTGCCGGGCCTGCCGACGGCCCGACATTGCTCGAGGTGGATGATCTCCACGTCCATTTCGCGACGTCGCGTGGCCTCGTTCGCGCGGTCGAGGGCCTGAGCTTCCAGGTCGGGCGCGGCGAGATCGTTGCCATCGTCGGCGAGTCGGGCTCGGGCAAGTCGGTTTCGGCGCTGTCCATCATGCGCCTCTTACCGCCCCAAGCATCAGCCCCCACGCCGCGGTCGGCTCGGTCACGCCCAGCCCGAGAAAGGGAGAGCGACGCCTCCAACAGGATCGCCTGGCCGATATAGGCGGTGACCATCATCAGATAAGGTGCGGTTAGATTGGGCGCCATGTGGTCGCG
>JBGPGW010000302.1:0-4164 GCA_041484095.1 Alphaproteobacteria bacterium | reverse complement strand
GTGCTGTGCGGCCGGTGCGATTCGCATCTCGGCCACGTCTTTCCCGATGGCCCGCAGCCGACCGGCCTGCGCTACTGCATGAATTCCGTGGCACTCGACTTCAAGCCGGAGAAATAGGCCTCACGCATTCCGGCATGTCCCGGGCCGATTGCGGTTCGCCCGAGATAAGTCGGCGACAGCGCTTCCTAAAACACGAGGAGATGCAGCACGCTGACGACACCGACGAAGGCAAGCGCGCTTGCCACCGCGAGCGCGCAGGGCAGGCCCCAGCGACGGCCGAGCTTGCGGGTGAACGCGACTTCAAGGCCGCCCACGCCTACGGCGACCAGACCGCCGAATACCTGGACGCCGCCCATGACGCCAAGATATGCGAACCAAACGGTACCGAGCACGCTCGCCACGATGAAGGCGGCAATGCCGATCATCGTCACCCATTCCAGGACATCGAAACTGGGGCCGACCTGGGTCAGCAGCGCAGCCACGAGCAGGACCGGAACCACGATGAGATAGTCGTGAGCATTGCCTCTGCGCTTCGCCATGACCAAAACCTCCTCCGCTTGATTGCCGGTTGACTTCCGGCCTCCGCGTGCCTCCGCTTGCGAGCGGCACGCCGAACGCGCTTTGCGCTTTCGTCGGACCCATGAAAAGCCGGTCAACGGCCGATAGCCAGGGACAAAGTTGTGACATTTGACAGCGGCGCCCGCCCGGCGGGGTCGGGCGAATTCGTTAACGACCGCCCCGCAGGCCATCCCGGCCTGCGCTAGCGCGCCGCGGCCGTCTTGCTCTCGTGCTGGGACCGCAATTCCTTAACGGCGGCGAGGACGAGCGGATTGAGGCCCTTGCCCCCGCTCGCCTCGAGATGAGCCAGGATCTGGGCGCGCATGCGCGGGTCCCAGAACTTCGCGAGATGGTCGGCGATGGCCGCCACGGCCTCCGCCTCTTTCATGTGGGCGAAGAACATGCCGATCTGGTTCGCCATGTAGACGAGACGTTCAAGCGACATGCTGGACCGGTCCCTCGCCGATTCTCTCGGGCCGCGTGAACACTTCGAACTCGTCGCCGCGCGCGACCCCGATGAGGGTGATTCCGGCCGCCTCGGCCGTGCGCACGGCGAGCGCGGTCGGCGCGGACACGGCGACGAGGATCGGTGCGCCCATGACGGCCGTCTTCTGCACCATCTCGACCGAAACGCGGCTCGTGATCGCCACGATCCCATTGCATGCCCCGATGCGGTGGCGCGCGAGCGCGCCCGCGAGCTTGTCGAGCGCGTTGTGGCGCCCGACATCTTCGCGAAGGGCGACCAGTCCCGCATCCGCCCGCCACAGCGCCGCGGCGTGAACGGCGCGCGTCTCCAGGTTGAGAGGTTGCGCCGCACCCAGCGCCGCCACCGCGGCGGCGATCGAGGCCGGCGACACGCCGAGATCGCTCGCGACGAGCGGGGATGTCCGCATGGCCTCCCTGAGGCTTTCGATTCCGCAGAGGCCGCAGCCGACCGGCCCCGCGAGCCGCCGCCGGCGATCGGCGAACACGGCCTCGCGCGTCTCGCTCAACGTCATGCGCAGCTCGACCCCGAGATCCGTCGGCACGATGTCGATCCCGAGGATATCGGAGGCATCGCCGACGATGCCCTCCGTCAGGCTGAAGCCGATCGCGAAATCCTCGAGGTCGGCGGGCGTCGCCATCATGACCGCGTACGTCACGTGCCCATAGGTCAGCGCGACGGCGGTTTCCTCGGGCACCGCGCGCTCGCCGCGCGCGAGCCGGCCGCCGCGCATCACCAGCGGCCGAACGCGGACCGAGGGCGGCGGCACTGTCATGGTCATTCCGCGGCGGTTCCCACGACGTGGCGATGCGCCTCGGCGAGCGTCCTGTAACGCTCCTGCCACTCCGTGGGACCGTTCGACGGGCTCACCTGGACCGCGGTCACCTTGTATTCCGGACAATTGGTCGCCCAATCGGAATACTCGGTCGTGACGACATTGGCCTGCGTGTCCGGGTGGTGGAAGGTGGTGTAGACGACGCCCGGCGCCACGCGATCGGTGATCGTCGCGCGCAAGGCCGTGGCGCCCGCGCGGCTCTGGAGCTTGACGAGGTCGCCGTTCCGGATGCCGCGCTGCTCCGCGTCGTGGGGATGGATTTCGAGCACGTCTTCGCCGTGCCACACGACGTTCGGCGTGCGCCGCGTCTGCGCGCCCACATTGTACTGGCTCAAGATCCGGCCGGTCGTGAGCAGCAGCGGGAAGCGGCCGGACGAGCGTTCATCCGTCGGCACGTATTCCGTCACGAAGAACTTGCCCTTGCCGCGGACGAAGCCGTTCACGTGCATGACGGGCGTGCCGGCGGGTGCCTTCTCGTTGCAGGGCCACTGAACGGAGCCGAGCTCCTCGAGTTTGGCGTAGGAGACGCCGGTGAAGGTCGGCGTCAGGCGCGCGATCTCGTCCATGATGGCCGAGGGGTGCGCGTAGTGCATCTCCACTCCCATCGCCTTGGCGAGCGCGAGCGTGATTTCCCAATCCGCCATGCCGTTCTTGGGCGGCATCACGCGCCGGACGCGGCTGATGCGCCGTTCCGCGTTGGTGAAGGTCCCGTCCTTCTCGAGGAAGGTGCAGCCGGGCAGGAAGACATGGGCGAAATTGGCGGTCTCGTTGAGGAACAAATCCTGCACCACGACGCATTCCATGGCCGAAAGCGCCTCGACGACATGCTGCGTGTTCGGGTCGGACTGGGCGAGATCCTCGCCCTGGATGTAGATGCCCTTGAACGAGCCATCGATCGCGGAGTCGAACATGTTGGGGATGCGCAGGCCCGGCTCCGGATCGAGGCGCACACCCCACAGGGATTCGAACATCGCGCGCGTCGCATCGTCGGAGACATGCCGATAGCCCGAGAATTCATGCGGGAACGAGCCCATGTCGCAGGCGCCCTGCACGTTGTTCTGGCCGCGCAAGGGATTCACGCCCACGCCTGGACGTCCGAGATTGCCGGTCGCCATGGCGAGGTTCGCCATGCCCATGACCATGGTCGTGCCCTGGCTGTGCTCGGTGACGCCGAGCCCGTAGTAAATCGCGGCATTGCCGCCCGTCGCGTAAAGCCGTGCAGCACCGCGCACGAGAGCCGCCGGCACGCCCGTGGTCTTCTCGACGGCCTCGGGGCTGTTGCGGGGCTCCGCGACGAAGGCCGCCCAGGCCGCATAGTCGTCCGGCTCGCACCGCTCGCGCACGAAGGCTTCGTTGACGAGCCCTTCGGTCACGACCACATGGGCCAGCGCGTTGATGATCGCGACATTGGTTCCGGGCAGCAGCGGAAGATGGAAGGCCGCCTCGATATGCGGCGAGCGGACGAGATCGATCCGCCTGGGATCGATGACGATAAGCTTCGCCCCCTGACGCAGGCGCCGCTTCATGCGCGAGGCGAAGACTGGATGCCCGTCGGTCGGATTGGCGCCGATGACGATCATCACGTCGACCTCTTCGACCGAGTCGAAATCCTGCGTGCCGGCCGAGGTGCCGAAGGTCGACTTCAATCCGTAACCGGTCGGCGAATGGCAGACGCGCGCGCAGGTGTCCACGTTGTTGTTGCCGAACACCATGCGCACGAGCTTCTGGACGAGGTAGGTCTCCTCGTTCGTGCATCGCGAAGAGGTGATCCCGCCGATCGCACCCCGCCCATGAGTCGCCTGGATGCGCTTGAACTCGCTGGCCACATGGCCGATGGCTTCATCCCAGCTCACCTCGCGCCAGGGATCCGAGATGCGCGCGCGCACCATCGGCTTCAGGATGCGGTCGGGATGGCTGGTGTAGCCCCAGGCGAAGCGGCCCTTGACGCAGGAGTGGCCGCGATTCGCCTTGCCGTCCTTGTGGGGCACCATGCGCACCACTTCCGTGCCGCGCATCTCGGCCTTGAACGCGCACCCCACGCCGCAATAGGCGCAGGTGGTGACGACCGAATGTTCGGGCTGGCCGATCTCGACGACTTTCTTCTCGATCAGCGTCGCGGTGGGACAGGCCTGCACGCAGGCGCCGCACGAGACGCATTCGGATTCCATGAAGGGCTGCGATTGACTGGCCGAGACGCGGCTGCCGAAGCCGCGGCCCTCGATGGTGAGCGCGAGCGTCCCCTGCACTTCGTCGCAGGCGCGCACGCAGCGCGAGCAGACGATGCATT
>JBGPGW010000301.1:0-4174 GCA_041484095.1 Alphaproteobacteria bacterium | reverse complement strand
GGCGAGCTGCGCCCCGCCGCGGAGCAGGCTCGCCGCCGTCACCAGCAGCAGCGGCCCATTGCCGGCGACGACGGCGCGCCGGCCGGGCAGCATGCGCTGCTCCTTCACCAGGTTTTGCAGGCCCCCGGCCGTGACGACCCCCGGCAGGGTCCAGCCGGGAAAGGGCACGGGGCGATCATGCGCCCCCGCGGCGATGACGATCAACTTGGCGCGGAGGTTTCCCGAATCCGCCCCGCGCGCGAAGGCGAGGACGTTGTCCTCCGGCGCTTCCCACACGACGGCGCCGGTGAGCATCGTGACCTTGGGATGATCCGCGCCGCGATAGAGCGAATCGGCCCGCGCCTGGTCCTTGTCGAAGACGGTCGCCCCTGTTCGCCGGTAGCCCGGCGGCAGGCGCCGGAAGTATTGGCCGCCCGTCTGCCCGTTGTCGTCGAACACGGTGACGGCGAGCCCGTGCTCGGCCGCCACCGCCGCCGCGGAGAGACCCGCCGCACCCGCCCCGATGACGGCGAGATCGCATTCCCTCATGGCGAATCCGCCGGGCCATGCCCCTCTTGGGTCAGGACGCGCATGCCGGGCTCGGCCGGAATCATGCAGCTCCGCACGCTCGGCTGGCCGTCGACGACCATGATGCATTCCCAGCACACGCCCATGCCGCAATAGAGGCCGCGGCCGCCCCCGCGCTGGGCCGTGGTGCGGAAGCGCCGTTTGCCGTGCGCAAGAAGCGCCGCCGCGATCGATTCGCCGGGATAGGCCAGCACCTCTTCGCCGTCGCAGGTGAAGTGGAAGGGCTGGCCGCGCTCGATGCCGTCGTTCATGCGAAAGCCGGTCATGCCCGCCCCCGTTCGACGAGGCGCGCGGGATCGTAGCGATCGATCGGGACCGAGGTCTCGCCCTTGTTCATGATGAGCTCGGTGATGAGATAGCCTTGCGCGGGGCCGAGCGTCATCCCGCCGCGGGCACCGGCGGCGATATAGGCGTTGGGCCGGCCGGGCAGGCGGCCGAACACCGGCAGCGCATCGGGGGCGACGGCCTCGTATCCCGCCCAGCTCCGCACGATGCGCAGACGCTTGAGCGCCGGCAGGATCGACGCCGCGACCGTGTAGTTCTGCTTCAGGCGCAGATTGTCCGTGTCCTTCTCCATCCGCCCGAAAACCCCGCGCCCCTGCCAGCCGCCGCCGATCAGCACCGTGCCGTTGGCGAACTGCTTGAGCGACAGGATGCCCTCGATATGGGTGACGATGCGGTCGAGCATGAACGGCGCGGGCTCGGTCACGCTCAGCATGTTCACGTCGACATGGAAGGGAAAGACGACGTCGAGCATGCGCGCGATTCGCGCCGACCAGGGCCCGGCCGCGATGACGAGGATCTTCGCGCGCACCGATCCCTTGGCCGTGTCGAGGCGATAGGCGCCGTTCTCGTGACGCAGGCCGCGCACCTCGGCATCGCCGATGATGCGTGCGCCCGCCTTGGCCGCCGCGGCGATGATGGCGCTTCCCGCGAGCAGCGGGTTCACATAGCTGTCGTCGTCGCAGAAGGTGGCCGCGGACACGCCCGGGGCCAGCCATGGCGCCAAATCGCGCAATTCGTTGCCGTCGAGCCAGCCGAAGCGGAATCCATGCCGGGCCTGTTCTTCGGAATATTCCCTGAGATGCCTGACCTCGGCCTCATTGGTCGCGACGCGCAATCCGCCGATTTTCGCGAATCCGACATCGACGCCGAACTCTGTCTTGAAGCGTTCCCAGAGGTCGATGCTGAAGCGGGTGAGGCCGAGCACCTCGACCCGCTTCACCTGGAGCGAGAGCGTGCCGGCGTTCGCCCCCGACGCATCGCCCCACGGCGCGCCGCGGTCGAACACCGCGACCTCGCGGCCCTGGCGCGCGAGGAAGAGCCCGGCCGAGAGCCCGGCCACGCCTGCGCCCACGACGGCGATTTCGACGTCGCGGGGCGGGCGGTCCGTTATCTCGGCGGTCTCGTCTCGATCCTGCACGGCGGCGCCCGAACAGGGCGCGGAATCCCGGCTATTCGGCCGCGAGGCGCTTGCCGCTCCGCTTGATCGGGATGTCCCTCAATCCGGCCTCGAGCTTCTTCCTCTGCGCCTCGTCGATCGGCAGGTACGGCCGCCGCGAGAGACCGCCGCCCGCCCGGCCGAGGATCGTCATGGCCTCCTTGACGAAGACGTAGTTGGGCACGCCCAGATTCTGCAGGAGGTGGTAGAGACGATCGACGACGCGCTGGCTGGCTTTGGCCTCTTCCCATTTTCCGGCCGCGCACGAATTGAAGTAGTCGACCATGTCCGGCATGCAGACATTGCCCATCATCGACACGGTGCCGACGGCGCCGCGATGCACATTCGCCATGATGTAGGGCTCGAGGCCCGCGAACATCGCAATGGTGTCGCCAAGGGCGTAGATCGTCTCGCCCATCTGGTAGAGATCGCGCGTCGAATCCTTGAACGCGACGACGGTGTCGATCTGGGCGAGCTCGCGCCCATAGGCGGCGTCGATGTTGATGCTCGTGCGCGGCGGATTGTTGTAGATCATGATGGGCATGCCGACCTTGCCGATCTCGGCGAAATGCGCGATCACCTCGCGCCGCGTCGGCAGCGCATAGGGCGGGGGCAGCACCATGACGCCGTCGAGGCGGAGGTCCTTCGCGGCCTTGGTCAGCGCCACCGCTTCCCTGGTGCCGATCGCCGAGGTGCCGCCGAGGACGGGCACGCGTCCGGCCGTGTGCTCCTTGGCGACGGCGAAAAGCCGCACGCGCTCCTCGTCGGAGAGCGAGAACCATTCCCCCGTCGAGCCCGCGATGATGAGGCCCGAGACGCCCTCCTGGATGAACATGTCGATCATCTGGCGCGTCGCGGCCTCGTCCATGGCGCCATCCGCCTTGAACGGCGTCACGCAAGCCGGGAACACACCCTTCCAGTTCGTGCGCAATTTCGGCATTTCGATCCTCCTCGATTTTCCGATCGCGGCCGCCCGGCGGCACGCCATCTTTACTTTTCTCGCCTTCTTCATTAGCAGAATTCGCGGGCGATGGCGACCATCGCCCCGTTCGGCGTCATACCGCGACGGACCCTCCATCCCAGGACCCCGCATGAGCCGGGAGACGCTCGAGACCCCCGATCCCCGCGACATCGCGGGCTATCCCTTCGTCGACGAGCAGATCCTGCGTTTCGCGGACCAGGACATCATGCGCCATGTGAACAACGTGGTGTTCGCCTCGCTGTTCGAGACGGGGCGCATCTCGTTCTGGCGCGTTCTCGGCCTTTTTCCCTGGCCCAGGGATCAGGGCCTCATGCTGGTGCGGGTCGCCGTCGATTACATGCGGCAGCTCCATTACCCCGGCACGGTCCGCATCGCGTCGCGCATCCGGCATATCGGCACCGCCTCCGTCTCGCTCCGCCAGGCCCTCTTCAACGAAACGGGCGAATGCTGTGCGCTTGCGGAAACGGTGAGCGCCCATGCAATCTACGCCGAGGGACGCTCGACCCCGATCCCGGCGCGTCTCAAGCAGATTTTGGAATCGGCGATGGCCAGGGAAGGGCGCGCATGACTGTTGATCCCAAGGATCCCGCTTCCTATCGCCATTGGCACGAGGACGTGCTGCGCTTCGGCGACATGGACATGGTCTGGCACATCGACCACGCGGTGTATGTGACGCTGTTCCAGGGGGCCCGCATCGAGTTCTGGAAATGGGCGAAGCACGACATCTTCGAGCCCGAACACGGGCTCGTCATGGTCCATGTCTCGGTCGACTATCACCGCGGCATCGAATTTCCCGGCCGTGCGCGCATCGGCACGCGCATCCTCAAAATGGGCAACAGCTCCGTGACCTACGCCCAGGCGATGTTCGACCAGGAGGCGCGGTTGTGCGCGACTTGCGAGGCCGTCAATGTGCGGATGGCACTCAAGACCAACGCGCCGGCACCCTGGCCGGCCGAGCTCAAGACGCGTCTCTTGGCGCTTTAGCGTGATTCGATGGGCGAAGAACTTTATGGGCGAGGAAAGTTTGGGACGATGCGCGTTTCTGTGGCGCGGTCCGGCATGACGCGCGGCCGGACGGCTGCCGCAATCTGCCGTCCCACCCTTCGACCGCTCTGCAGTCGAAGCCTTCCCCTTGAGGGGGGAGGGAAGGGAGGGGGTGTTATTCTCGATGAGCGACGATACGC
>JBGPGW010000300.1:0-4189 GCA_041484095.1 Alphaproteobacteria bacterium | reverse complement strand
GATGTCGATCAAGTCATGGCGCACCGTACGCGGCAGCGGCTCATCGAATCCGCCGCGACGGAACACGCCCTGTTGCTGACCGGACATTTTCCGTCGCCGACCGCGGGACGGGTTTTCGCCCGCGGCGGCGGCTTCCAATTTGTCTTCGTCACCGAATGATGCGATGGTGCGGGGCACGGTTTGCATGCCCCGCCGCCGCCACGCTCATTTTGCCGTGACGACGATCACGTCGACTTCATAGAGCATGCCGGGCCATGCGAGCTGGCTCACGCTCACGAGCGTTCCGGCCGGCTGCGGCACCGAGCCGAAGACTTGACCGCGGCATTTGATGGAATCCGGAAGATAGCGGATGTCCGTGATATAGGTCGTCGCCTTGTCGACGTCGGCGAGGCTCGCGCCCTGCTTTTCGAGCGCCCGCTTGATCTTGTCCCAGGCGTAGAGGCATTGGCCCGCGAAGTCACCGAGATGCAGGATCTTTCCCCCGGTCGTCGCGTTTTCGTCCTCGGCCCCCACGCCGCCGAAGAAGATGATCCGTCCGGGATGGGAAACACTAACGACTTCGGAGAACAAGCCTTTTGCCCATTCGCTGTAATTGAAAGCCTTCTTTTCGAACCCTTGTTCGGATTGCATTGCGCAAGCCGCCATGAGCGGCAGCAGCACCAGGACATTCAGAATTTTACCGAAGCCATGCATGATCGTCCCTCCCTTGTCTTCAGCGCGAAGCGATTGCGGTGACATCCACCTCGATCATCATCTCCGGGAATGCGAGCGAGCTCACATTGAGGAGGGTCTGTGCCGGAAGCGAAGCGTTGCCCATTTCCTCGCCGATGCATTTTCCGTATTCGATGCGGTTGCGCATGTCCGTGAGATAGGACGTCACCTTGACGGTGTCGCCGATCTTTGAGCCGTGTGCCGCGAGCACACGCTTGATCTTGTCGAAGGCATAGTGGCATTGGGCCACGAGATCGCCGTGGAAGCGAATGTTGCCGCGGGGTCCGTTCTCGTCTTCCGCGCCGACGCCTGCGAGATAGATGAATGTCGCAGACCCGATCCCCGTGACCGTGACAGCTTCGGAGAAGATGCCCTTCGTCCATGCGCTGTGATTGAAATAGTGTCGTTCGACACGCGGGCGCGCGCCTTGCCCGAAGGATTGCACCGCCGCGTAGCAGATGAGCATCGCAGCGATAATGATGACCGAACGTCGCATGAATCCCTCCCATGATGTGCGCGGCGACGCTAACACGATTTCTACCGCGGCGTGCAAGGATGAGCGGTCCGTGTCAGCCTTGCCCGATCGGGCCGATGCTGCGATGCTTATGCAAAAGGGCACGACGTGCCGGGGGAAATCGGCCGATCTTGCCATCGGCGAGACGATGTCGGCCACACGGGAGGATAAAATGGCAAACAAACTCGATTTATGGTCACGTCGCAGCGTGCTCGCGACCGGCGCCGGCCTGTTGATCGCGGGGCTGCCCGGCCGCGCGAGGACCGAACCGGCGGCGGGCCAGCCGGTCAAGATCGGCCAGACCTTGTCTCTTACCGGGCCACTGGCTCAGACCGGCCTCGTCCACCGGATCGCCAGCGAGATCTTCGTCGACAAGATCAATGCGAGTGGCGGGCTGCTCGGGCATCAGGTGCAGTACACCCTGCTCGACGACCAATCGAAGCCCGACGTTGCGCGCACGCTCTACGAGCGGCTCATCACCTCCGATAAGGTCGATCTCGTGCTAGGCCCCTACGCTACGGCGGCGATCCTTGCCGCGATGGGAGTCGCCCAGCGCTACCGCAAGGTGTTCATCGAGAACACGATGGGCATTCCAGAACTCGCGACATACGAGTGGCATTTTGCCGCCGTGCTCGCCGGCGCCGAGCCGGGCAGGACCGGGGCGGAGATCGAGCTCGACTGCTACGCCAGCACCGGTCGTCCGCCGAAGACCGTGTTCATCGCCGTAACCAAGTTCCCTTCGGCGATCGCCCAAGCCAAAGGCATGAATGACGTCGCGGTCGCGCGTGGGCTCAAGGTCGTCGAGTACGTCGATTATGATTTCGGCACGCGTGACTTCGGCGCGATCGCCGCGCGCGTGAAGGATGCCAATCCCGACCTCCTCTGGGTCGGCGCGCTCGGCGTCGATGGAAACCTGCTGCTCGATTCGCTGTCCCGGCTCGATTACAAGCCGCGACGGCATTTCTACCTCTACCCCTCTTCAGCGCCGCTCGCCGTGCATCCGGCCGCCGAGTCCGCCACCTCGGGCACCTATTTCGAGGACATCGAGCCTTACATCTCGAACCCGGATGGCGCCGAATTCGCGCGCGAGTTCCGCGTCCGCGCGGAGAAAGCTGGGCTCCCCTACCCGCATGCCGACGGGCAGGCCGCGCTCGAGTACCGCGGCTGGCCAAGTCTCGCCACCGCGATCAACGCGACCAAAAGCTTCGACGATGCGAAGCTCGCCAACTGGCTCGACAATAACGAGGTCGACACCATCACCGGTCACCGTGATTTCAAAGGGAAATGGCACCAGAATAGCCGGGACATGACACAGATCCGGCAGATCCAGGGCGGCAAGTGGGTAACGGTTTGGCCGCCCGATCGCGCCACGCCCGGATCCAAGCTCGTTGCACCGTGACATCTCGCGCAAGTAAGGCGAAACGAACGAATTCCGGGACGGGCACGCCATGCGGCAGGGCACGGGACGCATCATCACCACGCATACCGGCAGCCTGCCGCGGCCGGCGGAGTTGATCGCGCCGCTCCAGGCGAAGGACGGCGGCGATCCTTACGACGCGGCGGCGCTCGCCGGCCGCGTCCGACATTCGATCATCGACATCGTGCAGAAGCAGGCCGTGACCGGCTTCGACGTGATCGGCGACGGCGAGCACAGCAAGTCGAGCTTCACGTCCTATCTCACCACCCGTCTTGCCGGATTGTCGCGCGTCTCGGAGCCTTACAGGGCCTATGCGCCGACGCGCGACTATCTGGCGTTCCCCGGCGCCTATGAGGAGAACCGGGTCATGCTCGCGGCGCGACCGCGCCCCGTGCCGAAGCCCGCCGCCGGCCTGCGCTGGATCGCGTGCACCGGCCCGATCAAATATATCGGCCAGCAGGAGGTTCAGACCGACATCGCCAATCTCAAGGCGGCGCTCGCCACCACCAAGGCGGAGGAGGGCTTCATCACCGCGCTGTCGCCGAGCAACCTCGAGGTCTTCTACCGCAACGACTATTACCGCACGCAGGAGGAATATCTGACCGCGCTCGCCGATGCGATGCACGAGGAGTACAAGGCCATCGTCGATGCCGGCCTGGTGTTGCAGATCGACGATCCGCAGCTCGTCACGTACTATGACCGCACGCCCGGCATCAGCCTCGAGGAGTGCCAGAAGTTCATCGCGCTGCGCGTCGAGGTCCTCAATCATGCGCTGCGCGGCATCCCCGAGGACCGCGTGCGCTTCCACACCTGCTACAGCACCAACATTGCGCCGCGCGCCCATGATCTCGAGCTCAAGCACTACGTCGACCTGATGCTGAAGATCAAGGCCGCCGCCTATTCCTTCGAGGCGTCGAACCCGCGACACGAGCATGAATGGGCGGTTTGGCAGCAGGTCAAGCTGCCGGAGGGCAAGGTCCTGCTGCCCGGCGTCGTGTCGCATTGCGTCTCGCTGGTCGAGCATCCCGAATTGGTAGCGCAGCGCATCGTCCGCTATGCCGGCATCGTCGGGCGCGAGAACGTCATCGCCAGCACCGATTGCGGCTTCGGTACTTCGGCCGCCGGCGACGAGATTCATCCCGATGTCGCCTGGGCCAAGCTCGCCGCGCTCGTCGAGGGCGCGCGGCTCGCGAGCGCCGAGCTGTGGGGGCGCGGCTGAGCATGGGGACTTCCGTGCGCATTCTCGCCGCGGCGCTCATCGGCGCGTTCGCGCTGTCCGCGCCGCCCGCCAACGCCGAGAGCATCAAGATCGGGCTGATCAGGATCGCCGCATCCGGCCCAATCTATATCGCGCAGGAGCGAGGCTATTTCGCCGCCGAGGGGCTCGAGCCGCAACTCGTCTATTTCGAAAGCGGCGTGCCGATCGCCGTCGGCGTCGTCTCGGGCGATCTCGATTTCGGCGCCGCGGCGCTCATCGGCGCGTTCTACAACCTCGCGGGGCATGGCGCGCTGCGCATCATCGCCGCGCTGTCGCGGGAGGCTCCGGG
>JBGPGW010000299.1:0-4250 GCA_041484095.1 Alphaproteobacteria bacterium | reverse complement strand
TGTTGAGCGCGTTCAGCACCGCGCCCGCCATCGGCACGCCGAAATGCGCCTCGAAATGCTCCGGCGTGTTGGGCGCCATCACCGCGACCGTGTCGCCCGTGCCGATGCCGCGCCGGGCGAGGGCGGAGGCAAGACGCGTGCAGCGTTCCCGCACCTCTGCCCAGCTGTAGCGCCGCTCGCCATGGATGACCGCGGTGCGCTCTGGGAAGACCGCAGCCGATCGGTCGAGAAAACCGAGCGGGGAGAGCGGCACGTAGTTGGCACCGCACTTCTCCAGGTCTCGCTCGTAAGGGTGATCCGCCATCGTTCCTCCGCCGCAGCGCGTATCTAAGGCCATCGGGTGGAGGGCGGCAAGGCGCCATGCCGTTCCTCGGCAGGGCGACGGGCGTGGGCAAGCGGGCTTTTGAAATGCCGGATTGCGCGTGCTATCCCTTGCGGCAGTCCCGCCGCGAGGAAGGCCATGTCCAGCCGATACGACGACATCTATAGGCGCTCGCTCAGCGATCCCCAGGGGTTCTGGGCCGAGGCCGCCGAGGCGATCGACTGGACGAAGCGCTGGGACAGGGTTCTCGACGATTCGCGCCCGCCATTCTATCGCTGGTTCAGGGGTGCGGAGGTCAACACCTGTCACAACGCGCTCGATCGGCATGTCGAGTCCGGACGCGGCGACCAGGCCGCCCTCATCTACGACAGCCCCGTCACCGGCACGGTCAAGAGCTTCACCTATCGCGAGATGAGGGACCTCGTCGCGCGGTTCGCGGGCGCGCTCGCCGCCGAAGGGGTGGTGAAGGGCGACCGGATCATCATCTACATGCCGATGGTGCCGGAGGCGGCGATCGCGATGCTGGCCTCGGCACGCCTCGGTGCCGTCCATTCCGTCGTTTTCGGCGGCTTCGCCTCGAACGAGCTTGCCGTGCGGATCGACGATTCCGGGGCGAAGGTGGTCATCTCCGCATCCTGCGGCATCGAGCCCGGGCGCGTCATCCCCTACAAGCCGCTCTTGGACGGCGCCATCGAGCTCGCCCGGCACAAGCCGCAGCGCTGCATCATCCTCGAGCGGCCGCAGGCGAAGGCCGATCTCATACCCGGCCGCGACAAGAGCTGGGCCGAGGTCATGGCGAACGCCAAGCCGCATGACTGCGTGCCGGTCGCCGCGACCGATCCGCTTTACACGATCTACACCTCGGGCACGACCGGACAGCCGAAGGGCGTGGTGCGTGACAATGGCGGGCATCTCGTCGCGCTCAACTGGTCCATGAAAGCGATCTACGGCGTCGACCCCGGCGAGGTGTTCTGGGCGGCCTCCGACGTCGGCTGGGTCGTCGGCCACTCCTACATCGTCTACGGCCCGCTGATTCACGGCAACACGGCGATCCTCTACGAGGGCAAGCCCGTCGGCACGCCCGACGCGGGCGCCTACTGGCGTCTCATCGCCCAGCACAAGGTGCGTGCGCTCTTCACCGCGCCCACCGCCTTCCGCGCCATCAAGCGCGACGATCCCAAGGGCGAGCAAATCCGGAAGTACGACCTGTCATGCTTTCGCACCTTGTTCTTGGCGGGTGAGCGCGCCGACCCCGACACGGTGCAATGGGCCGAGGCGCAGCTCAACGTTCCCGTCATCGACCATTGGTGGCAGACCGAATCCGGCTGGCCCATGTGCGCGAACTACGCCGGCCTCGGCCTCTTGCCGGTGAAGCACGGCTCGCCGACGAAGCCGGTGCCGGGCTACGACATCCGCGTGGTGGACGAGACGTGCCGCGAGGTGAAGCGCGGCGACATCGGCTCGATCGTGGTCAAGCTGCCCCTGCCGCCGGGCTGTTTCCCCACCCTGTGGAACGCGGACGAGCGTTTCGTCTCCTCCTATCTCGAGGAGTTTCCCGGATACTACAAGACCGGCGATGCCGGCTTCTTGGACGAGGACGGCTATCTCTATGTGATGACGCGAACCGACGACGTGATCAACGTCGCGGGCCATCGCCTCTCGACCGGCGGGATGGAAGAGGTGCTGGCCTCCCACCGCGACGTCGCGGAATGCGCGGTGATCGGCGTCAACGACGACCTCAAGGGTCAGGTCCCTCTCGGCTTCCTCGTGCTGAAGGCCGGCGTCAATCGGCCGGAGGAGGAGATCGTGAAGGAAATCGTGCAGCTCGTGCGCGAGCGCATCGGCCCCGTGGCGGCGTTCAAGACGGCGACCGTGGTCGATCGCCTGCCGAAGACGCGCTCCGGCAAGATTCTCCGCGGCACGATGCAGAAGATCGCGAACGGCGAGACATACAAGGCGCCCGCGACCATCGACGATCCCCAGATCCTGACGGAGATCGCAGCGGCGCTCGCCGAAATCGGCTACGCGCGCGCTCGCAAGGCGATGCCCGCTTGATCGGACATATATGAAACCGAATGGCAAGTATGAAACCGAACGGCAAGTATGAAACCGAACGGCAAGGCAGTGGTCATCACCCCCTCCCTAATCCTTCCCCCTCGAGGGGGAGGGGAGGGTGGGGGGCGAGTTGCATGGTGCCGTCCGGCGGGGCGCTCATGAAGCCGAAAAACAAAGTGACGGCCGTCACCCCCGTCCTGACTCTCTCCCTTCAAGGGGCAGGGAAGGGCAGGGATCTTGCGGGAATTCTCCGTTCGGTGAGGGGTCCATGAAGCTCGAAGGACGCGTTGCTGTCATCACGGGGGCGGCACGAGGCATCGGCCTCGCGCATGCCCATCGTCTCGCGAAGGAGGGGGCCGTCGTCGTCATCAACGACCTCCGCGATGCCAAGGGCGACGAGGCCGTGGAGGCCGTCCGCCGCGCGGGCGGGACGGCGCATTTCATCGCGGGCGACGTGACGAAAAAGACCGAGATGGACGCGCTCATGGACGAGACCGTCAAGCGGTGCGGCCGGCTCGACATCTGCGTCGCGAATGCGGGCATCAACATCACGGGTCCGTTCCTCGACGTCAGCGCGGAGGATTTCGACCGCGTCATGGACGTCAACGTGAAGGGCGTGTTCCTCTCCTGCCAGGCGGCGGCGAAGCGGATGATCGCATGCGGCAATGGCGGCTCGATCATCACGATGGCCTCGACCAACGCCACGGTGGTGAATCCGGATCAGGTTCCCTATCCCACCAGCAAGGGCGGGGTCGTGCTGCTGACGCGCGTCATGGCGATCTCGCTGGCCGATTACGGCATCCGGGCCAATGTGATCGCGCCCGGCTCGATCAACGCGCCCATGCTCCACCAGGTGATCGGCGGGCCGAAAGGCCTCGAAGTGGTCTATCGGCGCACCGCACTCCGCCGCCTCGCCGAGGTCGAGGAAATCGCCGCGGTGTGCGCGTTCCTGGCCTCCGACGATGCGAGCTACATCACGGGCCAGACGATCTATGTCGATGGCGGGCGCCTCGCGCTCAACCTCCTGATGCCGGAGCAGCGCGCGGCCGGTACGGGGGACTGAGCCCGATGCGCGCCCGGACAGAGGACGTCGTCGAGCATATCGTCGCCACGGAATCGGCGGCGATCGCCGCGATCCCGCCGCGCAATCCCTACGCCGCGGTGACGGAGCTCATCTATGAGCGTTGCCGCGGCCGCGGCGGGAAGATCGTGCTCTGCGGCGTCGGCAAGGCGGGCGAGATCGCCATGCGCCTCGCCTCGACCTTCTGCTCGACGGGCACGCCCGCGATCTTCCTCCACCCGCTCGAAGCCGCGCATGGCAATCTCGGCGTGCTGCAGCGGCAGGACGTCCTTTTTCTGATCTCGAATTCCGGCAAGACGCGGGAGCTCGTCGAGCTCGTGCCGCTCTGCCGCCGCTTGGTCGATGACGTGCCGATCGTCTCCATGACCGGGAACAGGGCGTCGCCCCTCGCGCGGCTCGCCGATCACGTGCTCTCGACCGGCGCGCCGAAGGAGGTCTGTCCGCTTCGCCTGACGCCGACCACTTCGATGACGGTCATGGGCGTCATCGGCCATATCCTCGTCGTGTTGCAGATGGAGCGCCTGCGCTTCAAGGAGCGGGACTACGCGCTCCGCCATCACGGCGGCTATCTCGGCGTGAAGGCCCGGCGCCGCGCGCGTGCGCCTGCCGGGACGAAACGGCCGCAAGCGCGCCGGTCGAAACGATGAGCCAAGGAGCCGACATGAAACTCAAGGACCCCACATGAAACTCAAAGACAGGGTCACCGTCATCACGGGCGGGGTGCAAGGCATCGGCCTTGCCTATGCGCGCCGCTTCGTGAAGGAGGGCTCGGCCGTCGTGCTGGGCGACATC
>JBGPGW010000298.1:0-4303 GCA_041484095.1 Alphaproteobacteria bacterium | reverse complement strand
GCTCGGCCTCGTCGGCGACATCTTCGGCTCCGAGGCGGTGATGCGGCGCCTCAACGGCCCCGTGGCGCTCGGCCATGTGCGTTATTCGACCGCGGGCGACACGGTCGTTCGCAACATCCAACCTCTCTTCATCGATTTCGAGTTCGGCGGCCTGGCCCTCGCGCACAATGGCAACCTCACCAACGCGATATCGCTTCGGCGCGAGCTCGTCCGGCGCGGCTCCATCTTCCAGTCGACCACCGACACGGAAGTCATCTGCCATCTCGTCGCGACGAGCACCAAGCACAAGCTGCTCGACCGGGTCGTCGATGCGCTGCGGCAGATCGAGGGGGCGTATTCCCTGGTGGCGCTCTCGCGCAAGAAGCTCATCGGCATCCGCGATCCCTTGGGCGTGCGGCCGCTCATCCTCGGACAGCTCGACGGTGCGCATATCCTCGCCTCGGAGACCTGCGCGCTCGACATCATCGGCGCCGAGTTCGTCCGCAACATCGAACCCGGCGAGGTCGTGGTCATCGACGAGGCCGGCGTTCAGAGCTACCACCCCTTCCCGTCCCAGCGCCGGCGGTTCTGCGTCTTCGAGTACATCTACTTCGCGCGACCGGACAGCATCGTCGAGGGAACGAGCGTCTATGACGCCAGGAAGCGAATCGGCGCCGAGCTCGCCCGCGAAGCGCCGGTCGAGGCCGACGTCGTCGTGCCCGTGCCGGATTCGGGCGTGCCGGCCGCGCTTGGCTATGCCACGGCCGCCGGCATTCCGTTCGAGCACGGCATCATCCGCAACCACTATGTCGGCCGGACGTTCATCGAGCCCGAAGATCGCATCCGCCATCTCGGCGTGAAGCTCAAGCACAACGCGAATCGCGCGCATATCGAAGGCCGGCGCGTGATTCTGGTCGACGATTCGATCGTGCGCGGCACGACGTCCCGGAAAATCGTCGAGATGGTGCGAAGCGCGGGCGCCGCGGAAGTCCACATGCGCATCTCGAGCCCGCCGACGATGCATTCCTGCTTCTACGGCATCGACACGCCGGAACGCAGCAAGCTGCTCGCGGCCAATCACGACGTGCCGGAGATGGCGCGGCTCATCGGGGTCGACAGCCTCGCTTTCATCTCGATCGACGGCCTCTACCGCGCCATGGGCCAGCGCCAGCGCAACGCGCTCAGCCCGCAGTACTGTGACGCCTGCTTCACGGGCGACTACCCGACCGCGCTGACCGACATGGCCGACGGCGTGGGCGGGCAGCAACTCTCTCTCCTCGCTGAAATCGGCTGATTCTCTCTGATGCCCCCTCGGGCGCCGACGCATCGCCTCGACGACGCCTCGCCGCACCCGGACGAGGTGCTGTCGTGACCGGGCGGCTCAAAGACCGCATCGCCGTGATCACGGGCGCATCGCGTGGGCTCGGCGCCGCCATCGCGCGACGCTTCGCCGCCGAAGGCGCGCATCTCGTTCTCGTCGCCCGGACGGCGGGCGGCCTCGAAGAGGTCGACGACGCCGTGCGCAGGGCAGGCGCGAACGCGACGCTGGTGCCCCTCGATGTCACGGACTACCCCGCACTCGACCGTCTCGGCGCCTCGCTCCATCAGCGCTATGGCCGCGTCGACGTGCTGATCGGCGCGGCGGCGACGCTGGGCACGCTCACCCCGATCGGCCATTTGGATCCGCCCGTCTGGGACCGGGTCATGGCCGTCAACGTGACGGCCCATTGGCGGCTCCTGCGGAGCCTCGATCCGCTGCTGCGCGCCTCCCCTTCCGGGCGCGCGATCTTCGTCACCGACCGCGTCGCGAGCGAGGCGCGGGCCTATTGGAGCGCCTACGCCGTGAGTAAGTCCGCCCTCGAGACGCTGGCGATGCTCTATGCCAACGAGGTCGCGCGCACGCACGTGCGCGTCAACCTGGTCGACCCGGGGGCGCTGCGCACCAAGCTCCGCGCCGAAGCCTTTCCCGGCGAAAATCCGGCGGATGTTCCCCCGCCCGAGTCCGTCACGGAGACCTTCGTCGCGCTGGCCGAGGCCGCGTGCACGCGCCATGGTGAATTGATCCGCCCATAAGCCTACGGACGACCGATGATGAAGCTCTACGTCGCGGACCGCTCGGGCAACTGCCACAAGGTCGAATTGTTTCTCTCGATCCTGGGCGTGCCCTACGAGACGGCCGAGCTCACCTATGACGAAGCCGCGCTCAAATCCGATGCCTTCCTCGCCAAGAATCCGCGCGGGCAGGTGCCGTTCCTGGAGGTGGATGGGCGGGGCATCTGGGATTCGCAGGCCATTCTCGTCTACCTCGCGCGCAGCCATGGCGGCGAGCGGTGGCTGCCGCTCGATCCCGCCGGCATGGCGGAGGTCATGCAGTGGCTGGCGCTCTCGGAGAACGAGCTGCTGTTCGGCCTCGCGCAGGTGCGCATCATGCGCCGGTACCGCAAGGGCAACGAGCCGCTGGTGCTCACCCAATTGGCGCGCGCCCTCACCTATGCCCATCGTGGGCTGCGCGTGCTCGAAGGCCGTCTCGTTCGCCATGACTGGCTGGCGCTCGACCGGCCGACGATCGCGGAGATGGCGTGCTTCACCTATCCCGCCCTTGCGGGCGAGGCCGAGATCGACTTGGCACCCTACCCCGCCGTCAGCGCCTGGCTCGCGCGCGTGAGGGCCCTGCCCGGCTTCAAACCCATGACAGGGACTGAGCCCTAGAAACAGCCGGTCCAGCTGAGATCGAGAAGAATGACCGCGCCGCGCGTCGCCCAGAGATAGAAGCCAGCCAGCACAAGGATCGCCGCGATCCCGTAAGCCATGAGCCGCAGCGAAGGAACGTGCCGGATCATGCAGGGCGGCCCGCTTCGGACAGCCGAGCGACCGGCCGTTCCACGATCGGCCAGTTGAGCAGGGCCGCGACCAGCCCCAGCGCCACACACAGCCACCACACCACGTCATAGGACCCCGTTACGTCGTAGGCATAGCCGCCGATCCACGCGCCGAGGAAACTGCCGACCTGGTGCGAGAGGAACACGATGCCGTACAGCATCGACATGTAGGTCGGCCCGAACATGTGCGCCACGAGCCCGCTGGTCAGCGGCACGGTGCCGAGCCACAGGAGACCGAGGGCCGAAGCGAAGAGCAGCACTGTCGTTTCGGTGACCGGCACAACGAGAAACAGAGCGAAGACCACAGATCGCAGGAGATAGTTCAATGCGAGCAGATTCTTCTTCCTGAAGCGCCCGCCGAGCACGCCGGCCCCGTAGGTCCCGATGATGTTGAAGAGACCCACCAGCGCCAGCGCCCATGCGCCCAGCCAGGCCGGCATGGCGCGATCGGCCAGGTAGGCCGGCAGGTGCGTGGCCACGAATACGATCTGGAAACCGCACACGAAGAATCCCGCGGTCAACAGCAAGAAGCTCCGATGGCGAACGGCCTCGCCAAGCGCCCCACGCGCGGACTGCGCGGCGATGGCGCTCGCGCGCGCCTGGAGATTGGCGATGCCCCCCGAGAGCGGCACCATGAGACAGGACAGGAGTGCCAAGCCGATCAGCGCCCACGACCAGCCATAGTCCGCGAGCAGCACGTCGGCGAACGGCACCACGGCGAATTGCCCGAGGGAGCCGCAGGCGCTGACGATGCCGAGTGCCATGCTGCGCTTCTCCGGCGGTGCCGCACGCCCGACCGCGCCCAGAATCGTCGAGAATCCGGCGCCGCTGAGGCCGAGGCCGATCAAGACCTGCCCGACGATGAGGCTCGATCCGCCTTGGGCCAAGCCCATCACCACGAGCCCGCCCGCATAGAATAGAGCGCCCGCAATCGAGACGCGCGCCGTGCCGAACTTGTCCGCGACCACGCCCATGAATGGCGAGGCCAGGCCCCACAGAAGGTTCTGGATGGCAATGGCGAGCCCGAACAACTCGCGGCCGATCGAGAGATCGAGGCTCATGGGCTTCAAAAACAGGCCCAAGGACTGACGCGCGCCCACGCAGATCGTGATGATGAGTCCGCCGCAGAAGATGGCCAGCCAGAGCTTTCGGCTCATTCCGTCACCTGACCGCTTGTTGCCTCAAAGAAGGTGCGTCGTCCGCTTCGCCCCGGCAAGTGCAGTATTGCACCGAGTGCAAGGGGGTATGCGGCGTGAGGCGATTCGTCCACTTACGAATCCACATAAGGGTTCTGCGTCTTTCGGAGATGAAGACGCAGCGGCACACCGTCGAGATCGAAGGCGGCGCGCAGGCTATTCATGAGATAGCGCGTGTAGGATTCGGGAACCTTGCCCGGCATGTTCGAGAATACCGTGAAGGTCGGCGGCCGCGCCGAGGTCTGGGTC
>JBGPGW010000297.1:0-4329 GCA_041484095.1 Alphaproteobacteria bacterium | reverse complement strand
TGCCGATCTTGGCCTGGCTCGCGAAGGTGCGCGCGGCATCGCCGTCGCGCGTGAAGATCGCCGTGCCGTTGCCGTATTCGTGATCGTTCACGAGCTTCAGGGCCGTGTCGAAATCGGGCGCGCGCACGACCGAGAGCACCGGCCCGAAGATCTCCTCCTTGTAGATGCGCATAGCCGACGTCACGTCGTCGAAGAGGCAGCCGCCGATGAAATAGCCCTTCTCGTAGCCCTGCATCTTGAAGTCGCGGCCGTCGACGACGAGCTTGGCTCCTTCCCTGACGCCCAGATCGACGTAGCCGCGCACCTTGTCGAGGTGCTGTTTCGTCACGAGCGGGCCCATGTCGACATCGGGGTCGGTGCCGGGCCCGATCTTGAGCGCGCGCACCCGCGGCTCGATCTTCGCCATGAGCTGGTCGCCCGCCTTGCCGACGGCGACGGCGACGGAGATCGCCATGCAGCGCTCGCCCGCCGAGCCGTAGCCCGCCCCCATGAGCGCGTCGGTCACCTGCTCCATGTCGGCATCGGGCATGACGACCATGTGGTTCTTGGCACCGCCAAGGGCCTGCACGCGCTTATTGTGCGCGGTACCCGTGTGATAGACGTATTCGGCGATGGGTGTCGAGCCGACGAAGCTCACCGCCTGAATGCGCGGGTCCGAGAGGATCGCGTCCACCGCCTCCTTGTCGCCGTTGACGACGTTGAGCACGCCGTCCGGCAGCCCCGCCTCGCGCGCGAGCGCCGCCAGGCGAAGACCGGTGGAGGGATCGCGCTCCGACGGCTTCAGGATGAAGGTGTTGCCGCAGGCGATCGCCATCGGGAACATCCACATCGGCACCATCGCGGGGAAGTTGAACGGCGTGATGCCCGCGCACACGCCGAGCGGCTGGCGCATCGACCAGCTGTCGACGCTCGTGCCGACGCTTTCCGTGAACTCGCCCTTGAGGAGATGGGGGATGCCGCAGGCGAACTCCACGACCTCGATCCCGCGCGTGACCGAGCCCTTGGCGTCGCTGAGCGTCTTGCCGTGCTCGGCGGTGACGAGGTTCGCGAGCTCGTCGATGTTCTGCTCGACGAGCTGCTTGAAGCGGAACAAGACGCGTGCCCGCTGGATGGGCGGCGTCGCGCTCCATTTCGGGAAGGCGGCCTCGGCGGCCGCGACGGCCTCGCCCACCTGTGCCGCGCTGGCGAGCGCCACGCGTCCCGATACCTCCCCCGTCGCGGGGTTAAAGACGTCGCTCCAGCGCCCGTCCTTGGGCGTCACGAGCCTGCCGTTGATGAAATGTCCGATGGTCTTGGCCATAGGTGATCCTCCCGGACGGCGCCTCGACGAACCGGGCGCCGCGTGTCCCGCGCCTTATAGCAGCCCCGGAAAGGCGATGGAACGCCCTCGGACCCCGGCCATCGTTTGACCGCGTGCCGCGTTGGCTCTACCACTGCCGCGTCATATGAGGGCCCCTATCGTGGCATTTCGCTTCCTGCCTGCCTCGGCGACGCCGGACGCCAGCCGCCTCGTGGCGGCGCGGGGCTTGCGGGCCATCGGCGACGGCTTCGTGAGCATCCTCCTGCCGGTCTATCTCCTCGAGCTTGGCCTCGGCGCCTTCGAGGTCGGCGTCGTGACGGCGGCGACGCTGTTCGGCTCGGCCATCCTGACGCTTGCGGTCGGAGCCTTCGCGGCCAGCCGCGCACGCCGCTCGCTGCTGCTGTTCGCCTGCGCGCTCATGGTGGCGACGGGGCTCGGCTTTGCGGGATTCTCGACGTTCTGGCCGCTCTTGGTCGTGGCGTTTCTCGGCACGCTCAACCCCTCCTCCGGCGACGTCACCATGTTTCTCCCGCTCGAGCACACGCTCCTGACCGATACCGTCCCCGATGCCGACCGCACGGCGCTGTTCGCGCGCTACAGCCTGGTGGGGGCCATGCTCGCGGCGGCGGGAACGCTCCTCGCGGCCCTTCCGGAGAAATTCGGCGCGGCGCTCGGCCTCGTCCCCGTCGAGGCCATGCGCCTGATGTTCGTCCTCTACGCGCTCATCGGCATGGGTGCGGCGCTTCTCTACGGCTCGCTCACGCAGAGGGCGCCAGCGCATGCGCGCGTGCCAACGGCCCCCCTCGGCCCGTCCAAGGGGATCGTCACGCGGCTGGCCGTCCTTTTCAGCATCGATTCCTTCGGCGGCGGGTTCTTCGTGCAGTCGCTTCTCGCACTCTGGCTCTTCGACCGCTTCGGTCTTTCCGTTGCCGCGGCCGCCAACATCTTCTTCTGGATGAACGTGCTGAACGCCTTCTCGTTTCTCCTCGCGGCCCGCATCGCGCGGCGCATCGGCCTCATCAACACGATGGTGTTCACGCACATCCCGGCCAATCTCTGCGTCATTCTTCTGCCGTTCGTGGATCAGCTCTGGATGGCGCTGGTCCTCTTGATGGGCCGGGGGCTCCTGTCGCAGATGGACGTGCCGACGCGCACGTCCTACGTGATGGCCGTCGTGACGCCGGCGGAGCGTCCGGCCGCGGCCAGCTTCACGTCCGTGCCGCGCAGCCTCGCCGCCGCGGCGGCCCCGATGCTCTCGGGCTCTCTCCTCGCCCTCTCGTCCTTCGGCTGGCCGCTCATCATCGGCGGGAGCCTCAAGATCGCGTACGACCTGGCGCTTCTCGCCATGTTCCGCCACATCCGTCCGCCGGAGGAAATGCGCTAGGACAGGGCTTGGCGAACCCTCCGTCGCATACCAAGTCCCCGTCGGGCGCCATCCCCCTTGATCGATCCCTCCCCTCACGCGACACTCGACCCATCCCGCAACCCGCACGGAATCCGAGCCGCCATGGATCGCCCGCCCTGCTTCGACGACGTGCTCAAGGCCAAGGACCGGATCGACGGCCATGCCGTGCGGACGCCGCTCCTGCAAGCGCCTCAACTCGGCGCGCGTTTGGGCTGCCGCCTGTTCGTGAAGCCCGAAGTGCTCCAGCACATCGGCGCCTTCAAGTTCCGCGGCGCCTACAACAAGATCGGCCAGTTGGACGACAGCGCGCGCAAGCGCGGGGTCGTCGCCTACTCCTCCGGCAATCACGCCCAGGGCGTCGCCTACGCGGCGGCGCTCTTGGGCGCACCCGCGACCATCGTGATGCCGTCGGACGCGCCGGCGATCAAGATCGCCAACACCAAGACTCTGGGCGCCACGGTCGTGCTTTACGACCGCGCGCGCGAAAGCCGGGAGGAGATCGGCCAGCGGCTCACCGCGGAGCGTGGCGCGACGCTCGTCAAGCCGTATGACGACGGCGACGTGATCGCGGGACAGGGCACGGTCGGCCTCGAGCTGATGACGGATATGCAGGCGATCGGGCAGAGGCCCGACATCGTCGTCGTGCCCTGCGGCGGCGGCGGGCTTATCGCGGGCTGCTCGCTGGCCATCAAGGCGCTCGGCCCCGACACGGCGATCTACAGTGCCGAGCCGGCGGGCCTCGACGACACGGCGCGCTCCCTCGTCTTCGGGCAGCGCGTCACGAACAATCCCAAGGCCACATCGATCTGCGATGCGCTGCTCGCGCCCACGCCGGGCGAGATCACCTTCCCGATCAACCAGAAGAACCTCGCCGGCGGCCTCGTCGTCACCGATGCCGAGGTGCTCCGCGCCATCCGGACGGCCTTCCTCGATCTGAAATTGGTGGTCGAGCCGGGCGGCGCCGTGGCGCTGGCCGCCGTGCTCGAGGGCAAGGTCGATTGCCGGGGCAAGACCGTGGCGGTCGTCCTGTCCGGCGGCAATGTCGACCCCGTGCTGTTCGAACGCGCCCTCAAGGCCGCGTAAGCGGCGCGCACGGGGGGGCCAAGCGAATGGACTGCATCCTCACCAACGCGACTGTCCTCGACGTGCGCGCGGGTGCCATTCTGCCCGACCGCAGCCTGTCCATCCGCGACGGACGCATCCGCGAGGTCGCCGAGGGGCGCAGCCGCGCCAAGGACGTCCCGGAGATCGACCTCCGTGGCCGGACCGTGATGCCCGGCCTCGCGGACGCGCATGTCCACGTCACCGCCGTCACGGCCAACTTCGTCGCCCTCCGCGAGCTGTCGCCGAGCTACGTCGCCACGCGCGCCGCGCGCATCCTCGAAGGCATGCTCATGCGCGGCTTCACGACGGTGCGCGACGCGGGCGGTGCCGATTACGGCCTGGCCGACGCCATCGAGGAGGGCTATGTGCGGGGCCCGCGCCTTCTCTTCTGTGGCCACGCCCTGTCGCAGACGGGGGGGCACGGCGACATGCGCGCGCGCGGCAGCATGAGCCTCGACCAATGCGCCTGCTGTGCCGGCCTCGGCACGGTGTGCGACGGGGTGTCGGAGGTGCGCCGCGC
>JBGPGW010000296.1:0-4353 GCA_041484095.1 Alphaproteobacteria bacterium | reverse complement strand
GTCGTCGGCGAGGAGCACTATGCGGTGGCCCGCGAGGTGCAGCGCATTCTGCAGACCTACAAGTCGTTGCAGGACATCATCGCGATCTTGGGCATGGATGAGCTGTCCGAGGAAGACAAGCAGACGGTCTCGCGCGCGCGGAAGATTCAGCGCTTCCTGTCGCAGCCCTTCCACGTCGCCGAAGTGTTCACGGGCCGCCCGGGCGTGTTCGTCGAGCTCAAGGACACGATCAAGGGCTTCAAGATGATCTGCGAAGGTCAGTGCGACGAGCTGCCGGAGTCCGCGTTCTACATGGTGAGCACGATCGAGGCGGCGTTCGAGAAGGCGAAGCAAATGGCGACCGAGGCGGCCTAAGGAGCGCATCCGATGGCTGACAAGATAGAGTTCGAGCTGGTCTCTCCGGAACGGCTGCTTTTGTCCGAGCCGGTCGACATGGTGGTCGTTCCTGGAACGGAGGGCAATTTCGGCGCCCTGCCCGGGCACGCGCCCTTTGCCAGCACGGTGCGGGCCGACGTGATCGAGGTCTATGAAGGCAATACGGTCCGCGAGCGTATTTTCGTGTCGGGCGGATTCGCGGAAGTGACGCCGGAGCGGGTCACGGTCCTTGCGGATGAAGCCATCAATGTCGATCGTCTCGATCGCGGCGCCATCGAACAGTCGATACGCTCGATCGAGCAGGCGATCGGCGATTGCGACACGGACGCGGCGCGCGCGCCCCTTGAGACGCGCCTTCGGATCGAGCAGGCGAAAATAGCCGCTCTGGGCCGCGCCGGCAAGGCGTAAGTCCCCGGACTGAAAGGGTTTGCCAGGCCCGTTGGCGAGACGACGTTCCGGGATTATATTTAATGGGCGAAAGCCGCCAGACTAGGTCAGGCAAGCAAGAGGGGCGGTGGCCGATGGCGAGCTGGACTCTCGATGACATCCCCTGGGAGATGTTCGACCCGGCGCGGGTTGATCCCGAGCTGCTGAAGCTTGCCAAGGCGGCGAGCGTCGTCGAGCACAATGGCTATGATTACGCGCGCTACCTCGAGGAAGTCTTCAAGGACGACCCCGATTTCGGCGTCATTGCGCGGCAATGGGCGGACGAAGAAGTCCAGCACGGCAAAGCCCTGGCGCGCTGGGCGCTCCTGGCCGACCCCAGCTATGAGTTCGATGTCTGCTTCGCCCGATTCACGGAAAAGATAAAGCTGCCGACGGGTCACGATGCCTCGGTGCGCGGCTCGCGCGTGGGCGAGTTGATCGCGCGCTGCATGGTGGAGGTGGGCACGAGCTCCTATTACAGCGCTCTCGGCGCCCGGACGGAGGAGCCCGTCCTCAAGGAAATTTGCCGTCGGATCGCGGCCGACGAGTTCCGCCATTACAAGATGTTCTATACGCACATGAAACGCTACCTGACGCGGGACAGCATCGGTTTCTGGCGCCGCCTGTGGGTGGCGCTGTCGCGGATCGGCGAAACCGAGGACGACGAGTTGGCCTATGCGTACTACGCGACCAATCACGCCGACGAAGGTCCGTACGATCGCCGGCGATTCACGCGCGCCTGCATCGGACGCGCCTACGGTCTTTATCAGCCGGCGCATCTGAAGCGCGGGGTGACGATGATCCTCAAGGCGATCGGCATACGGCCGGGGGATTGGTTGCTGTCGCGTCTCGCCGGAATCGTCTATCTATTCATGCAAGTCCGGTCGCGTGTCATGGTGCGCGCGCGCCCCTGACGTAAAACGCGTCCGCCTCGTCAATTGACGAGACCGGCACCGGGCGGCAGTGTCCCTTCGGTGTCGACGCGGCTCAAGGGACCGGCCCGCTACGTCGTCCTCACGAGAATCGACCGGAACTCCTCGATCACATCGAGGTAAAGCCGCCGCTTGAAGGGCACGATCAGCTCGGGCAAGGCGGTCACTTCGACCCATCGCCAATCGGTGAATTCAGGGTGCTCGGTGTCGAGATTGATTTCCGCGTCGGCGCCGATGAAGCGCGCGGCAAACCATTTTTGCCTTTGACCGCGATACTGCCCGCTCCAGGCGGTGCTCGCGAGATCGCGGGGCAGGTCGTAGGTCAGCCACGTCTGCGCCTCGGCGAGGATGACGGCACGATCGGTGCCGATCTCTTCCCTAAGCTCACGCAGCGCCGCGCTGCGCGGGGCCTCGTTCTCGTCAATGCCGCCCTGCGGCATCTGCCAGTGATCGCCCGGCATGTCGTTTCGCCGCGCGACGAAGACGAGTCCGCCCGCATTCAACAGCATGATGCCGACGCCGAACCGATACGCCGGATCGGGACGGCCTGGCGTCGTCATTGCTCGGCGCCGGTCGTGACGATCGCGGAAACCGGGACCAGCACCAAGCCCTTGCCATCGAGGGTCTTCGTCCAAGCCTCGACGCGCTCGATGGTCACGGGAAACGGGTAGCCGATGGCGACCGCGACGCCCTTGCGCCGGGCAATTTGCTCGATCTCCGCCAAGCGGGCGTCGATCGCGGTCCGCGCCGCTTCGGTATCGAGAAACCGATCGTTGGCGATGCGCGGCAATCCAATCTCGGACGCCACGGCGGTCGCGACGCTTTTTTGCGCGGCGCGACTGTCCAGAAAGAGCAGCCCCCTGCTTTTGATTTCCGTGAGAATGGGCCGCACCGCCTCGGCCGAGGTCGTGAACCGCGCGCCCATATGGTTGGTCACGCCGACATAACCCGCAAAACGCGACAGCATCCAGCGCAGGCGCTCGATATTTTGCTCCGCGCTCAGCGTTGTCAGGAGCGTATGTGGACCCGGATCGCTGTCGGGATAATTGGCGGGCTCCATGGGCAGACTCACGATGACCTCATGGCCCGCGGCTCTCGCGAGTTCGAACCACTGGGCGAGTTTGGTCCCGGCATAGGGAGAGAATCCGAGCGTCACGGCGCCCGGCAAGCGTTGGATCGCGGCCTCGGTTGCCGCTTCGCTCAGGCCCAGATTCGTGATGACGATGGCGATCTTCGGCCGCTGCTCGCCTCGATCAAAAGGGCGCGCGTAGTTGCGCCATGGCGCGCGGCCGTCGGAGGCGACTTTCGGCAGGGGCCCATCGGGACCGGGTTCGATAAGTGCCGGATCGGGCGCCGTGGAAAAGGCGCGCGCAATAGATGGCGCGGGCGGTTGCGCCTGCTGAGGCGGCGGCGCAGCGGCGGGTGGCGGCGGCTTCGACTGTAAAAGCCTGTCCATTGGCACGGTGGCGTCGGCCTGCTGCGAATCGGTAGCCGGAAGCGCAGCGGCCGATGGAGCCGTAGCCGGCGGAGCGGCAACCGGTGGCTTAGGCTCGGTTGCCGCGCTCTCATCGGGTGAGGGGGCTTCGGTCTGTTCGCTTGTCGTCGGAGGCGATAGAGGGACGAACACCTCGACGCTGGCAGTCGTGGCAGGTGTCGGCGCCTGTTCGTCGGTAAGGAAGAGCCAACCGGCGATCCCGAGAAATACCGCGACGACTCCGATCGTGGCCAGGACGAGCAGGCGTCCGCCCGTTCCCAACCTCGATCGTCGCTCGTCTGTTTTCCTCACCACGCGGCCTCGGGCGCGCCGACGACGACTGTGTCGCCCTAATTGAGGGTCTGGCTACTGTTGTAGAGCGAAATGCCGCGCAAGAGGTCGATGGCGCGGCTCAGCTGATAGTCCTGCTGTTCGCCGGGTGCGGTCGAGCCTGGGGGCGTGGCGTCGCTCTTCGGCGGCTGCGCACCGCCCTTCGGCGCCGGCTGTCCGTCGCCTTTCTGATCCGGATTCTTGAGGGCGCCGCGCAGATCCGCCTCATGGCGTTCCGAGCTCTTCTCGACTGGCTCGACTTTCGCCTGCTCGACGATGATGTCGGGTTCGATGCCCTTGCCCTGAATCGACCGTCCCGATGGGGTGTAATAGCGCGACGTGGTGAGGCGGATGGCGCCGTGTCCGGGAATGGGGACGATGGTCTGCACGGAGCCTTTTCCGAACGAACGGGTGCCCATGATGATCGCGCGATGATGGTCTTGAAGCGCACCTGCGACGATCTCCGAGGCGGAGGCGGAGCCGCCATTGATCAGCACGACGATGGGAAGGCCGTTCAAGAGGTCCGGGCCACGGGCATTGAAGATCGTCGCTTCGTCGGGTCGCCGCCCGCGTGTGGAGACAATGGCGCCTTTGGTCAGAAAGGCATCCGAGACCGCGATCGCTTGATCCAGCAGGCCGCCGGGATTGTTGCGGAGATCGACCACCAGACCCTTTAGATTCTTGCCGGATTCGTTCTTGATCTTGTTGATCGCGGCTTCGAGTCCCGATGCGGTTTGCTCGTTGAAGGCCGTGACGCGGATGTAACCGACATTGCCTTCGTTGCGCGCGCGGACAGACTGTACGCGCACGACATCG
>JBGPGW010000295.1:0-4354 GCA_041484095.1 Alphaproteobacteria bacterium | reverse complement strand
CGCGAGCTGGCGAGTCAGATCGAGCACAGCTTCCGCACCTATGGCCGATATCTCAAGCTGTCCGTGGCCGCCGTGTATGGTGGCGTTGCACCCTCGCCGCAGATCAAGGCGATGGCGCGCGGCGTCGACATTCTCGTCGCAACGCCGGGCCGGCTCCTCGACCACATGGGTACGGGTGCCATTCGTCTCGACGAAGTCGAGACGCTGGTGCTCGACGAGGCCGACCGGATGCTCGACTTGGGTTTCATCCACGATATCAAGCGCATTGTCCGCGCGCTTCCACGTGCCCGCCAGAATCTGTTCTTTTCAGCGACGATGCCGCGCGAAATCGCGGGGTTGGCGGCCGATCTCCTCACGGACCCCATCGAGGTCAAGGTCGCGCCGACCGCGACGACCGTCGAGCGCGTGGCGCAGCACGTCATCTTCGTCGGGACGCCGGGCAAGCGGGCGCTTGCGGTTCACGTGCTCTCTGATGCGGCCGTCGAGCGCGCCTTGCTCTTCACGCGCACCAAGCGCGGCGCGGATCGGGTCGTGCGGCATCTTCTCGATGCCGGGCTCGATTCGGCGGCGATCCATGGCGACAAGTCGCAGGCTCAACGCGAGCGTGCGCTGGCTGCTTTCCGGGCCGGCCGCACGCGGGTGCTGGTCGCGACCGACATCGCGGCCCGCGGAATCGACGTCGATGACGTGAGCCATGTGGTCAACTTCGATCTTCCGAACGTGCCGGAGGTGTATGTGCACCGTATCGGCCGCACGGCCCGCGCAGGCGCGGCCGGCATCGCGATCTCGTTCTGCAGCGGCGAAGAGCGAGCCTACCTCAGGGATATCGAGACGCTCATCCGTCGCCGCATTCCGGTTCTTGATCATGCGGAGGCGGATCTGCGGGAGGCCGCGCCGACGGAGACCGCTCACCGCCAGCCTCACCCCGCGCATCGTTCTCCGCGCCGGCAGGGGCGCCCGGCACCGCGATCGAATCGCAATGGGCACGAGCTTTCCGGCGTTTCATTCCTGAACGGGAATGGGCCCTCCAACGGGAATTCGCCGGATCGCCGTGGTCAAAGACCATCAAAGCCGCGCCGGCAGCGCCGGCCCCGCTGAGCGGTCCCGCGGAGCCCGCTCGCGGCGATTGAGCGGAGCGAAGGGATCGGCCCGCAATCACGCGGGCGCTGAGCTGAAAGGAGCGACCGTGACGACGCAAGATGAAAAGCCCGAAGCGACCGAAGCGACTGAAACGGTCACGTCGAGCCACGAAGCGAAGGAACGCCGTTGCCTCCGGTGTCAGGAGTCATTCATGAGCGGATGGTCGGGCGAGCGCGTCTGTACCAAGTGCAAGTCATCGCACGGTTGGCGCAGCGGGGTTCTGCCGATGCGCATGGGGCGGGCGTCTTAGCGGAGCGGCTCCGCGCAGGGCCGATCGGATTTCATGGAGCGAATAAAAAAAGCGCCGGAGCTTGCTCCGGCGCTTTCCGCGTGAACGGTGCTCGCGTCAGTCTGCGAGGGCGATATTGACGGCCTTCGTCTTGCCGCGCTCGTTCGCGAGTTCATAACTGATCTTCTGCCCTTCATTCAGGCTTGCGATCCCGGCGCGCTCAAGCGCGCTGACATGGACAAACACATCCTTCGACCCATCACTGGGTAGAACAAATCCAAAACCGCGCTGTGCGCTGTACCACTTCACTGTGCCGATAGCCAATGTGGCCTCCTCTCAAATATGAAATCCGACCGGACGCGAAGGCGTCCGGATCAACAATCGAGGCAGTGGTGGATTTCAGGACGATCGCCCGAAGGCGGGCCGGCGAAAAGCGCCAAAGCAATGACTGCATTCCCAATGTGGACTTACTGGAACGCGAAGACAAGGGATGCCCGCGAATAAGGGACGATCGCGGCCATGCGAGACACCGGCGCGGCCGTGCGAGGCCGGCGGCGAAAGGAAAAGGGTTGCGGATGAGATGGTGCTGCCGAGTGGAATCGAACCACCGACCCCGTCCTTACCAAGGACGTGCTCTGCCCCTGAGCTACGGCAGCACGCGGATCACCTTGCCATAGGGGCGGAGGCGCGTGCAAGCCGACGTCGCGGCTCTATTTGGCGTCGCCATGTGCTCGCACCCCCGTCGTGACCGACGGGTCACGCTAGGAGCGCGCGGACGTACGATTCCTGCGCCGGGTTCCTCAGCTTGCAAAACCGATGGCGCGCTCGATTTCAATCGACAAGTCGACCGCCGTGATCGGTTTCTTGAGGATTGCCGTCGCACCCACCTGCGCCGTCACATCGAGTACGAGCTTATCCGGCTCCCCTGTCAGGATAAGGATCGGCGTGTGAACATCGACATGGGCTTTGCCCCGGCGCACATGGTTGAGGAATTCCATCCCGTCCATCTTGTCCATGTGCAAGTCGCAGATGATCACATCCGGCGGTGCGGCTCCGTTGAGGTGCGTGAGCAGATCGATCGCGCTGAAACCGTTATCGGCTTCGATGACGTCGTGGATTCCCGACTGTCCAAGAAGCTGACGGACAATCAGGCGCATCGTGCGATGGTCATCGATGACCAATGCACGGAGGTTGAAGACTGTCGAGGCGGGCCATGTGCGTGCCCTGCTTTGTCAGATGGTGGACGGGTTCGGCATGACTGTTGCCGACGGCCGGTATCTTTGGACGTGCGGCGTTGAGGTCATTTGTCCTCTGGTTCGGGCTCGGCATGACACTGTCTTCCTCGTCTTCCTCTTTCGGGGTCATTTGCAAATTGACAACCCCAGACTGCAAATCGAGTGTAATAGTGAGAGGCTTAATCCCGGATTAAGCAGCGTTACCAAAACGGCTCCGGCCAGGTGATGTTTCTGACAATAATCATAGATTCTAGGCCGTTTTTCTCACGTCAATCGATAAGCGGTACCCTTGAGCATGTTAACCATAAGAAACGCGCGTGATTCGATCGGACGCGAGATCGGTCTTTCGAATTGGCTGACCGTCGATCAGCGCCGCATCGATCTCTTCGCGGAAGCGACGGGCGACGACTATTGGATCCACACGGACCCCGCACGGGCGCGAACGGAATCTCCGTTCGGCACCACGCTCGCCCACGGGTTCCTTACGCTGTCTCTCCTGGTCCCCTTGTATTACGAGAGCGTGCAACGGCCGGAAGAGGGTGTGACGGCGCTCAATTACGGCGTCGACCGCGTGCGCTTCATAGCACCGGTCAAGGAAGGCGACCGCATTCGGGCCCGCTTCGTGCTGGACGAGGTGGATGACCACAAGCCCGGGCGCGTGATGCTCGTCATCGGCGTCACGATGGAAATCGAAGGCAGCGAGCGCCCGGCCATGGTCGCGCGGTGCCGCAACTTATACCTGTGGCCGCATGAAGACGCGGCTCCGCGGCTTGGTGAGGCGGGCATGGCGGCTAAAAACAAACGATCTGCCCGGCAAGCCGACGCCCTTCGCGCCAATTTGAAACGCCGAAAAGACCAGACAAGGGCGCGCCAGAAGTGATGGGCGCCACGGTTTTGCCACCCTCCACTCCGAGAATGGACTTATACCATGCGTGTCGCCCGGCTTGAGGGCCGGTAGACGATTGGGTAGAACGTCAGAACCACACACGTAGGCGGGAATGGACAGGATTCGCATCCGGGGCGGCCGACGCCTCGAAGGCTCGATTATTATCAGCGGGGCGAAGAACGCCGCCTTGCCGCTCATGACAGCGAGCCTCCTGACGGATGAGCCGCTTCATTTGACGCGCCTGCCGGACCTGGTCGACATCCGCACCCTGGCCAACCTCCTGGAGCGCCATGGCGCGGAGGTCGTTATCAATGGTCATGCCGGTGCTGCGGGTGGCGAGGGCACGCTGACCGTCCGCGACATCGCCGACACGACTGCGCCCTATGATCTCGTGCGCAAGATGCGTGCATCGATCCTCGTTCTGGGGCCACTGCTCGCGCGGTGCGGGCGGGCGCGCGTGTCGCTGCCGGGCGGCTGCGCCATCGGCACGCGGCCTGTCGACCTTCATTTGAAGGCGCTTCAGGCGCTCGGGGCGGAAGTCGATCTCGAAGGCGGTTATGTCGAGGCCAGGGCGCCAAGCGGACTGAGGGGCGCCCATATCACCTTTCCCAAGATATCGGTGGGCGCGACGGAGAACACCTTGATGGCGGCAGTCCTCGCGCGGGGTGAGACGCTCATCGAGAACGCGGCGCGTGAGCCTGAAATCACCGATCTTGCCCGTTGCCTCGTCGCCATGGGCGCGCGCATCGAGGGCATCGGGACGGAAACGCTCCGCATCGCTGGCGTCGAGCGTTTGCACGGCGCACGCCATGAAACCGTCGCGGACCGCATCGAAACCGGCAGCTATGCGATCGCGGCCGGCAT
>JBGPGW010000294.1:0-4366 GCA_041484095.1 Alphaproteobacteria bacterium | reverse complement strand
CTCCATCAGGCCAACATCGCCATGGGCGGCGAATGGATCGACGCGCGCCTCATGGCTTCGGGCGATCGCCTCAACCCCTGGGGACAGGAAGCCAGCGATCGGGTCATCCGGGCGAGCGAGCTCGTCGCCTTCGATTGCGACATGGTGGGGCCCTTCGGCTATTGCGCGGACATCTCGCGCACCTGGCACTGCGGCCCGGGACGACCGACGAAGCAGCAGCGCGAACTCTACAAGCTCGCGTATGAGGAAGTGCACCACAACATTTCGGTCTTGAAAGCCGGCATGACCTTTCGCGAATTCTCGAAGAAGGCATGGAAGCCGCCGAAGTCGTGCATACCGACGCGCTACGTCGTCGTCGCCCACGGCATCGGCATGTGCGACGAGTATCCCAGCATCTACTACCAGGTCGACTGGAAGGACCGCGGCTTCGACGGTGTCATCGAGGAGAACATGACGCTCTGCATCGAGAGCTATGTGGGGCCCGTCGGCCTCACCGAAGGCGTCAAGCTCGAGCGCCAGGTTCTCGTCACGAAGAAGGGCGCCGTTCCGCTCGACAAGTTCCCGTTCGAGGACTCGCTGCTGGCGTGAATGGCAAGAACCGGGCATTGAGACAGGGAGTGCCGCATGGCTGACATGGTCAAGACGGTCCGGCGGGGCGGCGTGCTCGAAATCACGCTGGATCGCCCGCCGGCGAACGCCATCAACCGTGCAGCGAGCTATGCGCTCTACGACGCGTTCAAGACGCTCAAGGACGATCCGGCATTGACCGTCGGACTCATCACAGGCGGCGGCGAGCGCATCTTTTCCGCCGGCTGGGATTTGAAGGAGGTCGCGAGCGGGGACGAATTGTCGGACCCCGCGAATATGGATCTCGGTCCCGGCGGATTGGGCGGCCTGACCGAGTTCTTCGATCTCCACAAGCCGGTGATTGCCGCGGTCAACGGCCATGCCGTCGGCGGCGGCTTCGAGCTGGCCATGTCGGCCGACATCATCGTCGCGGCCGAGCATGCCGAGTTCTTCCTGCCGGAGATGCAGCGCGGCTTCGTGCCCGATGGCGGGGCGGTGCAGCGATTGGGACGCATCCTGCCCTTCAACGTCGCGATGGATTTGATGCTCACGGGACGGCGCATGGGTGCCGCGGAGGCGAAGCACTGGGGCATGGTGCGCGACGTCGTGCCGTGTTCAGAGCTGATGCCGAGGACGCGGGCGATCGCCGATGCGATCGCGGAGAGCGCGCCCTTGGCGGTCCAGGGCCTCATGGAGATCATGGACACGCTCGCCCCGTTGTCGGTCCGCGACTCCTTCGCGACGACGCATCGCGGCTGGAAGGGGGTGAGCGGCCTCCATCTCTACGAGCGCATGCTCCGTTCGGAAGATTACAGCGAGGGTCCACGCGCCTTCGCGGAGAAGCGCAAGCCGGTCTGGAAAGGCCGCTGACCCCGAAAGAAACAATTGCGATGACGCATTGGCTCACGCCGCTTTTCGCCCCGCGGCATGTGGCGATCGTGGGCGCGTCGCCGCGCCCGGGATCGTTCGGCAACGACGTCCTCTCGGTGCTGCGCGAGAACGCCTTCGGCGGAACCATCTCGCCCATCAATCCCAATTACGCGGAGATCGACGGCCACGTCTGCCATGCGAGCGTCGCGTCCCTCCCCTCGCCGCCCGACATGGCGATCCTGGCCGTCGCGGGCAGCCGGCTCGACGCGGCCCTCGATGACGCCATCGCCGGCAGCGCGCGCGGCGCGGTGATTTTCGACAATTGCTATCTCGAGGGCGATGGCGACCCGCCGCTCCTCGACCGCTTGAAGGCCCGCGCGACGGACGCCGGCATTCCCGTCTGCGGCGGGAACGGCATGGGCTTCTATAATTACGAAACCGCGACCCATGCGAGCTTCTATCACCCGGCCTTCCAAAAGGCCGGCCACATCGCCCTCATCGCCCATTCGGGCTCGGTCTTCACGCATCTCGCCAATAACGACCCACGCTATCGGTTCAACGTCGTCGTCTCGCCGGGCCAAGAGATCAATGCCACGACCGCGGACTATCTCGACTATGTCCTCGATCTTCCCTCGACGCGCGTGGTCGCGCTGTTCCTCGAAGCGATCCGCGATCCCCAGGGTTTCGTCGCCGCCCTCGACAAGGCCCGCGCGAAGGACATCCCCATCGTCGCGGTGAAGCTTGGCCGCACCGAGGAAAGCGTGCGCCTCGCAACGACGCACACCAAGGCGATCGCCGGCGACGATGCGGCGTATGACGCGCTTTTCGAGCGCTACGGCGTGCGGCGCGCGCGCGATCTCGACGAGATGATGGCCGCGGTGCAGCTCTTCGCTGAGCCCGCACGCGCCGCGGCCGGCGGGCTGTCCGGCATCGTCGATTCGGGCGGCCTCCGCGAGCTGTGGATCGATCTCGCGGCTGAGCACGGCGTGCCGTTCGGCAAACTCGGCTCCGAGACGAGCACGCGCATCCAGGCCCGGCTACCGACGGGCCTCGAAGCCTCGAACCCGCTCGACGCCGCGGGACCGCTTCGCGAGGACTTCGCCCATGTCTTCGCCGATTGCCTCAGGCTGCTGATGGACGACGAGGACACCGCGATCGGCGCCTTCGAGTTCGACCTGCGCGACGACTTCGCGTATTGGCCGAGCCTCCTCGACGTCGCCAAGGCGGTGCCGACCTATAGCGGCAAGCCGTTCTTCGTCTTCCACAGCTTCGCCAGAGCGAACAACGCCGCGCGTGCGACGGAGCTGCTCGATGCCGGCATCCCCCTCATCAACGGCGTGTCGAACGCGCTCGCCGCCGCGCGGCACGCGCTCGCCTATCGCGACTGGCGCGCGCGGCCGGCGCTCGTGCCCCCGGCCCCTCCGCCCGATGCCGTCCGGCGATGGGCCGCGCGGCTCTCGACCGGCTCAGCGCTTGGCGAAGCCGACGGTCTCGCCATGCTCGGCGACTTCGGCGTGCCGACAGCGGCGAGTACGCCCGCGGCAAGCGCGGCGGAAGCGGCGCAGGCGGCCGAACGGCTTGGCTATCCCGTCGCGCTCAAGACCGCGGCACCGGGTGTGCTGCACAAATCCGACATCGACGGCGTTCGGCTGGCACTTCGAGACTCCGACGCCGTGAGACGCGCCTATGACGACATCGCCAAGCGGCTTGGCCCCCATGTCCTCGTGCAGCGCATGGCCGGCAAAGGGGTGGAGCTTGCGCTCGGCATGATCGCCGATCCGCAGTTCGGCGCCGCGGTGATGGTCGGGGCCGGCGGCGTGCTGGTCGAATTCGCGAAGGACCGAGTCTTTGCCCTGGCACCGTTCGATGCGGCCGAGGCGCGACGCCTCATCGATCGCCTCCGCATCCGGCCGCTCCTCGACGGCGTGCGCGGGGCGCCAGCGGTCGACATCGCGGCCCTCGCCGATGCCGTCGCACGATTCTCCGTCCTTGCGGCAGCACTCGGCCCCCATCTCGACGCGGTCGACGTCAATCCGCTGATCGCCGGGCCGAACGGCCCGATCGCCGTCGATGCGGTCGTCATCGGCGCCCCGATCGAGGCACCTTGCCCAGGCATCACGCCCTTGCCGCGCACCGCAGGATAGCCACGCCGTCCCAACCCGCAAGACAACGGGCCTCGACCGGCCGTCGGCCGGGCGTTCTGGATGATTGCGGCAGGGTTGGTACCAATGTATATTGGTACCACTTGACGCCCTGCGTCACGGCATCGGAGGTGGACTTTTTCATGCGCCAAGTCGAACGCGTACAAACGGGCGTCCGAATCGAAAAACGTTTGCTCAAAGTGATGAAGGCGCTCGCACAGCATTTCGACATGTCTCTGGGCGATCTCTTGGAGGGCATCGTGCTGCATTCGTTCGAAGGCAAGCCGCCGTTCCGGCCCGCGACCTTGCGGATGATCAGCGAGCTTAAGAGGCTCTATGGTCTCGATCTCACGGCGATCGACAGCCATCGGCTCATCGAATCGACGGGGAGGACGGGAGGCGCAAGTGGGCCAACCCGGCGGCCACGCACCGTCCGGCGCGGTCGCCCATGAACGAATCCGGGAGCAGGCGTGACGCCCTGCCAGGTCAGTTGATCCGACGGAGAATTGGCGCATGACGGGACGTCGCATCGCCTATATCGAGATGACGCTCGCCATGGTTCTGTTCGGCAGCATGATCGTTGCCGGCAAGCTTGTCGCGGTCGGGTTTCCGATCTTTCTCACCTCGGCTTTTCGCGCCGCTATTTCGGCCATGGCGTTACTGTCCATCGTCATCATTCAAACGGGCGGGTTGCCCGCGCTTTCCGCGAGGAACATGGTCTACGTCGTCCTTCACGCCGTCTGCGGCCAAGTCCTTTTCTACGTTTTCCTTCTCTATGGACTGCGCTT
>JBGPGW010000293.1:0-4371 GCA_041484095.1 Alphaproteobacteria bacterium | reverse complement strand
CGCGTGCCGCGGCGCTATGCCTCGATCGACGATGCCTTCAAGCGGATGCAGGAGGAGAACAAGCACCTCTCGCCCGAGCAGGCGCGGCACCTGACGCAGCACGGCGTCAACCAGAACGAAGACGGCACCTACAGCTGGAAGTTCGACAATTATTTCCGCTCGCGCCCGGCTTACGACATGACGCCCGACGACATCCACGCGCTATGGTCGCGCATCGCCTGCCCCACTCTGCTGATCCACGGCAAGGAAAGCTGGGCGACCAGCCCGCTCGAAGACGGCAGGGCAAATTATTTCCGAACCGCCCGCGTCGTGTCGGTCGATGGCGCCGGCCATTGGGTGCATCACGACCAGCTTGCCCTGTTTCTCGATCTCGTGCGCGGATTTCTCGCGGAAGCTTAGAATCAGAGCTGTCATTGCGCGGAGCGGAGCGACGAAGCAATCTTCGCGCCTGCGTGGCACGGGGAGATTGCTTCGCGTTGCTCGCAATGACAATCCTTGTCTTTGCAGCAATCCCCTCGACCTACGGCGCCCCGGCGACCTTGCGGATGAACGCCGCCATCATCGCCAGCGCCTTCGCGGTATTGGGCGAATCCGGAAGGTCGTTGACGAAGGCATGCGGCTCGCCCTCGAAGAGCTCGAGCTCGGCGCTGCCGCCCGCTTCGCGATAGAGCGCGACGAAGTCCTGCGCGGTCTCGACCGGCGTCCACTTGTCCTGCGTGCCCTGGTAGAGGAACGCCGGCGGCAGCTCGACCCGTTCGCCGCGCCGGAGGATGAGCGGCGGGCTGCCGTCGCTCATCGCGTCCTCGCTGCCCCAGAAAGCGTCGTGCGCCGCAACCAGCCTCTCCGTCTTGCTGCGCCTGGCGAGGCCGTAGCGTTGCAGCGGATCGAGCACGCCCCAGCCGTTGACGACGAACGCGACCTTGGCGTCGAGTTCCGGCGCCTCGGCCAGCGGCAGGGCGCGATAGCGCGGATCGTCGGGACGCATCGCCGCCAGCAGCGCCTGGTTGCCGCCGCTCGAGGTGCCGTAGATGCCGACCCGCTCCGGGCCGCTGCCGAAGCCGCGCGCGTGCAGCTTGAGCCAGCGGATGCCGTAATTGATGTCCTGGAGCGAGGCCGGATAGGGCGCCTCGGGCGGCATGCGGAAATCGATCGACAGCACGACGATACCGATCTTGGCGAGCGTCTTCGCCGTCTCCGCATTGTTGAACCGGTCCTTCGCGGTCCAGGCGCCGCCATGCACTTCGAGCACCGCCGCGAACGGGCCCGTGCCCTTCGGCCGGTAGAGCGTCGCCATCAGCGCCTTGTCGCCGTAGCGCCGGTATTCCATGTCCTGGATCTGGATTTCATAGGCCGGCGGCGCGTCGAGCGTCATCACCATGAGCCGATCCTCCCGAACACAAGTGTTCTGCCGGCACGCAACATAGGACCGGCACGCGACCGGTGCCACAGCGCCGCCGCCGGCCCATTTCCTCTGGCACTCGGGATCGAAGAGTGCTAACAGGCGCGCCATCAGACAATCCAAGGAGGCCCCGCATGACATTCCGTCCCTTGCATGACCGCGTCGCCGTCAAGCGCGTCGGCCAGGAAGAAAAGACGGCGGGCGGAATCATCATCCCCGACACCGCCCAGGAGAAGCCGCAGGAGGGCGAGATCGTCGCCGTCGGCCCCGGCGCGCGCGGCGAGGACGGCAAGATCCACGCCCCGGACGTCAAGGTCGGCGACCGCGTGCTGTTCGGCAAATGGTCGGGCACCGAAGTGAAGATCGACGGCCAAGAGCTGATGATCATGAAGGAAAGCGACATCATGGGCGTGCTCGAGGGGGCGCCGTCGCGGGCGAAGCGGTAGCCGCCCCCACCCTACCCTCCCCCGCACGCGGGGGAGGGAATAGGGGAGCTATTCGGCATCCGGCTGCTTTTCCGGGCGGGCGCGGTCGAACGCGGGCAACTTCATGCAGTTGCCGAAGATGCGCATGATCGCAGGGAACGGCGCGAAGTCGAAGCTCGGATAGCGCTGCGCGTTGAACACCTGCGGCACGAGGCAGATATCGGCGACGGTCGGGCTGTCGCCTTGGCAGAATTCGCCGGCCTGCCCGTCCTCGGCGAGCATGGGCTCGATGCCTGCGAACCCGACGCGAATCCAGTGATTGAACCAGGTCTCGACCGCCTTGTCGTCGTGGCCCAAGGGCTTGGCGAGGTAGCGCAGCACGCGGAGATTGTCGATCGGGTGAATGTCGCAGGCGATGGCGCAGGCGATCGAGCGGACGCGTGCGCGCGCCGCGGGATGGCCGGGCAGGAGCGGCGGCTGCGGATGGGTCTCGTCGAGATATTCGATAATCGCCAGGGATTGCGTCAGCAGCTCGCCCTCGTCGTCGAGGGTTGGCACCAGGCCCTGTGGATTGAGCGCGAGATAATCGTCCTTCTGCTGCTCGTTCCTGCGCAGATGGATCGAGGCCTGCTCGTAGGCGAGCCCCTTGAGATTGAGTGCGATGCGCACGCGGAACGCGGCCGAGGAGCGGAAGTAACCGTAGAGCTTCATTGGCGGGGGCCTCCCTCGATTCTGTCCCAGTCTCGCCGCCGAGGCGGACGCGTCAAGATTGGCCGTCGGCACGGAGCACGCCGCGCCGTATCTGGTCGAGCTCGATCGATTCGAAGAGGGCGCGGAAATTGCCCTCGCCGAAACCCTCGTTCCCCTTGCGCTGGATGAGCTCGAAGAAGATCGGCCCGATCACGTTCTCGGTGAAGATCTGCAGCAGCAAGCCCTGTCCCTCGCCCGGCGCGCCGTCGATCAGGATGCGGTCGCGCCGCAGCCGCGCGAGGTCCTCGCCATGCCCGGGCAGCCGCGCATCGACCTGCTCGTAATAGGTGTCGGGCACGCTCATGAAGCGGACGCCGCGCGACGCCAGCGCCTCGACCGACGCGTAGATGTCGTCCGTCGCAAGCGCGATGTGCTGGATGCCTTCGCCGTGATAGGCCTCGAGATATTCGGCGATCTGCGACTTGTCGTCGGCGCTTTCGTTGATGGGAATGCGGATCTTGCCGCACGGGCTCGTCATCGCCTTGGAGCGCAAGCCCGTGAGCTTGCCCTCGATGTCGAAATAGCGGATCTCGCGAAATTCAAACAGCCGCTCGTAGAAGCGCGCCCATTGCGCCATGCGGCCGCGATGCACGTTGTGCGTGAGGTGGTCGATCTGCACGAGCCCTGCACCCCGCGGCATGTCGGGCGCGCCCTCGACCGGCAGGAAATCGACGTCGTAGATGGTGCGGTCGCCGTAGCGGTCGACGAGATAGATCAGGCTGCCGCCGATCCCCTCGATCGCGGGAATGTTGAGCTCCATGGGACCGAGCTTGCCGGCGACCCCCTTGGCGCCAAGATCGAGTGCCCGCGCATTGGCCGTGCCGGCATCGCGCACCCGAATGGCCAGCGCGCAGACCGTCGGTCCATGCAGCCGGGCAAAGGCCTGGGCGAAGCTTTGCGGCTCGGCATTGACGGTGAAATTGATCCCGCCCTGGCGATAGAGGGTCACGTCCTTGGAGCGGTGGCGGGCCACCGCGACGAAGCCCATGGTCTCGAAGATCCGCCGCAGCGCGGCCGGATCGGGCGCCGTGTATTCCACGAATTCGAACCCGTCGGTGCCCATCGGGTTGGGCCACGCCTCCATTTCGGTCCCGGTGCTCTGCACCATCGCGTCCTCCACGGTTGAAAGCTCTTGACGCAAACGTTCGCAAGGCGCATCTCGTTACGTATGAAACCAATCACCGGCGACAGCGAAATCCCCGATTTCGCCATTCACCGATTCATGCCGTTTCGGCTCTCGGTGCTGAGCAACCGCATGACGCGCGCGGTGGCGCGAGTCTACATGAAGCGGTTCCGGCTGTCGGCGCCGGAATGGCGAACCATGGCCGTGCTCGGCCTGCTCGGCGCCATGACCGCGAACGCCGTCGTCGAGAGTACCGCCATGGACAAGGTGCGGGTGAGCCGGACGGTGACGAAGCTCCTGCGCACCGGCCATATCACGCGCCGCACCGACCCGCAGGACCGCCGCCGCGCCATTCTCGAGCTCACCGCCAAGGGACACGGCGTCTATCGCCAGATCGTGCCGCGGGCGCTCGCGGTCGAGGCGGAGGTTCTGCAGGACCTCACCGCCGCCGAGCGCGCCGCCTTCGAGGCCGCGATCACCAAGCTCGAAAGCCGCGTCGCCTCGATCGCGCTCGACGCGCAGGTGTGAGCGCGTTTCCCCCGGACCCGCGCGGCATGCTATAATCCTCGCATCCGCCAAGCGACGCGGGAGCGAGGCGTGAGCGAACCCACCATCCTCATCCTGAACGGGCCGAATCTGAACCTGCTCGGCGTTCGCGAGCCTGAGACCTACGG
>JBGPGW010000292.1:0-4374 GCA_041484095.1 Alphaproteobacteria bacterium | reverse complement strand
CAATGGTCGTTACCTGCCGCATCGTTCCGCGACGGTGCATATCGAGGATCGCGGTTATCAGTTTTCGGACGGCATCTACGAAGTGATCGCGGTCGAAGGGGGCAAGCTCGTCGATGAGGCGGGTCACCTCGACCGGCTCGACCGTTCGCTCGGCGAATTGCGCATTTCCGCGGCCATGTCGCGGCCGGCGCTCGCGCTCGTCATGCGCGAGGTGCTGCGGCGGAACCGTGTGCATGACGGCATCATCTACATCCAGATGACAAGGGGCGTCGCGCCGCGCGATCACGCGTTCCCGAAACATGCGCTCAAGACGGCCGTCGTCATGACCGCGCGCCGCAAGAAGCCGCAGGCGGCGGCGCTGGCCGATGCCGGGGCGAAGGTCATCACCATTCCGGACATCCGCTGGCAGCGCTGCGACATCAAGGCCGTCGCGTTGTTGCCGAACGTGCTCGGCAAGCAGCAGGCCGTCGAAGCCGGCGCGTTCGAGGCGTGGCAGGTCGACGCCGAAGGCCGCATCACCGAGGGCACCTCGACCAATGCCTGGATCGTGACGGACAAGAACGAGCTCGTCACGCGGCAGATCGGGCCGGAGATCTTGAACGGCGTGACGCGTCTTGCGGTCATGGCGCTCGCGCGAGAGCGTCAGTTGAAGCTCGTCGAGCGCCCTTTCTCGGTCGCGGAAGCCAAGGCGGCACGGGAGGCGTTCCTCACCAGCACGACCTCGGCCGTGCTTCCCGTGGTCGCGATCGATGACGTCGCCGTCGCCGACGGCAAGCCGGGTCCGCTGACGCGGGCGCTGCGCGACGATTACCTCGCCCATGCCGCCGGCTGACAAGCCAGGCCCGGCGGCGCGTCCCAGCGCCATCCTCTTCGATTGGGACAATACGCTCGTCGACAATTGGGACGCGATCGGCGATGCGCTCAACGCGACGCTGGTCGCCTTCGGCCATGCGCCATGGACCGAGGCCGAGACGCGCGAGCGCGTGCGCCGCTCATTGCGCGACAGTTTCCCCGCCTTGTTCGGCGAGCGATGGGAAGAGGCGCGCGATCTCTTCTATGCGCGCTTCACCGCCTGCCACCTGACGACGCTCAAGGCCCTTCCCGGCGCCGCGGAGCTGCTCGAGGCGATGGAGGCGATGGGCCTTTACCTCGGCGTGGTCAGCAACAAGCACGGCGATTTGTTGCGCCGGGAGGCAGCGCATCTCGGCTGGACCGGGCGATTCCGCCGCCTGGTCGGCGCGGGCGATGCCGCGGCCGACAAGCCCGATGCGGCACCCGTGGCCATGGCGCTCGAGGGCAGCGGCATCGCGTCGGGCGGCAGGGTCTGGTTCGTGGGCGACGCCGGCATCGATCTCGTCTGTGCCAAGAATGCGGGCTGCGTCGGGATCCTGATCGGCCCGGCCGACCTTAACGCCAAGGAATTCCAGGGGTTAGAGCCGGATTGGCATGTCGAGGGCTTCGCCGAGCTCCGGGCCCTCACGGGGCGTCGGCGGTAGACTGGTATTGATCGGTCCGCCCACCTATAAATGACGCTCCACGGCCGCATGTGCAGGCCGGGCGAAGGCCGCCCGGGGAGGAACCTGCCGATCGGACAGACGGCCCATAAAAAGAACGGAGGCATAACAATGTCCTCAGAAAAGAACCTCCAGGACGTGTTTCTCAACCATGTGCGCAAGAACAAGACGCCTGTCACCGTGTTTCTGGTCAATGGCGTGAAGCTGCAGGGCATCATCGGGGCGTTCGACAATTTCTGCGTTCTGCTCCGCCGCGAGCACCATTCACAGCTCGTCTACAAGCACGCGATCTCGACCGTGATGCCGGGCGCGCCGGTTCAGTTGTTCGAGCCGGAGAAGGCGGAAGCCGAAGGCTGAGTTGCACACGGACGACGAGACGAAGACAGGCGGCACGCGTACGATTGTGCTCAACCCCGCGCGCGACGGCGGCGCCGAGGAGCGGAGCCACGCGGCTCGATTGGACGAGGCGGTCGGGCTTGCCAAGGCCATCGCGCTCGACGTCGTCCACGCCGAGACGATCCGCGTGCGCCAGCCGCGCCCGGCGACCCTGTTCGGCAAGGGCGCGGTCGAGCGCTTAGGCGGTGTCGTCGCCGATCTCGATGCGGAACTCGCCATCGTCGACGGGGCGCTGACGCCGGTCCAGCAGCGCAACCTCGAGCGGGCCTGGTCGTGCAAGGTGATCGACCGGACGGCGGTCATTCTCGAAATCTTCGGGGAGCGTGCGCGGACGCGCGAAGGGCGCCTGCAGGTCGAGCTCGCGCATCTCAGCTATCAGCGCAGCCGCCTGGTCCGCTCCTGGACGCATCTCGAGCGCCAGCGCGGCGGCTTCGGCTTTCTCGGCGGTCCCGGCGAATCGCAGCTTGAAATCGACCGCCGCCTGATCGACGAGCGGATCGCCCGGCTCAAGGACGAATTGTCCGGCGTCGCGCGGACCCGCACGCTCCACCGGCGCGCGCGCCGCCGGGTGCCCTATCCCGTCGTCGCCTTGGTGGGTTACACCAACGCGGGCAAGTCGACGCTCTTCAATCGCCTGTCTGGCGCGGACGTGGTGGCCGTCGACATGCTGTTCGCGACGCTCGACCCGACCATGCGGCGCATCGAGCTGCCCTCCGGCCGTCCCGCGATCCTGTCCGATACCGTCGGCTTCATTTCCGACCTTCCGACCGACCTCATCGCCGCGTTTCACGCGACGCTCGAGGAGGTCGAGGAGGCGGATCTCATCGTCCATGTCCGCGACATCGCGCATCCCGACACCGAGGCGCAGAAGAAGGACGTGGACGAGGTCCTCGACACGCTCCGTCCCGAGCTCGACCGCGAGGAGGGGATGATCGAGGTGCTGAACAAGCTCGACCTCCTCACGGCGGATCAGCGCGCGGTGATCGGCAATCTGTGCCTGCGCTCGAACGGCCACAAGGTCGCGCTCTCGGCCCTCACGGGGGAGGGGTGCGATGCGCTGCTCGCGGGGATCGACCGCCGGATGGACGCGGGACGGGATCTCTGCGAATACGCGATTCACGTCGCCGATGGCCGCGCCATCGCCTGGCTCTACCAGAACGGCGAAGTCTGCGACCGGCACGACGAGGGCGAATACGCCCATATCAAGGTTCGGCTCGATGCGGCCGACCAGGCCCGTTTCGATCGGGTCCGGCAGGGCCGGAAAAACTAGCGCTTGGCCGCCCATTCCTGTGATCCCGCAAGGGGTTGCGGCGCAACCGGGGCTTGACAGAGTGGCGTCTACCCCGTAGATAGCACTCACAAGATTAGAGTGCTAATAACGCCGGATCGACACGGATTCCAGCGTTGGACATGAACGCAAACCGAAGGGGGATATATGACGTTTCGGCCACTACACGACCGCGTCCTGGTCAAGCCGCTGGAGCAGGAAACAAAGACCGCCGGCGGGATCATCATTCCGGACACCGCGAAGGAAAAGCCGATGGAAGGCAAGGTCATCGCGGTCGGTCCCGGCGCGCGCGGCGAGGACGGCAAATTGCAGAAGCTGGACGTCAAGAAAGGCGACCGGATTCTGTACGGCAAATGGTCGGGCACCGAGATCAAGGTCAGCGGAGAGGATCTGCTGGTCATGAAGGAATCCGACATCATGGGCATCATCGAGTAGGGAGCTAAGAGTCAATGGCTGCAAAGGACGTAAGATTCGGAGCGGACGCGCGCGCGCGCATGTTGCGCGGCGTCGACATTTTGGCCGAGGCGGTCAAGGTGACGCTTGGCCCCAAGGGCCGCAACGTGGTGCTCGATAAATCCTTCGGCGCGCCGCGCGTCACCAAGGACGGTGTCACCGTCGCCAAGGAGATCGAGCTGGCGGACAAGTTCGAGAACATGGGTGCGCAGATGCTGCGCGAGGTCGCGACCAAGACGAGCGACATCGCCGGCGACGGCACGACGACGGCCACGGTTCTGGCCCAGGCGATCGTCCGCGAAGGGGCCAAGGCGGTGGCGGCCGGCATGAACCCGATGGACCTGAAGCGCGGGATCGATCTCGCGGTTCACGCCGTCATCGACGACCTCAAGAAGCGCTCGCGCCCGGTCTCGACCAACAAGGAGATCGCCCAGGTCGGTACCATCTCCGCCAATGGCGAGGACGAAATCGGCGCGATCATCGCGAAAGCGATGGAGAAGGTCGGCAAGGAAGGCGTCGTCACGATCGAGGAGGCCAAGGGCCTCGAGACCGAACTCGACGTCGTCGAGGGCATGCAGTTCGACCGCGGCTATCTCTCGCCCTACTTCATCACCAATGCCGAGAAGATGATCTGCGAGCTGGAGAACCCCTACGTTCTCATCCACGAGAAGAAGCTCTCGGGCCTGCAGTCCCTGCTTCCCGTGCTCGAAGCGGTGGTGCAGT
>JBGPGW010000291.1:0-4444 GCA_041484095.1 Alphaproteobacteria bacterium | reverse complement strand
CCTTCGCGCCGACGAAGGCGGATTACGCTGCGTTCGAGCGCGCGGATGGCTGGCCGGCTCTCTCGCGCGGCGCTGTCCTGGCGGATTCGGTCAAGGGCATCAACATCCCGATCGCCGGCTTCCTCGACGCGGCGAAGCGCCACGAGATCGCGCCGCTCCTCTGGTGTTCTGCCGCGCCCTCGGCGCATGTGACCAAGGACGCCTATGAGCGCATCGCGGGGATGATCCTCGAGGATGTCGCAGGCGCGCTGCCGTGTGACGCGCTCTACCTCGATCTCCACGGCGCCATGGTCGCGGAGCATCTCGAGGACGGCGAGGGGGAGCTGCTGCAGCGCATCCGCCGAATCGTCGGCGCCGATCTCCCCATCGTCGCGAGCCTCGACTTCCACGCCAATGTGACGCCCGCGATGGTGGGGGCGGCGACGGCGCTCGTCGTCTACCGCACCTATCCCCATGTCGACATGGCGGAAACGGGCGAGCGTTCGGCGGCCCTTCTCGAGCGCATCCTGAGGGAACCCGCCATCGCGCGCCACAAGGCGTACCGGCAGATCAACTTCCTCGTGCCGCTCACCTGGCAATGCACGCTCATCGAGCCCGCGCAGTCGCTCTACGCGACGCTGCCCGATCTCGAGCGGGGCGAGATCGCGAGCGCGAGCGTCGCCATGGGATTCCCGCTCGCCGACATCAAGGATTGCGGTGCCACGGTGCTGGCTTACGGCGCGAGTGCCGAGCCAGTGAAACGCATGGCCGACCGTCTCCAGGCCATGGTCGATGCGCGCGAATCCGGCTTCGCCGGCAAGCTGTGGGCGCCGGCCGAGGCCGTGCGCCACGCGATGGGCATCGCGAAGAAGGGGGCGCGCGGCCCCGTGATCCTCGCGGACACGCAGGACAATCCGGGCGCGGGTGCGGACAGCGACACGACCGGGATCTTGCGGGCGCTCGTCGCTGAGCGCGCGGAGGGCGCCGTCGTCGCGATGATCGCGGACGAGGCGGCGGCGCGCGCGGCGCATGCGGCGGGCGAGGGTTCAGCGATCACGATCGGCCTCGGCGAGAAATCGGCGCTTCCCGGCCATGCGCCGTTCGAAGCGACGTACAAGGTCTTACGCGCCGCGAGCGGCAGCTTCACCGCGACGGGGCCGTTCTACGCCGGCAGCCGCATGCGGATCGGGCCGATGGCGCTCCTCGAGGTCGCGGGCGTCAAGGTGATCGTCTCGGGCAAGAAGCAGCAATGCGCCGACCAGGCCATGCTGCATCACGTCGGCATCACACCCAAGGACCAGACGATCCTGGCGCTCAAGAGCTCCGTCCATTTCCGCGCGGACTTCCAGGCGCTCGCGCATGAGATTCTCGTGGTGGCCTCACCCGGCCCCTCGATCGCCGATCCCGCGCTGCTCGATTTCAAGCGCCTGCGCGCGGGCGTGCGCACCTCGCCCGGCGGCGCGCGGTTCCAGCCGCGTTAGAGCGGGACGAGCGTAAGCGTTTCCAGAATCGGGCCAGCGACCCACACCTCTCCCTTTCAGGGAGGGTGTGGATTTGTCGTAACGCGCAAGGCCGATCTCTTTCCATAGCTCGGCTTTTCTGTCGCGCGGAACTTTCTCCGACGCAGTGGCCGACGACGCGACGTGACCGGAAGCGCGATCCTCCCCTTGCAAGGGGGGTCGAACCGCGAAGCGGTTTGACGGGAGGGGGTCCGCCTCACGCGAACTTGCGGCAGCCCTCGGGCTTCAAGACGCGCGTGGTCGAGGCCGGGTGCTTCGCCAGCATCGCCGGCGGGCGCACGGGGCGCCGCACGAGCTCGCCCCCGCAATTGGGACAGATGCCGGACAACAGAGTCTCGGCGCAGCTCCGGCAGAAGGTGCACTCATAGGTGCAGATCATGGCCTCGCGCGATTCCGGCGGCAGGTCCGCATCGCAGCATTCGCAGTTGGGCCTCAGTTCGAGCATGTCATCCTCTTGCGTGGCGAGTTCGTCGTGGCGAGTCTGTCGTGGCGAGTCTGTGACGTCGTGGCGGCCTCACTCTTCGACAGGCTCAAAGCGAGGCCTCGCTTGGCGATCCGGCCTAAGCCGAATTTCTCGCCTCATGGCGAGCCTGTCGAACCATGATGCATGGGACGCATCGCTCTCACGCGCCGTTCAACTCGCCGGGAAGGCCTTGTAGCGCGGCAGGCCGTCCCTGAATTTGAGCCACTTCACCATGGTCGTGGTGAAGATGTGCATCTTGGGCGCCAGGCGCTCGGGCTTGTCCATCGCGCCGACCGCGAGCCAGATCTTGCTCGAATCCTCGATGAGCTTGTAGACGAGGCTCGTGCCGCATTGGGGGCAGAAGCCGCGCGCCGCCCAGGCGGAGGAGCGGAAGTATCGAGGCTTACCCTTGCCGAATGTCACGTCTTTCGATTCGAATCCGGCGAAGGTGGCGAAGGCAGCACCCGTCGCCTTGCGGCATTGCGTGCAATGGCAATTGCCGATGTGGTTGGGCTTGCCGCGCGCGGTGAAGCGGATCGCGCCGCAGAGGCAGCCGCCGCTGTGAACGCCCGCCGTTTTCGGGTGGCGCGTTCGGCTCGCCTTCGTCGTCGTCTTCGCCTTGCGGGTCCGTTTTGCCATTGCCATGTTTTCGCCTTTGTCCCGCGCGCCTCTATTCGCCGCGGAGTTCGCGCGGCAGCCCGTCCTTCATCTTGAGCCAGGGGATCATCGTGTTCGTGAAGATGTGCCGCTGGGGCTTGAGGGTCTCGGGATGGTCGAAGCAGCCGACATTCATGCCCATCCGCTCGGGATGCCGATCGAACTGGAAGTAGAGCTGGCTGCCGCAATTCCCACAGAGGGCGCGCCGCGCGATCTTGGAGGAGCGATAGAATTTCGGTTTGCCCTTGGTGAAGCGCACGCGCGCGCTGGGGAACCCGGCGAAGGTCACGACCGGCGCGCCCGAGGCCACCCGGCACATCGTGCAGTGGCAGTGCGAGACATACATCGGCGCGCCCCGCGCACGGAACCGCACGGCGCCGCAGAGACAGCCGCCGGTGAAGCTCGCGGCCTTCTTTCGCGCGGCGGTGCGGCGTTTCGTCTTCGGCATGGCGGCCTCGCTCAGCGGATCATCGCAAATCATCGCCGCGATCGACTGCCGAGGCAACTATGCGGAATCGCGGACCATCTCGGCGAAAGGACACGATCGCGCGCTTTTCATCGTGGTCCGTTTGAGACCTTCACTGCTCCCCCGCCAACAGCCGCAGCCCCAGCAGCACGAGGATTCCGCCGATGGTGCGGTCGATCGCGGCCTTGGCACGCATGTAGAGCGCGCGCGAGCGGCCGGTCGACAGCATCGTGGCGACGATGGAATACCAGCCGAGCTTGATCGAGCCGCCCGCGGCCAGCACCGCCGCCTTGACCCAGAGCGGCGTCGCCGGCGGCACGGCGGCGGCGAAGAGGCCGACGAAGAACGCGATCGACTTCGGGTTGGTGAGGCTGGTGAGCAACCCGACGCGCACGCCCTGGAGGAGGTGGCCGTCCGTGGCCGCCTCGATCGCGGGCGCCGCGACGCAATCGCGCGCGCCGCGCCAGGACTTGATGCCGAGATAGAGAAGGTAGGCGCCGCCCGCGATTCGGATGGGATCGTGCAGCCACGCCATTCGGTCGAGGACGATGGCGAGACCGAAGATTGTGAGGGACGCGTAGGCGAGCGCACCCGTCGCGATGCCGATCGTGGCACCGAGGCCGGCCCGCCGCGAGCGCCCGATCGCCATCTGCGAGACGATGAGCGTGTTGGGTCCGGGGCTCACGACCGCGAGGAACCAGATCGCGGCCGCGCCAAGGATGACGATCCCGTGCTCCATCCGTCTTCTCCCTCATTCCATCACTGCCGAGGCCGCGAGCATAGCGCTCGCGATCACCGCATCGCTTCGGTCCCGGCCGTATTCTCGCGCCGAAACCCGAAGCATGCCTCATGCTTCGACAAGCTCAGCATGAGGCGTGTTTTTCTCGGTCCTCATCCTGAGCTTGTCGAAGGCTCATCCCGAGCGACCGAGGGATGAGGATGTCGACAACAGCGGACACAAGCGATTGTGCGCGAACATTCCGTGCGAACGCCCGCCCATCTTCGACGCTTCTCTCAGCCCAAGACGCCGCGCCGGTGGCGCGGCAGCCCGTCCTTCATGTGCAGCCACGGGATCATCGTGTCGACAAAGATATGACACTGGGGCTTCACCCGCTCGGGCCGGTCGAGGCAGCCGACATTGACGCTCACATAATCCGTCCGCTTGTCGAAGCGGAAGGTGAGCTGGCTCCCGCACTTCGCGCAGAAGCCGCGGCGCGCCTTCGGCGAGGAGCGGTAGAATTTGAGCTTGCCCTTGGTCCAGGCAAAGGAATCGGCGGGGAAGTTCGCGCTCGTCACGACGGGCGCGCCCGAGGCCTTGCGGCACATGGAACAGTGGCAATGCTCGACGAGCGTCGGATT
>JBGPGW010000290.1:0-4453 GCA_041484095.1 Alphaproteobacteria bacterium | reverse complement strand
GTGCTCGCGAATATCGCCGTTCTTCAGGGCGAATCGAGCGTGATGTTCACGTCCTACGTGCCGATGCAGGCGGCACCGCATTTCTATCTCGGGCTCATCCTGTTCGCGGTGGGCGCGCTCATCGGCTGCTTCATCTTCTTCGGCACGCTGGTCATCGCGCGCGACGAGCGCACCTATGAGGGCTCGATCCCCCTCGTCACCTTCGGCGCGCTGACGGCGGCCATCATCGCCGTCTTCACGCTCGTCTCGGGCGCGATCATCCTGATCCCGACCTTCCTGTGGTCGATCGGCCTCATCTCCTACATCGACCCGCTCATGTACAAGGTCGTGTGGTGGGCCATGGGCCACTCCTCGCAGCAGATGAACGTCTCGGCGCACGTTGCGGTCTGGTATGCGATCGCCGCGATGCTGCTCGGCGCCAAGCCGCTCTCGGAGAAGGTCAGCCGGTTCGCCTTCCTCCTGTACATCTTTTTCCTGCAGCTCGCGTCAGCCCATCACATCCTGGTCGAGCCGGGCATCAGCAGCGAATGGAAGATCTTCAATACGAGCTACGCGATGTATCTGGCCGTGCTCGGCAGCATGATCCACGGTTTGAGCGTGCCGGGCGCCATCGAGGCGGCGCAACGCCGGCGGGGCTTCACGCGCGGCGCCTTCGAGTGGTTGCGCAAGGCACCGTGGGGCAACCCGGCCTTTGCGGGCATGTTCCTATCGCTCGTGATGTTCGGATTCCTCGGCGGGATTTCCGGCGTCGTGATGGGGACGGAGCAGTTGAACCTCATCATGCACAACACGATCTACGTTCCCGGCCACTTCCACGGCACTGTCGTCGCGGGAACGACCCTGGCGTTCATGGCGATGACCTACCTTGTTGTGCCGCTCGTCTTCCAGCGTGAGCTGATCTTCAAGCGGCTTGCGCAGTGGCAGCCCTACCTCTTCGGCATCGGTGTCGCGGGGATTTCGCTGTTCATGATGGGTGCTGGAACGCTCGGTGTCGCGCGGCGGCACTGGGACATCACGTTCAGCGATGCGCCTCTGACCTTCGACTATCCGGCCGCGGCGTTCCTGATGATGGGGCTGAACGGGATCTTCGCCTCGATCGCGGCGCTCGGTGGACTGTCGTTCGTGGTGATCGTCGTGGGCTCCGTCCTGTTCGGCCGGCGGCGTGACCCGGAGTTTGCCAAGGCCCATCCCGTCCTGCCGCCCGTGGGCGTCGCCGCGGTGACGCACTACGGAGGCGAAGCCACGATCAAGCTGCCGGGGACGATCATCCTCATCTCCATCTTCTTCGTGGCCTTCGTTCTCTACTACTTCGTCAATTGGAAGTACCTCTCGGAAGTGTGGCCCCTCAGCTGATCGAATGAGCGGGCGGCGACGCGGAGAAGCACGGCGATGGGCGCGACGATCAAGGCGCTGTATTCGGTCTTCAAGCTGCGCATTGGGTTCGCCATCGCCTTGAGCGCCGTCGCGGGTCTTGCCGTTACGCCGGGTCCAGCCTTGCCTGCCTGGAAGATCGCCGTATTGGCGATGGCGGTTCTTCTTTCGGCAGCCAGCGCCGGTGCGTTCAATCAGTACGTCGAGCGTGACCTCGATGCGCGCATGCCGCGCACGCGGGACCGGCCGTTCGTGACGGGCCTGTTTGCGCCGAGCCCGGTATGGCTGGTCGCGATCGGCCTGTTGCTTGCAGTCGCGGTTGGGATGGCATGGAGCGTCCTCAATCCTTTGTCGGCGCTCCATGTGTTTCTTGGTGCCTTCGTCTACGGTGTCGTCTACACGGTCTGGCTGAAGCGCCGAAGCTGGCTCAACATCGTCATCGGCGGGTTGTCCGGCAGTTTCGCCGTCCTGGCGGGTGCGTCGGCCGTCGATCCCGATCTGTCGGCGACGAGCATCGCGCTTGCCCTGGTGCTGTTCTTGTGGACCCCGCCGCATTTCTGGAGCCTGGCGATGGCGCTCCGGGAACAGTACGCCAAAGCGGGCGTGCCGATGCTTCCGGTGGTCATCGGCGATGCGGCGGCTGCGCGCGTGATCCTGTGGCACACTGTCGCGTTGACGCTTCTCTCGCTGGTTCCGGGGGCCTTGGGTCTGGGCCCCGTTTATATGGCCGGCGCGTTCCTCGGAGGTGCCGTGTTCGTTCGCCGCAGCCTGGCCCTCGTCGCCGATCCCGGCCCCAAGGCCGCAATGGCGAATTTCCACGCTTCGCTGATTCAGTTGAGCTTGCTGCTGATCGGCGCGATTGCTGACCGATGGCTCGTCGGATAGCAACGAGGTTAGGGCCACTCGCTCGAAGCCTGTTGGCAGCGGTCTTCGCGGCCTTGGCCTCGGCGGCTTCCCTTGCGCACGCTCACCAAAGCCGGTCGGACGTGATCGACGAGGCGACGGCCCTGTCCGTCAGCCGTGCGGCAATCGGCCGGCCCGTGGGTGACCTTGGTTTGCGCGACACGGCCCTCCGCGAGGTCAGGCTCTCCGAGTTCCGGGGCCGTCCTGTCGTCGTGAACATGATCTATACGTCGTGCACCCATACCTGCCCCGTGATCGTCCAGACCCTTCGCAGGGCCGTCGAAGCGGCGCGGAGCACGCTTGGGGCCGATAGCTTCGTCGTCCTTACCGTCGGCTTCGACGTTCGTGCCGATTCGCCTGAGCGAATGCGGGCCTATGCACAATCCCAGGGCATCGATTCGACGTCCGCCAATTGGCGCTTCCTCTCGGCGGATGCGGAGAGTATCGAGGCGCTCGCGCGGGACGTCGGATTCATGTTCGCATCCTCTCCCAAGGGATTCGACCATCTGTCCCAGACGACGGTCATCGATGCCGACGGCGTGGTGTATCGGCAGGTCTACGGATCCGATTTCGACCCGCCGCGCCTGATTGAGCCGCTCAAGGACCTTCTCTATGGCCGCCGCAGCGATTTGTCGTCATTGTCCGGTCTCGTGAACCGCATCCGTCTCATTTGCACGGTCTATGATCCGGCGGCCGACCGCTACCGGTTCAGCTACGCGATCTTTCTTGGCATGGCCATCGGACTCGCAAGTCTCTCTGCCGTCGGGTTCATCCTGATCCGTGCTTGGCTGCGCACGCGCCGGCCGTCGCCACAGACATGATCGCGCTCCGCCACATGGCAGCAGGCGCCGCATGAGTGGCCTGCAAGCGGCACTTCGCTTTGGTTTCACGCACCTCGAAGGGCAGCTCGACCGCATTTTCGGCAGCGCATGGAATCCGCTCGCGAATCTCGGTGCTCTCGGATTCTTCTTCTACTGGATCGTCGCCGTGAGCGGCATCTACGTGTACGCCTTCTTCGATACGTCCGCCACGGAGGCCTATCGGTCCGTCGAGGCGCTGACCCATGTCCAATGGTATCTCGGCGGCATCATGCGCAGTTTGCATCGCTATGCCTCCGATGGCCTGGTCCTTGCCATGGTCGTTCATGTGACGCGTGAGTTCGCTTTCGACCGGTACCGGGGCGCGCGGTGGTTCAGCTGGCTGACGGGTGTCCCGATTATGTGGCTCGTGTTTTTCAGCGGAATCACTGGATACTGGCTCGTGTGGGATCAGCTCGCCCAGTATGTTGCCGAGCGTTCGACCGAGTGGCTCGATTGGCTGCCGATCTTCGGCGAGCCGATCGCGCGCAATTTCCTGTCACCCGAGCGGCTGAGCGACCGGTTCTTCACGCTCCTCGTTTTCTTGCACATTGCGATTCCGCTTATTCTGCTGCTGGTGCTCTGGATTCACCTTCAGCGCGTCAGCCGGCCCAAGATCAATCCGCCGCGCGGGCTCGCCTACGGCACGTTTGCAAGCCTTTTCGTGCTCTCGCTGGTGAAGCCGGCCTTGAGCCATGGCCCCGCCGACCTCCTGAGCGCCCCCATGGTTCTTCACTTCGATTGGTTTTATCTGGGCGCCTATCCCTTTCTCGACATGTTCTCCGGAGGCCAGGTTTGGGGCGCTGCGGTGACGATGACGGTGATCACGGCGGCGCTTCCTTGGCTGCCGCCGTTGAAGCGCGCCCCCGCGGCGGAAGTCAATCTCGCCAATTGCAACGGTTGCCGGCGCTGTGCCGACGATTGCCCGTTCAATGCCATCACGATGGGCCCGCGAACCGATGGGCGGTCCTTCGAGCAGCAGGCGGTCGTGCGGGCAAGCCTGTGCGTGAGTTGCGGGATCTGCGCGGGTGCTTGTCCGACATCGACACCGTTCCGGCGCGCCAGTGCGTTCGTGCCCGGTATCGATCTGCCACACCTTCCGCTTCGCAATGTGCGTTCGGCCATGGAACAGGCCAGCGCATCGCTGGCGGGGCCGAATCCGCGTGTCCTCGTCGTCGGCTGCGATCATGGCTTCAAGGTCAATGCCCTGGCGAGCGAGAGCGTCGGCGTCCTGAGCCTGCCCTGCATCGGCATGTTGCCGCCGTCATTCATTGATTTCGCGATAAGTCGCAAGTTGGCCGATGGCATCATGTTGACGGGCT
>JBGPGW010000289.1:0-4461 GCA_041484095.1 Alphaproteobacteria bacterium | reverse complement strand
GATCCTCCCGCGCGGCGGCGCGCCAGTCATCCAACGTCTTCCGGGGATTGTCAGCCATCCGCCTCTCCGGACTGCCGGGAAAAAGTATAGGGAAGCCGAGACCAAGCGTCACGCGAGGGCTTGGCCGCGCGCCCCTCAGGGCGCGTTTGGCCGCGACATCGCGCGGCACTATGATAGGCTTAGAAAATTATAGAATGATCATTCTATAATAATTCTACTTTCATCAGGGCCCTGGCCTGTCAGCGATCGCTGGCCTGAAATCTCGAAATTATTTTTAACTATTCATTCTAGTAAATTATCGATGAGCCCTTGAGACTCTAACCGAAACCGGCCCGGACGGCGTCTTCCAACACCCCGCGCTCGACACCAATCTTTCCGAGAGCGAGGAGCCCAACCGCCAAACAGAGAGCGAGGCGCGCCTCGTCGCGCGAGGGCGACGACGGCCCTGCGTCCAATGCCGCGGCAAAGGCCCGCTCGAGGCGCGTGAAGTGGTCTCGAATTGCGGCCAGGGCCTCGGGGTCATGGGTGGTCGTCTCGACCGCCGCATTGACCATGAGGCAGCCCTGCCGCCTGGGGTCGGAAGCGGAATAAGCGGCCAATGCCTTGAGGAAGCGCGGCACCGTATCGGGCTCGCCCTTCGCCACCGCGGCGAGCCATGGCGTTACGATCTCTTGGGCATAGCGATCGAGGCAGGCTCGAAAGAGCGCGGCCTTGTCCCCGAAGGTCCCGTAGAGGCTTGCCCGGTTGATGCCCGTCGCCGCGACGAGGTCATCGACCGATGTCGCCTCGTAGCCCCGGCGCCAGAATGCCTGCATGGCACGGTCCAAGATTTCCACCGGCACAAAGGATTTTCGGCGTCCCATCGGCGCTCCAGATCGATCTCTGGAGACAATATCTTTTTCTAGAATGATCGTTCAAGTAAAGATATCGAAAGCCGCGCAGCGCCCGAGGTCACCACACGAACGCCGCAAGGGCCGCGTTCGGGATATGCCCGGCCCGCCGGCACGCTTCATAGAGCAGCGTCGGATCGGGACGTGCGCCGGACGCCAGGCCCAGCTCCTCGGCGTGGATGCCGCCGGTGACGAGCACCGTATCGAACCCCGCCCCCTGTCCGCCTGCAATGTCGGTCCGAAGGGAATCCCCGATGGCGATGACCCGGCGCCTGTCGACCCCATCGATGAGCGCATGACACAGCCGATAGATCGCGCCATGCGGCTTGCCGTGATAGACGACCTCGCCGCCGAGCGCCGCATACCGTGCCGCAAGACTTCCCGCGCAGATGACCCGCCGACCGCCGCGGATCACCTCGAGATCCGGGTTCGCGCACACCATCGGACGCCCCAGCCGCACGCCATCGGCGAGGATGGCTTCATAGTCCCCGACCGTCTCCTCGTCGCGATCGACACCCGTATTGAGGATGAAGTCCGCCGCGGCAGGCGTCGCGGCGGGCACGAGATCGAGACCATCGAGAATGCCCTTGTCGCGCTCGGGTCCGAGGTGCAGGCAGCGCGACCCCAGCCGCGCGTGCCAGGGATCGGTGCGCGACTTGAGGGCGAGCCATGTGGCTTCGCCGGAGGAGAGCACGTGGTCATAGAGCGCGCGCGGAATGCCCATCGCGGTCATGCCGGCAATCACCGCCTCGGCCCGCCGCGGCGCATTCGACAACAGGACAACCCGCGCGCCGCGTTCCTTCAGGCGACGAAGGCAATCGGCCGCGCCCCGATAGGGCCGGATGCCGTCATGGATCACGCCCCAGAGGTCCAGCACATAGCCGTCGTAGTCGCCGGCCAGTTCGGCGACCCCGTTGAGCAGTCGGATTCTCGCGGATGCAGACGTCGCGCTAAGGCCGGTCATGGGCGTGCTTTGTGCCACGCTACCGGCCGGTTGTGAATGTTTGAAGTGACGGGCGGCTCAGCTCTCGCGGCTAAGGCGCGGCTCGCCGAACAGGTAGCCCTGGCCGAAATCGACGGGCTGGTCCAAGAGTTCGAGCAGAACGGGCTCGGATTCGACCTTCTCGACGATAAGGTCGATCCTGTGTCGGTTGAGCGAGGATTTCAGGACCTCGATGGCCATGGATCCCTGACCGTTGACCGCATCGAGAATCGGCTGGGCCCCGATCTTGACGAACGCGACATGCCGCGCGGCGAGATCGGCGGCATCCAGCTTTATGTCGACCACTTGATCCATGGAGAACCGGAATCCCGCGGCGGCCAGCCGGTCGAGCTCGCGCATCAAGCCGGCGTCGCGCCCCATGACCTCGGTCTGACTGAACTCGAAGTAAAGATTCTGCGACAATTCGTCGTTGTGGAGCATGAAGTCGGTGAAGTCCTTGAGGAAGGTGTGATCCGCAAGGGTGTGCGGCGAGATGTGACAGAAGAACCCGACGTTGAAGCGCCGTTCCTGCGTCTTGCGCACGAGCTGGACGCATCGGAACAAGAGCAGATTGTCGATGGCGGCGATCAGCCCTTCGCGCTCCGCGATCGCGAGATACTGGCTCGGCAGCAGAAGCTTGCCGTCGGCCGTGCGAATACGCGAAAAGCACTCGAAGAACCGCCTGCGCCGCTGCGGCAGGCTGACGATCGGCTGCAGATAGAGATCGACGCGGTCGGCGCTGAGCGCCTCGCGAACGGCGGTAAGGACTTGCGTGTCGCTGAAGTCGAGCGCCGTGCTGGGGCCCGGGCGCTGCGGCAGCTCCGTGATTGCCGCACTCTTGGAGCCGCCATTGGCCACGGCACGGCGTTGTTCGACGGCCTCCATGGCCGTTCCGCGCTCGCTGACGATCCCGTCGACGAGGCGGCGCAGCATTTGCACTTCGCTTTTCATGACGTCGATCTCGCGCGTGGGTGCGCGCGTGCGCTTGCGCGCCGCAGCCTCGAGGGCTTCGTGCAGCAGCTTGAGTTCCGCGCGGGCGCGGCTCAGCTCGTTCAGGACGCGTCCACTCGTCTGGCGTTGGGCGGCGATCTCGCGGGTGAGGCGCCGGCCATACCAGCGCCGGCTGATCGTCTCGTGCGCCACCATGCCGGCGATGAGCGTGAACGCCCCGAGAAGAAGCGATGTCGGCGACGCGACCGCTTCGTGCAGAAGCGATGCCGGCGACATCACCAGCTCGCGCAGAAGAGCGGTCGGCAACGTGATCAACTCGTGCAGGAGCGATATCGACGGCGTGGTCGTCCCGGATAACATCGGCAGTCCAAGCCCCACCACCGCAGCAAGCGCGATATAGCTCAGGGCGAAAATGAGATGCGCCAAGATGGGCATGAGATCGGGTGGCCTCGGCTGGAGACGGCTCCCGAAGTCTCTGCGGGAGCTCTTGAAATAGGGTTAATGCTTTCTTGGCGCCGGCGGTCAGTTGTTCTCGCTCTTGACCGGCTCGCCCAGCAGGAACCCTTGCCCGAGCGCGACCCCATTGGCTTCGAGCGTGCGGAACACGGCTTTGGTCTCGATCCTCTCGGCGATGAGCTCGATTCCCGCGGCCTTCAGGCGCTCCTGGATTTCGCGCAAGGGAACACGCGATGTCCCCGCGGCGGTGGCAACCAGCATGGAGCCCGGGATCTTGAGGAAGCGAACATGACGCTCAGCCAGCGCCCGGATGTCGACATCGACATCGAACGTCGTCACGTGATCGACCGAAAAGCGAAATCCGGCCGCGGCGAGGCGCTCGAGATAGTCGGACGTTTCGCCCTGGATCAACGCGAAATCCGCCTGGCGGAACTCAAGCACCAGACTGCGGGCCAGCGCCTGATTGTTTGCAAGCAGCGAGGAAAACTCTTCGAGGAACACGCTGTCCTTCAGCGTCATGGGTGAAATGTTGCAGAAGAACCCGACATCCACGTCGCGCTGCTGGAGCTTTCGAATGAGTTGGATGCAGCGCACGAGCAGGACGTTGTCGATCGTGCCTGTCAAACCGGTCCGCTCCGCAACCGGAAGATACTGTTGCGGAAACATGAGTTCGCCCCACTCCGTGCGCAAACGGGAGTAGCACTCGAAATAGCGGCGTTGGCGTTCGGGGAGCGTCACGACCTGCTGGATGTACAACTCGATGCGATTGGCCTTCAGCGCCTCCCGGATCGTCTGAAGGATCGAGATATCGCCGGGGGTGGGCTCGTGCGACGGCTTTGCTTGATGCACCGGCTTTGCCTGAAGCACCGGCTTTGCCTGGAGCACCGGCTTTGCTTGGTGCGCAGGATGGCCGCGGTGCGCCGCCTGACCCGACGGCAGAGGCGGCGGATTCGTATTTTCCGGCCCGGATGCGACCACTTCCTCGACCGCGGGTTTCAGGACTCGATCGTGCCGGGCGTCTTTCTCTGTCGTCAAACGCATTGGTGCGGCATGGGCCTCGGCCGCGATCATGACCTTGTCGATCATCTTTCGCAGGAGTTGCATCTCGCCTTTGATCTGCGCCACTTCCGTCGCGCCATCGCCCGTTAGGCGATGGCTCGACGCATCGAGTGATTCGCGGAG
>JBGPGW010000288.1:0-4467 GCA_041484095.1 Alphaproteobacteria bacterium | reverse complement strand
GTTCCACGACGACCACCGGTGCGATCACGGCGGGCTCGATCGATCTCGGCGCGATGACGCTCGCCGGTGGGACCACGCTGTCGTCGAATGGAACCCTCGCGACCGGCGCCGTCACGGGTGCCGGCAACGACCTGACCCTCGGCGGGACGGGTGCGGCCACCCTGGCCTCCGTCGACGGTGTCGGTACGCTGGCCATCAACAAGACCGGCGGCTCCGCCACCGTCACGGGTGCTGCGAATGTGTCCGACATCACGGCGCAGGCCTCGAGCTTCGCCGTCGCGCTCAGCGGCGGCGGCACGGTCGTGAATGCCGCGACATTCAGCAACACCGGCGGCGTGGCCCTGACAGACATGACGGTCTCCGGCGGCCTCACCTCGACCGCCTCGACGACCACGGTCCAGGGCACGCTTTCGACCGGCAACAGCAATCTGACGCTCGGCGCCGTGGCGGCGAACGGGCCGGTGACGCTGTCAGCCGGAACCGGTCAGGTCACGCTCGGCGCGGTCTCGCATGCCACGAACGACGTAACCGTCACTGCCGATGCCATCGTGCTCAACGGGGCGTGGAGCGGGACGGGCGAGCGGATCGTGCAGCCCACGACGCCCGCGCGAACGATCGGCCTCGCCGGCGGGGCCGGCAGCTTCTCGCTCGACACTGGCGAGCTGGCATTCCTCGAAGGCGGCAGCCCGAGCCGCGTGACGATCGGCCAGACGGACGGCACCGGCGCCCTGGCCGCGACCGGATTCTCCTTCGACGACCCGCTGACGCTCCGCAGCGGCTCGATGACGATCACCGGCACGCTCACCAAGCCCGCCGGGCAATTGACGTTGACGAGTACGGACGCGCTGACCGGCAGCGTCAATCTCGCGGCCGGTACCGGCACCTTCCTCTTGACCGGGAGGAGCGCGGTCTTCACCGCCAGCACTGTCAACGGGATCGCGGGGCCGGCTGCAGCACAACAAGCCTCGGTCACGCCGCTCGGCGGCTCGACCGGACCGTTCACGATCAACGGCGCGCTCATTCCGGGTGCTCCACCACCGCCCGCCGTGCCTCCGGTCGTGGACAACACGATCAACACCATCGTCGTCAGTCAGATCGGCGGTCAAACCTCAGGCCCTTCCGCCGGGCCCATGGGGCCGAGCCAAGGCCAGGACCCCAATACGCCGGCCCAGGCCGCCTTCGAAAACCAGCCGACGAGCCAACCCTTCACCGTCGGGCTCGAATTCAGCCGCTTCAGCCTCCTGGCCAGCGGTGCCGAGGCCGGATTGGGCGATATCGCGCCGGCGGCCGGCGAAGGCTCCGTCGCCAGCGAGAGCAATGCCGGCGGCGGCGGCATCGAGTGCGGCAACGCGGTGCTCGACGCATTCTTCGCGCCGTCCTGCCAGGACGCCAACTAATCGTTTTCTTAGCCACCGGCGCACGTTATTAGTGGCCCTTCCTCAACGGACGGCACGGTGACATGAGCGCAGACCAGCCAGGCCCCTCGACCGATTCGGCCCGACCCGCATCGCGGCCGGTTCTCTACACGAACCCGCAGCCCCTCAACCCCGAGCGACACAAAGGCAAGTCGCTGCGCGCGATGACGAACTACGCCTTCTCCGCGCGCGCCAACTCGGTGCCGATGAACGGCAACGAGTTTCCGCTGGTCATGCACGATTATCCCATCGTCTTCACGCCGGGCGATCCGATCACGCCGGTCGCCGTCATGGGCATGCGGTCGGACCAGAACCTGTTCGTCGCACCCAACGGCGCGTGGATGGAGGGCCGTTACATCCCGGCCTATATCCGGCGCTATCCCTTCATCTTCACGGAATTGTCAGATCAACAGAAACTGGTTCTGTGCATTGACGAGGAATCCGACCTGCTCGTGGCCGACGATTCGCGCCCATTGTTCGTCAACGACAAGCCTTCGGAGGCCGTGGATCACGCTCTCAAGTTCTGTGCGGAGTTTCAGGCGCAGCACAGCGCGACCGTCGAGTTTGCCAAGGCCTTGTCGGCGCATCAGGTGCTGGTTGCCCAGCGCGCCGAATTCCCGATCTCGACCGGCGAGCGCTTGAGCATCGGCCCGTTCCGCGTGGTCGATGAGACGAAGTTCAATCAGCTCCCCGACGAGACAGTCCTCGATTGGCGCCGCCGCGGATGGCTGGCGCTCGTCTATAGCCATCTGGCGTCGCTGTCGAACTTCGCGCGGCTCGCCGGTCTCGCGGACAAGGCGATGAAGCCCTCGTCCTGAGATATTGGCCGGACGGTCTTACAGTCTTCCCGCGAGGGTGAAGAACACGCGCGCCTTCTTGTTGTCATCCTCGCCGAGCGCCTTGACCCCGCCGGTCAAGGGCTTGCCGACCTCGATATTGGCCGAGTAATTCTCGAGAAGATTGATGCGCACGCCGATCCCGGTGGAGGTGGCCGAGGCGCGCGGCGGGTCTCCTGCCGACGGCGTGATGCGCCACACCGTTCCGAAATCATAGAAGACGTAGAATTGGTAGTCGCGGAGCGTCTCGCCGAGGGATTGGCCCCATTGCAGCTCGACCTTGCCGGCGATGCCGTGGTCGCCGGTCAACTCGGCGGGATCGAAGCCGCGGCCGAATTGGGGGCCGCCGAACGAGAACTGTTCCGAGGCCAAGAGATCGGTGACGCCGTATTGGCCGATCGCCGCCGCCAGCAGGTTGAACCCGCCGCCAATGGTCTGCAGCCTCTGGCCGTCGAAATTCAGCTTCGTGAAGCCGCTCTTGCCATTCGCGCGGGACAGATTGGCGGAACCCGTGGGCCGCGCGCCGAGACCGTTGATGCCCTGTGAGAGCTCGATGCCGAAGAGGCTGACGGCCGGCCTCTCGATGATCGCATCGACGAAGTCGTAGCTCGAGCCCAAGCGCAGGGCGCGAATCCGGTCTTCCGAGATCGTCGAGGCGCCATCGTTCTGCTTGACGAGGACGTTCTTGGCATCGAAGCGCGCACGAGCCGAGAGGTTCTCGGCGCGGGAGCGAATGAAGGGATGCGAGAGCGCGGCCGATCCGGCTGTCTGGGTGCTCTGGATACCTGCGGGCGTGAGCGTGAATCCCGGCTCGACCCAGGCCTGGAGGGCGGAGAGCGAGAGGCGCGTGCCTTCGTCGGACAGCGGCTCATCGTGGCTGAGCTCGATGAGCCGCAGTTCCTTCATCTGGCTCGCCATGATCCCTCGAAGACCCGTGCGCTCCTCGAGACCGAGGACGGCATTCGCACTGCCGCCGAGTGAGAATTCATAGGGTCCGATGAAGCGGGAGCCGCGATTGTCGGCCGAGGCGAAGCCGTCGAAGGTCTTGCGTTCGACGACGATGACGAGGTCGGAGGCGCCCGGTGTGGCGGACGGCCGCAGCACGCCGCGCGCGGTCATGCCCGGCAAGTCGTCGAGAAGAAGCAGGTATCGCTCGAGCGTCGCCAGGTTGAGCGGGCGCGGCCGTCCGATCTTCTCCGCGATGGCGCGCACCCGCGGCGAGACCTGCTTCTCGTCCCCTTCGTAGATGATCTTGTCGACATAGCCTTCGACGACCTGGATCCGGACGATGCCGCTCGCGATCCGCTGCGCCGGGACGAGCGCCAGCGACAGCACGTAACCGTCGCGCGTGTATTTCGCGGTGATCGCCTGGGCGATGCCGTAGATGTCCTTGAGCGAGACCTCGGTATTCAGCAGGCTTTGGTAGAGCGGCAAAAAGGCGTCTTGCGGATAGGCGGTGGCGCCTTCGACGACGAGGCCCGCGAGCGTGAAGCGGATGGTCTCGGCGTTGGCCGGGGGCTGCTGAAGATCGCGACGCGGCTCGATCACCGGCTCGTCCGTCGAGAGCGGTGCCGGCGGCGTCTCGTAACGGCGCGGGATGAATTCAGGGTCGGCCGGGCCGGGGAGCTGTTGGGCGGATGGCGCCGCGGACCAAAGCGCGAGCGCGACGATCAACACCCCCCCGAGAGCGCGTCCTGGACGGCGTCGAACATCGTGCCCCCCGTCCTCGCCTCGTCGCAGGCGCAGGATTTTCAGCGTAGGTTCCCCCGTCCCGGCACAATAACGAATTGCCGTCTTGATCCTAGCGATCAATACGTTGAGTTAACAGTCTGCCAGAGCTACAGTATTTTGATTATTAGCGATGCGCAATCCATGGTTTCATTTGCTCTATACCCGAAACTCATGCCCTTGCCACGGGTCTATTTGACGGCGCGCGCGGGGGCTCGACGGGGTTCGTTGCCGGCCGGCGCCAACCGTTCGGTGGCAGCCCGGATGAAGAAACCGCGATCGCGCTGCCGCATGTCAGCGGCCCTTGCGGCGATCCCGCTGGCCTTGTTGGTTCCGCCCGCGGCGACGCAGGCCGGGATGCGCGACGTGGCCGTCGACATCGACACGCGGCCGGGTGTCACACTGCGCTTTCTGCTGGTCTCGCCGCGCGATCCCGTCGGCAGCGTCGTCCTGCTCGCCGGCGGGCATGGTCTTCTCGACATCGGGGC
>JBGPGW010000287.1:0-4472 GCA_041484095.1 Alphaproteobacteria bacterium | reverse complement strand
TTTGTAATTTCGGAAGCAATAATTTTTCCGGGTCCAATCAAATTTAATTTTAGCGCGGATCGAACTTTGTCGGGGCCAATATCGACATTTCCAGAATTCCAGACAGCGACGTTGAAAACATAAACATCGTCCGTCAGAGGGGAGCCAGATAGATCAAGTACGGAAATGCTGGATGCGTTTTTTTGGTCGACTATCTTGATTCGCGTGCTGGTAAATGAAATTTCTGCAGTTCGGTGTGAATCAATATAGAAATAAATACTAAGCACGATCCCAACTACGCCAATAAGAAGTCCGAGTACACCAATTGTGTGGGATCGAAAAGGGTTCGACGTTGGTGGGCTTTCACTGGTCATTGGGCAATAACTACACAGTTAAAATAATTGTGATCAGTATGCACAAGTCCATTCAGCGTTCCAAGGAATCGCGCATCCGCCAATAGGCGCGGATGCCCCTCAGCACCGGCCCGCGCATGCCGTGGAAGGGAAGCGGGCGCAGCGGCGTGAGGGGCCAGCCATCCCTCGGCGCGTCGCCGTGAAGGGCGCGCTGCGCCAGCTCCCGGCCCATCACGAGCGCCATGGCGACGCCGCGGCCCTGATAGCCGAGGCCGGCATAGAGGCCCGGCGCCAGCGCGTGGAGATGCGGAAGATGGTCCGCCGTCATGGCGATCCAGCCCGACCATTGAAACGCCCATTGCGGCTCGCCGGCCTGGGGGAAGAGGCGGTGGACGTCGCTGCGGAGCTGCGCATGCAATTCGGGATGCCGGCCGTGGTCGATCGCGCCGCGTCCGCCCATGAGCAGCCGCCCGTCGCGATCCAGCCGGTAATAGGAGAGAAGCCGTTTGGTGTCGGACGCGACATGTCCCCTGGCGAAGATCGAGCGGCGGAGGTTCTCACCAAGCGGCGCGCTCGCGGCCTGAAAGGGCCTGACCGGCACGATGCTGCGGCTGAGGCCCGGCCAAAGATCGGTCGTGTAGCCATTCGTGCACAAAAGCACCGTGTCCGCCTCGATCGCGCCCGCTTGCGTTGCAAGGCGCCAGGCGGTTCTGCGCCGTTCGAGTCTCGTGACGGGCGAATCGCCATGGATGGCAGCGCCGGCGTTCTGCGCCGCCCGCGCGAGACCGCGCGCGAGGCTCAAGGGCTGGACATGGCCGCCGCGTTTGTCGAGCCAGCCGCCCCTGTAGGTTTCCGCGCCGACGAGATCGGCGACCTGCGCCCGGTCGAGCAGCTCGACCTTGGCGCCGCGGCGTGCCCATTGCTCCGCACGGCTCCGGACGATCGACAGGCCGCGCTCGGCATAGGCCGGCTGAATCCAGCCGGATCGGTTCGCGTCGCACCGGATGGCGTGGCGCTCTACGAGCGAGAACAAGACATCGGCCGCGCCGCCCGAGAGCGCCACCATGCGGCTGCCGGTTTCTTTGCCGTAAAGCGCCTCGATCTCATCCGGGTCGTATTTGAGCCCGGGGATGACCTGGCCGCCGTTTCGGCCCGACGCGCCCCATCCCGGTTCCTTCGCTTCGAGCACGGTGACTTTCGTTCCGTTCTCCGCGAGGTGGAGGGCGGCCGAAAGGCCGGTGTATCCGCCCCCGATGATCGCGACATCGGCGCGCGCGGTGCCGGCGAGTGCGGGCGTATCGGGCCGGGGTTCGGTCGCCGTCGCGGCCCAAAGCGAGTGGGAGAGATCCTGGTGATCGTTCACTGGAACAGGCTGCGCAGGCGATAGGCACGGAAGCCCGCCTCGAACAGCGCCGTGCGTATGCCGCGCAACGGCGCAGGCGCGATCGCGCTGACCGGCAGCGGGAAGACCGAGGCCGGCGCGCCCGTCACGCGTTCGGCCAGTTTCTTCCCCCACATCGTGCCGGGTGCTATGCCGCGGCCGTTATAGCCGAAGGTGATGTGCACGCCGGGTGCCGGCTCATGCACGCGCGGGATGTGGTCTGTCGTGAAGCCGATGGTGCCGGCCCAGCGGAAGCTGAGCTTCTGCTCGCCCAGTTGCGGAAAGAGATAGCGCATTGTCCGGTGCGGCCAGGCGCGCGCGTCCTCGGCGTCGCCCCGCGGGAGATAGCCGAGGCTGCCGACGATGAGCCGGTGCGTGCGATCGAAGCGCGAGAACACCATCGCGGGCTGCGCGTCGTAGAGACCATTGCCCTCGGGCAATATGCTCCGCCGCACATTCTCGCCGAGCGGCTCGGTCGCATAGGCGTAGCAGCCGATGGGAATGAGAGTCTCGCGCATGCCGGGCCAGAGGCCGTCGGAATAGGATTCGGTCGCGATGATCACGCGATCGGCGGTAACCGTCCCCGTCGCCGTCTTGAGACGCCACTGTTTGCCGGCGGGCTCGATCGCCGTCACGCGCGTGCGCGTATGAATGGTGGCGCCGGCCGCGATCGCGGCCCGCGCGAGGCCGCGGGCGTAGGAGAGCGGCTGGACCGAAAAGCTCCGGTGATCGACGATGCCGCCGACATAGTGCGCGCTGCCCGAGAGTGCGGCGAACCGTGCGCGATCGAGCACCTCGACATTGGCGCCAAGCTCCCGCCACTGCCGCGCGTGTTCGGCCAGTCCCTTCATGGCCGCGCGCGAATGCGCGCCGCGCAGGACGCCTTTCTTCACGGCATCGCAATCGATGCGGTGCTTGGCGATGAGGGAGGCCACCAGCTCCGGCGCGTGACCGAGGTCATCGAGAATGCGCTTCCCGTGCTCGGGCCCGACGAGGCGCTGCACCTCCGAGGGATCGAGCCACATCCCGGCATTGACGAAGCCGGCGTTCCGCCCCGAGCCGCCCCAGCCGATTTGCTCCGCTTCGAGGACGGTGACCTTCGTTCCGTTCTCCGCGAGGTGGAGGGCCGCGGAGCAGCCGGTGAAGCCGGCGCCGACGATGGCGACGTCGCTCCTGCGGTCGCCCGCGAGCGGCGGGGCCTCGGGCGCGGGCGCTGCCGTCGCGTGCCAGAGGGAGGCGTCGAGTCCGGGTTCATTCGGCATGGCGGGTCCGTTGTCTCCCTTCAGGATACCATTCCAAGCAATCGGCCGGCCTGCAAGGCGGCCTCGTAATAGAGGGCATGGAGGCGGCGCATGCGCGCGGGACGCGCGGGGCGGATGGGGGCCGGAAATTCGCGGTCGGGCGCGCCGAGGATTCTGAGCGCCAAATATTTTCCCATGGTCGTGGCGGAGGAGATGCCGCGCCCGCTGTAGCCGAGGGGAACGTGGAGACCCGGCGCCGGCTCGTGCAGCGAGGGGAGGTGGTCGGGACTGATGCCGAGAACGCCGTCCCAGCGAAACTCGACCGTCTGTTCGCCGAGATGGGGAAAGGTGCGGCGGACTCGGTTGGGCACCCAGCGCGAAAGCGGTGACCAGCGCGCCTTGATCTCGTGGCCCAGGGTGACCGCGAGGAGGCGGCCGTCGATATCGGTGCGGAAATGCTCGGGCACGAGCTGCTGGAGGCTGAGCGACACCCCGCCCGGCAGGACCGTGTTGCGAAGATTGGGCGAGAGCGGCGCCGTCGCCGCGACATGTGTCCACATCGGCACCATGGCGGCCTGGATCGCGGGCATGAGGTCGTCGCTGTAGGCGTCCGTCGCGACGATGATGTGGTCCGCGCTGACGGCACCGCGGGCGGTCGCGAGCGCCCAGCCCGTGCCCTGGCGCTTGATCGAGACGACGCGGCTCCGCGTGTGGATGCGCGCGCCGCATGCCTTCGCCGCCCGTGCGAGTCCGCGCGCAAAGGACAGCGGCTGAATCGTCCCCGCGCGTCTGTCGAAATATCCCCCGCGAAAGATCGGGCTGCCGGTCATCCGGGCGAGCCGCTCCGCGTCGACCCATTCGTTCGGCGCGCCGGCCGCCGCATGCTCCTCGTGGAAGGCGCGGACCATCTTGACGCGGCGCGGCGACACCCCGACTTGCAGCGTGCCTGCCCGTATCGCATCGCAGGTGATCTCGTGGCGCTCGATGAGATCGAAGACGAGATCGGAGCCGGCAGAGAAAACCGTGTTCATGCGTGCGCCGACCTCTTCGCCGACGAGGCGATTGATCTCGCTCGGCAGGGTGCGGAAATGCGGATTGACGAGGCCGAAATTGCGCCCCGCCGCGCCCGAGCCGATCTCCAAGGCTTCGAGCAGCATGACGTCGACGCCGCCTTCGGCCAAATGGAGGGCCGCCGAGCAGCCGGTATAGCCGGCGCCGATCACGGCCACGTCGACCTTGGCCGAGCCTTCGAAGCGCGTCGTCTCGCTCGCCGGCTTGGCCGTCGCGGCCCAGAGCGAGGGCGGATGTCCCGGTTCGTCTGTCGTCATGGCACGGAGCGCACGGCCATTCAGCCCCGCCACTGATCGATGCGGTCGCGCGCGTCGTAGTAGCCGATCATCAGCGGCAGGAACCAGGGGTTGCCGTCGTAGAGCGGCCGCGTCGGGAAATTCCGCCCGTCGAAAGGCGTGGTGCCGTCCGACTGGCCGAGAAGCTTCAGCCCGAGCTTGTTGCCGAGAT
>JBGPGW010000286.1:0-4482 GCA_041484095.1 Alphaproteobacteria bacterium | reverse complement strand
CGTCCCACCCCCGGCGAATGTCCGCGTCCCAAATTGCGATCTGCGTTAACTTTCCCGGGCGTCTTTAACGGCTGCGCCCTTGGAAGCGTGGGGACATCGCGAACATCGTCGTTAACGAAGTGAACGATACTCTGCGCCTAACATGTGCGCCAAATCACGGTTTCTTACATTGTGTTACCGAACAACCACGCTCGCGAAATATGGCGTTATCGGCCTTTGCGAGCCTACTTGCGATGGCGATTGAAGACCATCGGCAGGGCTGATTGCTCCGGATCGTCCGGATTCGAATCATTGTCCTGCTGCCACCAGCTCTGACCGTCGGCAGAGGGTGCCGGCATGCGGCGCTGATCGTCGTGGTGCGACGGCGCCTCCGGCTCGTACGTGCGCCGCGCTCTGCTCATGATGCGTTGCAGAAGGCCGGGACGCGGCGCCTCTTCCGGAACGTCTCTCCCGCCTGCAGCTCGCGACGGAGCGGGAGGCATTGCGTGAGCATGCCCGGCCTTGGCGCGATACTCGCGTTGCGCGACCGGCGGGAAGTCGTCGACGTCGGGCATGCGGCGCGCGCCGCGACGGATGTCGGTCGGCGGCGCCGGCGTGAACTGGTCGGCGCGAGCCCCGGTTGCATCGCCCCCTTGATCCTGTGCGCGCGCAGCCGGCTGTGGCCACGCCATCTGCGAGAAGCCTTCCTCGATGACGACGTTACCCGGCGCGCGCCAAGTCTCGCGATGTGTCTCGCGCTGAGCCGTGCCGTGCGAAAGCGGCACCGCGGGCGGCGTCTGCCGTGGTGCGGCCTCGTGCGGGTGTCCCATGGCTTCGGACAGGCGCCGCTTGATGTCGTCCTCTTCGGTGGAGCGCGCGTAAGGCTGCGGGGGCCGCTCCAGCGCGGGAGCCTGTTGCGGGGCCCGCGCGCGCAACTCGGCGGGGCTGCGCGTGGCTTGCGCAGGGGCACCCTCGATGCGCGCCATGCCGGAGGCGACGATCGACACGCGGACACGGTCGCCCAGCGTCTCGTCGAAGGTGGCGCCCACGATGATGTTGGCCTCGGGGTCGACCTCCTGGCGGACCCGGCTCGCGGCCTCGTCGACCTCGTAGAGTGTCAGGTTGCGCCCGCCGGTGATGGAGAGCAGCAGACCGCGCGCTCCCCTGAGCGAGACGTCGTCCAAAAGCGGGTTGGCGATGGCTTCCTCGGCCGCGATCGTAGCGCGCTGGTCGCCGGAAGCCTCACCCGTACCCATGACGGCCGAGCCCATGCCGCTCATGACCGTGCGCACATCCGCAAAGTCGAGGTTGATCAGGCCTTCCTTGATGATGAGGTCGACGATGCAGGCCACCCCCGAATAGAGCACCTGGTCGGCCAGCACGAAGGCTTCCGCGAACGTCGTCTTCTCGTTGGCGATGCGGAACAGGTTCTGGTTCGGGATGACGATCAGCGTGTCGACGTGCTTGCGCACCTCCGCGATGCCGACCTCGGCAATGCGCATGCGCCGCGCACCCTCGAAGTGGAACGGCCTCGTGACGATGCCGACGGTGAGGATGCCGAGCTCCTTGGCGGCGCGGGCGATAACACCCGCAGCGCCCGTCCCGGTGCCGCCGCCCATGCCGGCGGCGATGAAGACCATGTGCGAGCCGGCGATGTGCGAGCGGATATCGTCGATTGCCTCTTCGGCGGCCGCCTCGCCGATCTCCGGTCGCGACCCCGCGCCGAGCCCTTCGGTCAGATTGATGCCGAGCTGCAGGCGATGCTCCGCGCTCGAAGCGGCGAGCGCCTGCGCGTCCGTGTTGGCGACGACGAAAGCGACGCCTTCGAGACCCGCGGCGATCATGTTGTTGATGGCATTGCAGCCGGCGCCCCCGACACCGAGGACGGTGATGCGCGGCTTCAGATCAGTAAGCTTGGGAAGCTGCAGCTTGATGCTCATCGTGCCCGCGCGCTCCCATAAGCCGCTCGAACGAGCCGTTCAGGCATTCGCCTCTCCCGCTCATGGCGCCGGGCGGATGCGCCTTTTGGATTTTCAGGCCCGATCAACCGAAACCGGCCTTCAGCCATTGCCCGACGCGTCCGAAATAACTTGCTCCCTCGGCACTCCCGTACGCTGCCGTCTGCTCGCCTCCGGCCGCGGCCACGGCAAGAAGACCCGCTACGGTCGAGAACGCTGGACTGGTCACGCCCTGCGGCAACCCGCCAACCTGGTGGGGCCCGGCGACCCGCACCGGTCGGCCAAGCGTGTTGGCGGAAAACTCCCCGAGCCCTACGAGCCCGCTGGTACCTCCGGTGAGCACCACGCGCTCCCCGGCATAGGCACTGACGCCCGCCTGCTTCATCCGCTCGCGCACGAGCCCCAGGATGTTTGCGACCCGCGGCCGGATGATGCCGGCCAACTGCGCCTTCGTCGCACGGCCGCGAGCGCCTTCCTCCTCGCCCGCGAGCGCATAGGAAAACGCCTCGTGCTCGTCCGATTGAGCGGGGATCATTGTGCCATACAACGTCTTGATTCGCTCGGCTTCCGCAAGTGGCGTCTGCAAGGCGTGCGCGATGTCGTGGGTGATGTGGTGGCCGCCCATCGGAATCGTCGCCGCGTGGATGAAGTGGCCCTCGACGAACGCTGCCACGTTGGCGGTTCCGCCGCCGATGTCGATGCAGGTGACGCCGAGCCGGCGCTCCTCCTCGCTGGTTGCCGCGATCGCGCTGGCGTAGGGCGCGGCGACGAGCGCGCGCACCGACAGGTAGCAGCGGTCGACGACCAGCAAGAGGTTGCGGACCGGGCCCTCGTCGGCGGCAACCGTGTGCAAATCCGCCGAGAGCCGCTCGCCCGCCATACCGCGCGGATCGTTGCTCCCCGCGACTCCGTCGAGCCGGAAGCCGATGCGGTTGAGGTGTATCAGCGTGCGGCCCTCGCGCTCGGCAAAAGATCGCGCGCCCGACATCAGCCGGTCGATGTCCTCGGAACGCACCACGCCGCCCTCGATGTCGGCGTGAGCGGCGAAGTTCGACGATTGCAGCCGGCCACAGCAGACGGAGACGAACACCTCCTCCAGCGTGACGTGCGCCATGCGTTCCGCCTGCGCGATGGTCGCGCGGATCGCGGCCTCGGCCTCCGCAAGATCGGTAATGACGCCGCCCTTGAGGCCCTTCGACCGCATGTGGCCGACGCCCAGCACTTTGGCCTTCGCGCCGGTCCGCTGCCCCTCGCCCGGCTCCAGCGCAGCGATGAGGCAGGCGATCTTGCTCGTGCCGATGTCGAGCAGGCCGACGATCGCGGCGTGCCGGCCTTCAGTTCGTTCGCGGCTCATCATCGTCAACTCCCAAACCTTCAGCTTCGCGTATTGGATGCGGTCTGCGCGCCCGCGGGGCCGGCGGGGCGCACCGTGATGCGGCCCCTCGCTCGCAGATCGACGATCAGATCGTGGCCGTTGAGCAGCTTGCCGAGGTCCTCGGCGGAAGACAGGGCGGAAAACGCGATCGCCTCACGGTCGGCGCCGAGCTCGACCCTGACGCCGTTCTTGAAACGCAGCGACCAGCGGCGCTGACCGATGCGCTCGGCGACCTCGAAGCGCTCGGCGATCGCCGGATAGCGCACGAGCAGATCAAGCAGCGCCTGGGCGTGCTCGGGCGCGCCTTCGCCGGCGACGCGCGGCAGCTTCGTGGCCGTTCCGGGCTTCAACGCCGAGAGGACGCGGCCCGTCGCGTCAATGAGGATCTCGCGCCCCTCGTGCAGCCACAGCGCGGTGGGTTTGCGCTCGGTGACGCGGACTTCGAGCGCACCGGGGATCTCGCGCGTGATGCTCGCCGTCTCTATCCAGGGCAGTGCTTCGATGCGCTCGCGCGCGGCATTGCTGTGGAAACTCAAAAGTGAACGCGCTTTGGAGAGATCGAGGGCGTCGAAGATATCGGAATCGGAGGTGAAACGCTGGCCGCTCAGAGCGACTTGGTCGAGGCGCAGGCCGGTCCAAAACAGCACCTGATCGGCCTCGGGCAGCAGCGACATGGCTGCCCGCGTGTCACGGCCGGCATCCGTCAGCAGCGAGAAGGCGAGCGCGCCCGACAAGGCGGCGAAGACGGCGAGGCCGAGCTTGCGGCCATAGGCGCGTTGGCGCATCAGGCGGCGGGGCATGGGCGAAGGCGAAAGGGGACCGAGCGAGGCGGAAGCAGGGTTCTGGTGATCGGGTCGCGGGGTCGTCGGGGCATCGGGCGCCGGTGCGTGTTGCACCCGCCACGAGGATTCAGCAACGCCCCCTACCTGTTGCAACTCGCATCCTCGACCAGAAAGCGCACGAGCTCGCCGAACGACCAGCCCGCATGTTGAGCCAGCTCGGGAACCAACGAGGTTTCCGTCATGCCCGGCTGGGTATTGACCTCAAGGCAGATCAGCTCGCCCGCCCCGTTGGCCCTGTCGTCGTAGCGAAAGTCCGCCCGCGCCGCGCCACGACAGCCAAGCGCCCGGCAGGCGGCCAATGTGTATTTCCGGACCAATTGGTAAACAT
>JBGPGW010000285.1:0-4494 GCA_041484095.1 Alphaproteobacteria bacterium | reverse complement strand
CGAATCGGATGCCACTGCGTCACGATGTTCGCGGCCTGGCCGATTCGAATGCGCGCGGTGTGGGCGGCCGTCCAGGCGCTCTGCAGCACCGCATTGGGCACGGCCTCGTTCCCCTCGAGACGGAAGTGCTGTTCGGGATACCAGATCGACCAGAACCCGGCCCGGTCGGCGAGCCGCGCGATCTCCACCACCTCGCGCATGATCCCGTGGTAGTCGTGCCAGCGGCCGATGGCGTCGAAGTTGTGAAAGATCGAGAACCGCATGCGATCCCCCGATTCGCCGGGCTACGACGCCGTGCGCGCCGGGCTTCTGAGGTCGATCATGGCGGTCATGGCGACGATGACAAGGGGCCACAGGATGATCGGCATGAACGCGATGGGGGCATAGCCCGTCCGGTCCCATAGAACCCCGCCGATGATGGGCGTCAGAACCGCGGTCATATAGCTGATCGTGAAGGCGCCGGCCGAGAGACGATGCACGTCATGCGGCGCGCTCAACAGCGAGGGCAGCGCGAAGGCCAGCACGAGGACGATCGAGTTGGCGAAGCCGATGAGGCCCGACCACAGGACGACCCACGGCGCGTCCATGAGGATGATCCCCGCGAGGGCAGAGAACAGCAGCGCGGCGCTTCCGACATAGGCCCATTTCCGGCGCACCATCCGGTCGGCGAAGGCCAGCATCAAGAGCGATGCCGGCATCTGGCAGGCGTTGAGCGCCACCAGCGCATCGCTGATGAGGTCCGGGCGCTCCAACGCCGTCAGATAATCCGGCAGGAAGAAATTCGTCGAGAGGTAGATGCTGTTCACGCCGCCGGTGAGAAAGCCGAGCCGCCAGACCAAGGGATCGCTCCAGTCGGGCCAGCGGCTGCGGATCGTGGCCGTGGGGATCGGGCGCGCGCTCCTCGGCGCAAACCGCCAGACGAGAAGGGCGATCAAGACGACCGGCACGGCCCAGATCACGAGGCTCAACCGCCAGCTCCCGTCCGCGAGCGGCAGCACGACCGGCACGGCGAGACCGACGGCGATGATCTCGCCCACCAACAGGCCGCTGATATAGACGGCGGTCGCGAGGCCGACCCGCCGCGGCAGCCAGTTGCGCACGAGCTGGGGCAGCACGGGCTGCATCACGGCGATTCCCGCGGCCATGAGCGTCGTGGTGAGGAAGAAGATCGAGACGTCGGACGCGGCCGCGCGCACGGCGGAGCCGAGCCCCGTCACCATCAACCCGAAGGCGAGCGCGGGGACCGCGCCGAACCGCGCGACGAGAAGCGAGCCCGGAATGGCGGCCAGGCAGAAAAGAAGCGGCGGCAGCCCCGACAGCATGCCGATCTCCGTCTGCGACATGCCGAGATCGGCGTGGAGCAGGGGGATGATCGGTGGCACGACGAGGATGGTGAGGCGAAGCGCCACGCCGCAGAGCCAAAGCAACGCGAAACAGATTGCGGTCGCCATGGGCGACATGGTGCCGTGCTGATCGACACCGTCTCCGGATTCCATGCCGCTGCCCCGTCTCGCGTTCATACGCAGGTGTATCCGCCATCGACCGGAAGAGCCACGCCCGTGATCCAGGCCGCATCATCCGAGGCCAGGAAGAAGGCGGCGCCGGCGATATCCTCGGGCTCGCCGAGACGGCCCATGGGATGAAGGGCGCGGGTAAAGGCATTGCGCTCGGGATTGGTCATCGTCTCCCGGCTCATCGCGGTGCGCACCGAGCCCGGGCAGATGGCGTTGACCGTGATGCCGTGCTTCGCGACTTGGGCGGCCAGGGTCCGCACGATCTGGACGACGGCGCCTTTCGAGGCGCCGTAGGCGACGCCCCAGGGACAGCCGGCGAGGCCGGCGATCGACGCGGTGGCGATGATGCGGCCTCCCTGGCCCTGCCGGATCATCTCTCGCACCGCTTCGCGGCACGTCCACCAGACCCCGTCCTGGTTCACGCGAATCGTGGCCTGGTAGTCCTCGAACGGCTCGTCGGCGATGGGATAGGTCTCGAAGGCGATTCCCGCATTGGCCGCGACGATGTCGAGCCGGCCGTACGTGTCGGCGGCCGCGCGGATCGCTTTCGCGACCGATGCGCCGTCGGTGACGTCGCAGGCGACGAAGGACGCGTCGAGTCCCTCGGCGCGAATCGCCTCGTGCGTCGGCGCACCGGCGTCGTCGCCGATGCGGGGATCGGGCTCCCTGCGCCGGTCGGCGCACATGATTCGCGCGCCTTCGCGCGCGAAGCGAAGCGCCATCGCGCGCCCGATGCCGCTCGTCGCTCCCGTGATGAGGGCGACGCGGCCCTCAAGACGCCGTTCACGGCTCATCTCTGTCCTCCTGTGGTGTTCAGACCGTGCGTGATTCGTGCCGCGGCTCGGCACCGGGGAAGAAGCCGCCGAGACTCTCGCCCCCGTCGATGTCGATCGCGGTGCCGGTGATGAAGCCCGCATCGTCCGAGACGAAATAGGACACGGCCGCGACGACATCGTCCTCGCGGACATAGCGCCCGAGGGGAAAGCTCTTGGCCATCGCACCCAGCACCTCGCTCTCGCTGCGCCCCGTGAGGCGCATCTTCCAGTCCGTCAGCGCCTTGCCCATGCCGGTCGTGGGGCAGCCCGCGGGACAGACGCAATTGACCGTCACGCGATCGGCGGCAAGCTCCGCCGCGAGCGATTGGCAAAGCCCGATCACGCCGAACTTCGAGGCGCAATAGGCGTGGCACATGGGATAGCCGCGCCGTCCCGCGTCCGACGCGATGGCGACGATGCGTCCGCGCCTGCTTGCGGAGAGGGCAGGGGAAGCGGCCTGAGAGACGAGGAAGACGCCCTTGAGGTTGACGTCGATCGTTAAATTCCACTCCGCCTCGCTGACCTCGCCGAGCGGCTTCACATGGATGACGCCCGCGCAGCAGATGAGCGTGTCGAGCCCGCCGAGCCGCGCGATCGCGCGGCCGACCGCATCATGGACCGCTTGCCGGTTGCCGACATCGCAGGCGAGGGGGACGAGGCGCGGGTCGAGCCGCGTCGCCTCGGCCAGCTTGCCCTCGGCGTTATCGGTGATCGCGACCGCAGCGCCCCTATCGGCCAGGCGCCGGGCGATCGCCAGGCCGAAGCCGGATGCCCCGCCCGTCACCAAGGCCTTGCGATCCCGACGGATTGTCATGGTTGCCTCCCTCTCCCTTGGCGCCGCGCATTCCCTCGGCTTGGCCCTCATAGTCGAGGGCGCTAAGCTCGGGTGCAAGCGGCGAGTCGGGAATCCCCGGGTAATCCCAGGCCAGCGAAGTCCGTTCGGGGGGCACGATGCACACGATGCACACGATGCAATTGACGATGAGCGAGGCGATCAACCGCGTGATCGCGGGAGCCCTCGAAGGGCCGGAGCCGGTGATGGTGCTCGGCCAGGATGTGGGGCCGCATGGCGGCGTGTTCGGCGTCACGCGCGGTCTCTGGGAGACTTACGGCGACGAGGTCGTCCGCGACGGGCCGCTCTGCGAATCCTCGACCGTCGGCTTCGGCATCGGCCTCGCGATCTCGGGCGTGCGCGCGATCGTCGAGCTCGAGATCTTCGACTTCGTCGGCGTGGCCATGGACCAGGTCTTCAACCAGGCGGCCAAGCTCCACTACTTCACGGGCGGGAAGCTGTCGGTGCCGCTCGTCATTCGCGCCCCCATCGGGGCCCGAATCGGCATGGGCCCGCAGCATTCGCAAAGCCTCGAAGCCTGATTCATGCACATCCCCGGCCTCAAGGTCGCGATGCCGTCGAACGCGGTCGATGCTTACGGCCTGTTGCGGACGGCGCTTGCCGAAAATAACCCCGTGCTGTTTCTCGAATGCGCGCGCGCCTACGGACGGCGTGCGGAGGTCGATCTCGACGCGCCGCCCATTCCGTTCGGTCAGGCGCGCATCGCCCGCGAAGGGCGCGACGTCACGGTCGTGGCCTTCTCCGGCATGGTGGACGAAGCGCTGATCGCGGCCGATCGCTTGACGGACGACGGCATCTCGGCCGAGGTCATCGACCCCCGCACGATCGCACCCCTCGACCGCGACGCGATCCTCCGCTCGGTGCGGAAGACGGGCCGGCTCGTCGTGGCCCATGACGCGCACAAGACGGCGGGGATTGGTGCTGAGATCGCGGCGCTCTGCATGGAAGGGGCGTTCGATGCCATGAAGGCGCCGCCCGAACGGGTCGCCTCTCTCGACGTGCCGATCCCATCGGGGCCGCTGCTCGCGGAGGTCTATCCGAACGCCGACACCGTCATCGCCGCCGTCCGGCGCACGCTGGAACGCCGTGACCGCGCTTAGGGTGCCGCCGGTGTCGATCACCATGGAAAGCGTGCGGGTCGTGCGCTGGCTCGTCGCGGACGGGGCCGAGGTGCGCGCGGGCGAGACGGTGGTCGAGATCGAGACGGACAAATCGACCGTCGAGGTGAGTGCGACATCGGGCGGCACAATCGCGATCCGCGCCGAGGCGGGTGCCACGGTGGCGCCCGACGCCGTTCTCGCCGAGATCGGCT
>JBGPGW010000284.1:0-4503 GCA_041484095.1 Alphaproteobacteria bacterium | reverse complement strand
TCTCGCGCTCGTTAAAGCGCTTGCCCGCGACGCCGCCCGCGAATTGATCCGAGCAGGCCTGCGACCGAATCAGGGTCGTGTCGCGGATGTGGTTGGAATTTGAAGGCGGCGTAATCTCCTGATTGGACTTCAACCCAATAGCCGACAACGTCCGCGGAAATGATTGCGGCAAGGCGACGCTGAACGCGTACTTCGGCCATTGAACGCCCTCATCCCCGGAAGATCGTCCTGCTAATCCGACGACTGCCCTGAAGGTGAGTCCACCCAGGCCCGATTTAGACGCAGCCGCGGGGCCGGTTGCCCTAAATGCCCAGGAGCGATAGGTTGCGTCTTGCCTCCTTTGACGGATCTTCGATGAAAGCATCACTCTTCTGCACCGCCCGGTACATGGGGGCGGCGCCGCACGACATCTGGCCGTTAGCCGGCGATTCCTTTTCTGCCGACGTGGCGGTCCAGTCGATGCAAACCACGTTCGATCAGTTCCGCCAGGCGGACGAATTCGGCTTCGATTGGGTCACGGTTGCCGAGCACCATTACTCGGCGTTCTCGCTCACCCCCAATCCGATGGTTATGGCGGGCGCGCTCACGCAGGTCGTGCGCCGCGCCAAGATCGCGGTTCTGGGGCCGACCATTCCCATCCTCAATCCGGTCCGCGTGGCCGAAGAGTTTGCCATGCTGGACACGATGTCGGGCGGCAGGCTTGTCGCCGGCATGTTGCGCGGCACGCCCAACGAGTACGTGACCTACAACATCAATCCCGCCGAATCGCGCGAGCGGTTCGCCGAGGCGCTGCATTTGATCCGCCGCGCCTGGACCGAGACGCAGCCGTTCGGTTGGCTCGGCCGCTATTACCAATATCGCACGATCTCGATCTGGCCGCGTCCCATTCAGAAGCCGCATCCGCCGATCTACATGTCGGGCTCGAGCCCCGAGGCGGGCGACTTCGCGGCGCGCAACCATATTGGTCTCGGCTTCGCCTTCACGACGGTGCCGCTGGCGCGCAAGGCCGTGCAGCATTACCGCGAACGGGCCCGAGCGGCGGGGTGGGAGCCCAAGCCGGACAATGTCATCTATCGCGCGATGTTTCATGTCGCGGAAACCGACGAGCAGGCCTTCGCGGACATGAGCACATTGCCGCCGCGTGTGAGCTTCGCCGACCAGAATGCCGCCATCTCGGAGGCGGTTCTGGACTCCGGATATTACGGAACCGACGTCGTCGGACAGCGCGAAAGGAATTCGCGGCGCGAGCTCGCCGAGCGCATCGAGCTCGGCCAAGTCATCGTCGGCGGCCCCGACACGGTTCTGGCGCAAGTGCGGCGCATTCGCGACGAGCTCGGCGCGGGCATCCTCGATCTCGTCGTCGGCGTACAGCTCGGCGAGAAGACCATGCGCTCGATCGAGCTGTTCGGCTCGAAAGTGCTGCCGCGCATGCGGGAGCTGTGAGATGGGCGAAATCATGTTCGCGCAGCGCAGCGTCGATGTGGACGGCCGCGCCATGCGCTACGCCGAGGCCGGGTCGGGCGACGTGCTCGTCTGTGTCGATGGCGTGCTCGGCATGCGGCCTTCGCGCGCGCACGCGCTTATGGCCGAGCGCCGCCGCGTCATCGTCTTCGCCATGCCGGAGGGGGGATCGTCCGCGCCGGCCGCGCTCGCGCGCAGCATCGGCGCCGCAGTGGCGAAGCTCGGCATAGAGCGCTTCGATCTCATGGGACACGGGACCGGCGCCGGCGCCGCGCTGTGGCTCGGCCTCGAGAATCTGCCATCGGTCGGCGCCATCGCGCTCCTCGCTCCGACCGCATTGAGGCGCGATCAAAGAGTGGCGGCGCTTTCAACTGCCGATCTCAAGGCCGCGCTTCACGCTCATCCCGAGCGCCACCCCGATCCGCCCGCCCGGCGCGAGCGACCCGTTGCTCCGCCCGAGGGAGGCGAAGAGCTCGAACGCCGTCTTGGCGAGCTCAAGCGGCCCGTGCTGGCGCTGTTCGGGACGGACGATCCGATCGCGCCGCCGGAAAGCGGGGATCGCTACCGCGCCCTCCTGCCCGACTGCAATCTCATGTTCGTCTATGACGCGGCGCACGCCATCGATATCGACCGGCCCGAAGCGGCCGCCTTCATCGCGCTCGAGTTCTTCGAGCGGCAGGACTTGTTCCTGGTCAGCCGCGAAAGCGGCCTTATTTTTCCCTAGATCGCGGGCGAGGGAACGGCAATGGCGACCATCACCGTGCTGAACCGGCAACAGAGCTTCATCGCGCGGGACGGCGCGTCCATCCTCAAGGCCGCGCTCGACAACAAGGCGGCGTGGCGCTGGTTCTGCGGCGGCCAGGCGCTCTGCGGCACGTGCTGCATGCTGGTCGTGAGCGGCAAGGTGTCGGAGCCGACCGAGATCGAGCGCTATTTCATCGAGGGCTGGGGGCTATCATCCCAATTTCCGCCTCGCCTGCCAGACGCGGGCGCTCGGCGACGTCGCCGTGGTCAGCTGCATGGAGGAGGGCTACGATCCCGACGCCGTGCTGGCGGCCTACCAGAAGGCGGCCGCCGCGCAAGGGAAATAGCGGCAAGAGAGAGGATACTGTTCCGTCTCACATCCGCCACGGAAGGAGCAGGCCATGAGCGAGACCGAACGCGCCAAGCTGAGCGACGAGGCCTTTGCCTTCATGAAGGGCCTCGTGGGCGCGAAAGCCGCATTGACCGTGATGGACTTTGCGAGCGCGGAGGCGGAGCAGCGCTATCGCAGCTTCTATCCCGTGGGAGAGATGCTGATCGGCCTGCGCTTCCATGACCTGAAGAGCGGGTCGGGATTGAAGCTCGGCCGCAACCTCAAGATCGTCGACGGCAAGATCGTCACCGAGCCGCGCAGCAACATCATGTTCACGCCCCCGCTCGTGCCGCACCATGCCGAGCACGGCTATGGCTTCTGGCACATCAACGACGAGCAGGAAATGGCGCTCAATCTCAAGCTCTCGGAGACCCGCCTCGTCACGGTGCTGGTGGAAGGCTTCCCCAAGCGCGGCCGGCATGACCGGTTTGCCTGGTACTGTCTCGAGTGCCTCAATCCGCTCTACATGCGCGAGGTGGAGACCGGCCGGGTCGGACTTCCCGGCTTCTATGCGGTCGAGGACCAGGCGTTCCAGGAATTCAACGGGGACGCACGTCTCAGGACCTGCGGCGCGTGCGGCGCGGTGCATCCGCCCGCCTATTCGATCTTTCCCTCGCAGGACACACCGGAGGAGCGCGAGGCGCGGGCGCTCTGGTAGCGACGGCAGCGGCGGCAGCGACGCAGGGGAGCAACCGCCATGCCCGATACGATAAGACTCACCAGCATCGATGGCGGCCTCAATTGGTGGAAGGTGCTCAACTGGGCGGCGCCCGCCTTGCGCAATGCCGGCTTCGAGGTGCAGATCTCGCGCTTCGGCACCGATGGCCTCAACACGATGCGGCGCGTGGCCGATGGCGAGGCCGATCTCGCCGTCACCTTATCGTGCGGCGCGTGGATGGCCTATCATGGCCGCGGCGCCTTCAAGGACGATCCGCTGCCGATCCGCGGCTTGGCGCTGGCGGTTCATCCCGGGCATAATTTCTACAACATCATCCGCGCCGATTTGGGCATCCGCTCCTTCGCCGAAATCGCCGCGCGAAAGCCGCGCCTCGGCCTGTGCGTCGGCAATTCCTCTTACATCGCCGGCCAAATCACGCGCGAGTATCTGAAATATTACGGCATCGATCTCTATCACGACATCGAGGCCTGGGGCGGCACGCTCTATACCGTTTTCCCCGAGGCGACGCGGCTCTTCATCGAGGGCAAGGCCAATGCCCTGATGCGGGAAAACACGCGCCTCAGCCCGGTCGGGGTCGCGGCCTCGGTGTGCGACACGGTCTCGCTTTCGCTCGACCGGCAGATCGCGGATCACCTTGCGGCCGAGTTCGGTACGCCGGTCATCACGCTCGAGCCCGGCACTCTCCGCGGCCAGACCGAGCCGGTCGTCACGGTCACCAATCCCGGCTACCCGATCGTCGTCCACAAGGACATGCCGGACGATCTCGCCTACCGGCTGGCGAAGGCGCTCAACGAGAAGAGCGCGCACCACTGGATCTCGGAGGATATTTTCTACAGCATCCGGCACGCACCGGAAACCAATGCGCCGGTCCATCCCGGCGCCGCCCGCTATTACCGCGAGATGGGCGCGCTCACGTAAGCCTGGCGCCTATTTGTAGTTTCCGTATTGGTCGACGTCCCGCGCCATGAGTTCCACCGTCTCCGGCTGGATGAGGCCGTCGCGCTCCACGTTCCGCAGCACGTAGAGATCGAAGATGACGTTCTGCTTGTCGTCGAACCGGAACGGACCCATGGGCGTGGTCAGCTTGACCTTGCGCAGCGCCGCGAGGAACGCCGGCTTGTCCTCGACGTTGCCGCCGATCGCTTCGAGCGCCGCCGCAATCGCCATTGCGGCGTTATAGCCCGAGAGCCCGGTCGAGCCCGGCAGAATGTTGTACTTCGCGCGATAG
>JBGPGW010000283.1:0-4516 GCA_041484095.1 Alphaproteobacteria bacterium | reverse complement strand
ATTTGGGCCGTTCGATCATAACAAATGTTTCGGTAATCAAGGATCCGAGACTTATCGCGAATGCGCGCGATCGGAATCGGGCTTAGACACGACATTTAATATAAATAAATGTTGGTTTTTAGGCGATGAGGCGCGGGGGCCGTTCCTTGCGTCGAGGGCCGGCAGCAGGGAGGATCATCCTATGACGACCGCAATTCCGCCGGTCCTGCTTGCCGCCCTGGCCGCGGTCCTCTTTGCCTGTTCGGACGATAAATCGGCCACGGACCCCTTCGCCTATTGCGCCTCGGTCGGCACGATCGATGCGCCGGATGCGCGCTACAAGGGTGCGAAAGTGCCGGACGCCCTCATGGCCGGGATGAGGACGGTCATGGGATTCGCGAGCTTCATGCCGGCGGACGAGATCGCGCGCGGCACGTCCTGGCGCTGCATGGAGGGCAAGGTCTTTGCCTGTTATGGCGGCGCCAACTTGCCGTGCGCGGCCAAGGCCGATGAGACCCGCGCGCCGGCACCCGCGCTCGAAGCGTTCTGCAAGCGCGAGGCGGATGCGGACATGATCCCGGCCGTGGTGACCGGACGGGAGACGATCTATGCCTGGCGCTGCAGCCATGGCCTGCCGGAGATCGTGCGCGAAGTGACCCGCGCGGACGCGCGGGGTTTTCTCTCGAACATCTGGCACGAGATCCCGCCGGAGTAGCCGCGCGGCGCCCGCGGCCGGCATGCGTTGAGGAGAGTGCGATGGCGCTCACGAACGTCTTCGATTCCGTTCCCCGGACGGGAAACGCCGAGCTTATTGAGGTCTTGGCGGCGCTTGCGGGCGCGCATGAGGTGCGGGTCGAACGCATCGTCTCCTTCGGCGCACGCGCGCCGGCCGAGGGGAGATTCGCGCAGGCGTGGACGGAGATGGTGTTCCTCCTCCGCGGCGGGGCGACGCTCGTGCTCGAGGATCCCCACGAGGTGCGCCGCATGACCGCGGGCGATTGCGTCATCATCGCGCCCGGCCGCCGGCACGTCGTCGAGGAAACTTCGAGCCTGCCGCCCGCCGTCTGGCTCGCCATCCATGTGAAATAGGATACGGCTCTATGCGCGCGGCGGGCGCTTGGGCAGGCGCACGAAGAGCGCCAACGGCAGCACCCCGAGCGTGACCAGGGCGATCAAGTAGAAGCTGTTCGTGTAGGCGATGATCGCGGCCTGCCGCACGACTTCGGCGTCGATCGCGGCCAGGCCGCTCGCCGTGTGCAGGTTCCACAGGCGCGGCACGCCGCCGGATTGGAAAAGCTCGTTGTAGAGCGTCAGGTGTTCCGTGATCACGCTGCGGTTGATGCGCATGTTGCGCGTCACGAAGTTGAAGATCGCGGCCGTGCCGGTCGCCGTGCCCAGATTCGACATGAGGAAGAACAGCGCGACCCCGTCGTTCCGGAAACGCTCGGGCAGGGTCGAGAACGCCATGACGGCGATCGGGATGTAGGCGACGCCGGAGCACACGCCCTGAAGGAAATTGGCCCACGCCACGTCGCCCTCCCGCACGTCGAGCGTCCATTCCGACATCGCCCAGGCCGAGGCGGCCATGGCGAGGAATCCGCCGACGAAGGTGAGGCGCGGATCGAGCCGGTCCACGACGGGGCCGATCGCCAGCGTGCTCGCCATGAGGCCGAGCGCACGCCAGCCCAGGAGATAGCCCACGTCCTTCATCGTGTAGCCCACGAATTCGAGCAGAAGGACGGGCACGAGGAACATCTGGAGGAAGATGAGCGCGCCGAACACGAAGACGAGGAACAGCCCGATGGCGTAGTTGCGATCGCGGAACAGCTGGGGGGCGAAGAATGCCTGGCGCGCGCCGATCGTGTGGAGGACGAAGGCGTAGAACGCGATCGCCGCGACGGCCCCCTCGATCACGACCTCGGGGGAATCGAACCAGTCGAGCCGCTCGCCGCGGTTGAGCATGAGCTGGAGCGTCGCGATCGCGATGATGAGAAGCCCGAAGCCGACCCAGCCGAGCGGCCGCGTCCTGTCGCGCTCGATTTCCGGCACGAAGGCCCAGCTCGCGAGGAAGGCCAAGGCACCGAGCGGCACGTAGACGAAGAACACCCACGGCCAGCCATAGGCCTCGACCAGCACGCCGCCGAAATAAGGGCCCACGACCCCGCCGGACACTGCGCCGAATCCCTGGAGCCCGATGGCGAGGCCGCGCTTCTCCGGCGGAAACGAATCGATCGCGATGGCCTGGCTGAGCGGCAGGAGGGGCGCGCCGAAGAGACCCTGGAGCGTGCGGAACAACACCTCTTCGCCGAGCGACGTCGCGAGACCGCACATCACCGTCATGACGGTGAACCCGCCGGTCGCAAGCAGAAACACGCGCTTTCGTCCGAACCGCGTGGCGATCCAGCCCGAACACGCCGTCGTGATCGTGGTGCCGATGATGAACGATGTCAGCATCCAGGCGATCTGGTCGGGTGCTGCCGAGAAGGCACCCTGCATGTGCGGAATCGCCGTCGCCGAGATGGTGAGGCTCAGCATGTAGACGGCAGCGCCCATCATCGCCGCGATGAGCGCCAGCCAGCGCCGCGCCGCGCCAAGGGCTATGGATGGGGGCTCAGTGATCTCGGTCATCCGCGCGTCCGAGGGAAGGTGGCGCGTCTCGTCTCGCTCGCGCCCTGTGTCGCGAAGCGCTTCAGATCATTCCGAGGCTTCGATGAGACGACGAAGCGCGTCGATATGCGCGGGGCTGGCACCGCAGCAGCCGCCGACGATGGTGGCGCCCGCCTCGAACCAGGGGGTCGCGAAGGCCGCGAAATCCTCGGCCTCGAGGTCGCCGCGGAGATCGCGCAAGCGGTTGCCCGAGCGCCGCCAATTCTTGGGGATCGGCACGAAGGCATTGGCATAGGCGCCGATGGGCCGCTCCGTGAGTGCGCGCAAAACCGGGATCGCGGGTGTCACGGTCTCGGGCGAGCAGCAGTTGAAGAGAATGGCATCGACAGCGAGGCCTTCGATCTCAGCGAGCGCCTCGGCGATCGTCTCGCCGCTTCGCAAGCGGTTCGTCCGCTCGTCCTGGAGCGTCCAGGCGATCCAGACCGGTTTTCCCGTCGCGGCTGCGGCCGTGGCGGCGGCGCGCGACTCAGCAGCGCTCGCCATCGTCTCGCAGATGAAGAGGTCGACGCCCGGTGCCAGCGCGGCGACGATCTCTTCGTAGTCCGGCACCATCTCCTCGAACCCGCCGGCCGCATCGGGCTCGTAGCTCGCGAGGAGCGGGGGCAGGGAGCCTGCGATCCGAACGCCGCTGTGCTTGCGGCGCGCCTCGTTCGCGACGTCGCGCGCGATGGCCGTCACCTCGCCGACGCGCTCACGCAGGCCCTCGAGGGCGAATCGCTTGGGCGTCACGGCGTAGTTGCAGGTGGTGATCACATTGGCGCCGGCGGCGATGAAGTCCTCGTGAAGGCGCTGGACCTCCTCGGGCCGGGTCATGAGCGTATGCGCCGACCAGAGGCGCTCTTCCGTCAAGCCGCGGCGGCGCAGCTCCTGGCCCATGCCGCCGTCGAGTAGCGTGATTTCTCCAGGCATGGCTTAGACTCCCGCTTCGAGGTCGGAACAGACGGGCAGAATCGGCACGGAGGCGTTGTTCGGCAGCGCGATCACGAGGCTCACGATGGTCGCGATCGTCTCGGGCCGCGTGAGATCGCGGCCGGCGGCGACGGCATTCATCTCCGTCGCCGACGGGCCCGGGCAGACCGCCGTCGTGCGCACGCCGTCGGCCCAATACTCGACGCGGGGGCCATGGTTGAGCGCGATGCCCGCGAACTTGCTGATGTTGTAGTCGGCGCTGCCCGCGACGTAGCGAAGGCCCGAGCGCGAGTTGATGTTGACGATGCGCCCTGCGCCCGATTTGCGGAGATGGGGGAGCGCCGCCACGGTCAGGCGATAGGGCGCCTTCAGATTCACCTCGAGCATCGCGTCGAACGCGGCTTCGTCGTAATCCTCGAGATCGTGAAGCCGGAGGATTCCCGCGTTGTTGACGAGGCCGTCGAGGCGGCCGAAGTGCCTGACGGTCGCATCGACCCACGTCCGGGCCGTGGGCGCGTCCTCGGCGTCGAACCGGCATTGCAGCACGCGCTCGTCCGCGAAGGGGGCGACGGCGTCCTTGAGTGCCTCGAGCCGACGCGCGCCGAGGCTCAGGCGATAGCCGTCCGCGTGAAGCCGCTTGGCGATCGCGAGGCCGAAGCCGCGATTGGCGCCGGAGATCATGACAACGCGCCCCTCGGGCGAGAGAAGGCCGGTCCGGTCGTCGATCATGCCGGTCCGGTCGTCGATCATGCCGGTCCGGTCGTCGATCATGAGTGAGTGCTCCCGTCATCGCGCGTCATGGAGGCCGCTCCTGCGCCGTCGACGGCCGCGCTCATTGGCCGGTTGCCGGCACTGTGCCCTTGCTGCCGTCGGCCTTCGTATCCGCGGGCGACTGGCTGAGGCCGGGCGCTGCGCCGAGCAATGTCCAGCCGCGCTGCTGCATGCAGGAATCGATCGGATT
>JBGPGW010000282.1:0-4523 GCA_041484095.1 Alphaproteobacteria bacterium | reverse complement strand
GCTCGGCGGGGTCCTCGTGCTGGCGATCTTGCGGGCCGCGGTGTTCCTGGGGCTCGCCGCTGGTGCCACGGCTTTGACCTGGGCGCCGATCGCGGGTCTGCCATGGTTCACGTGGGGTGTCTGGATGATGATCCTGGTCACGCCGGTGCAGTTCATCGGTGGATGGACGTTTTATGTCGGTGCGGTCCAGGGCGTGCGGCGGCGCACGATCAACATGGATTTCCTGATCGCGCTGGGAACCACCGTCGCGTACGCCTACAGCGTCGCCGTGATCTTCTTTCCCGACGTGTTGCCGGTCAAGGTCGAGGAGCGCGACGTTTACTTCGAGGTCTCGGCCGTCATCATCGCCTTCGTGCTGCTCGGCAAGTACATGGAGGAGATCATCAAGAAACGCTCCTCCGCGGCAGTTCGGAAGCTGATGGACCTCAGGCCGGCCATCGCCCGCGTCGTGCGCGAGGGTGTGGAGATGGAGGTGCCGGCCGAATCGATCATGGTGGGCGAGGTCGTCGTGGTGCGGCCCGGGGAGCGGGTCGCGACCGACGGCGAGGTAATCGAGGGCACGTCCTCGGTGGACGAGTCCATGCTCACCGGCGAATCGATGCCGGTCGAGAAGAAGCCCGGCGCGAAGGTGATCGGCGGGACGCTCAACCGCAGCGGCATGCTCCAGTTCACGGCGACGCGGGTCGGCAAGGACACGGCGCTCTCCCAGATCATCAAACTCGTCGAGGAGGCACAGGCCAGCACGGCGCAGGTCCAGCGGCTCGCTGACGAGGTGACGGGCTATTTCGTGCCAGCCGTCGTCATCGTGGCCGTCCTCGCCTTCGCCGGCTGGTGGCTCGCGGGCAACTTTCCGCAGGCGCTCCTCGCCTTCATCGCAGTTCTCATCATTGCCTGTCCCTGCGCCCTCGGGATCGCGACGCCGGCCGCGCTCATGGTCGGCGTGGGCAAGGGTGCGGAGGCCGGCATCCTCATTCGCGGCGCCGAGGTGCTCGAGCGCGCGCGCAAGCTTACCACCGTGGTCTTCGACAAGACGGGCACGCTCACCCGCGGCGAGCCGGCGGTCACGGACGTCATTCCACTGTCCAGCCGAAGCGAATCGGACGTTCTCTCGCTGGCCGCTGCCGTGGAGGTGGGCTCCGAACACCCGCTCGGCGAGGCCATCGTCCAGGCGGCGCAGCATCGCAACTTGACTCTCCCGAAGGTCGCGGGGTTCGAGGCCATCGCCGGGCACGGCATCACCGGAACGGTTGACGGGCATAAGGTGCTGCTCGGCAACCGTCGCCTTTTTCAGCGCGAAGGCATCGACACCGCGGCGGCGGAGCCCGCGATGATTCGCCTGGAACGCGAAGCGAAGACCGCGATGCTGGTCGGCAGCGATGGCGCGCTCGAGGGTGTCATTGCCGTGGCCGACACGCTCAAGCCGGAAGCAAGGGACGCCGTCGCCGCGCTCAAGAGCGAGGGGGTCGAAGTCATCCTGCTCAGCGGCGACAACGAGCGCACGGCCCGGGCGATCGCGGCGGAGCTCGACATCACGGAAGTGATCGCCGAGGTGCTTCCCGGCGACAAAGCAAAAGTCATCAAAGAACTTCAGCAGAAGGGCAAGTTCGTTGCCATGGTGGGTGACGGGGTCAACGATGCACCCGCGCTCGCCACGGCCGACATCGGCATCGCCATCGGTTCCGGTTCGGACGTCGCGAAGGAGACCGGCGGCATTATCCTCGTCAAGGACGACGTGCGCGACGTGGTCGTGGCGATTCGCCTCTCCCGCGCGACCATTCGAAAGATCAAGCAGAACCTGTTCTGGGCCTTCGCCTACAACACGATCGGCATCCCGGTCGCGGCTCTGGGGTTTTTGAATCCGATCATCGCCGCTGCGGCGATGGCACTGAGTTCGCTCTCGGTCATCGCGAACTCGGCGCTGCTTAAGCGAATGAAAGTGTCGCTCACATGACGAAACGGGATCGTGTCTCAATGGCGGGGCGCCCGGCCTTTGACGGAGAGTCCGCGCCGTCCGCACGAGCGGCCGAGGAGGCCGCGCAAGCCGCCAAGCGCCGCTTGCGACTGCGCCGGACAGCGGCGTTTTGCACCGCCTGGGTGTTGACTCTCGTCACGCTCGTATTGGTGCTTTTAGGCCTCGCGGCATGGACCGCACTCATCATCGCGGCGATTCTCGCCTGTCCTGTCGTGATGCTGTGGGCATATGTCCGGTCCTACCGGCCATTGCCGTTCCCCATCGGCGATGTGGCCAGGACTCACGGCATGACCCTCAATTGGATGGCGCCGTTCTACGACTGGCTCTGCCGGACAATGGGCATGGGACCGGCATTCCGCCTGAAGACACTTTCCCTTGCCGACCTCAAATCCGGTGACGCCGTACTGGACGCCGGGTGCGGCACGGGCGTGCTGACGCGCCTCGCCGGCCAAGCCGTCGCGCCGACCGGACATGCGGTCGGCATCGACCCGGCACCCGACATGATTCGCCTTGCGCTCGAGAATTCGGCGTCGGTCAGACCTTACGTCGCGTTCAGCCCCTCGGCCATCGAAGACCTTCCGTTCGAGGATGCGAGCTTCGATGCCGCTTTCGCGAGCGTCATGATCCATCACCTGCCCCAGGACCTGAAACGGACCGGGCTCCGCGAAGTCTTTCGCGTGCTCAAACCCGGCGGCAGGTTCGTCGTCGTGGATCTCGACCGGCCGGCGCGATGGTATTTGTGGCTGCTGGTTTGGCCTTTGCTGCTCATGCCGAATACCGCGCCGCATCTCCGCGGAGAAGTCCCCCGTTACCTGCGGGAGGCGGGATTTGAAGGAGTCGAGGCGCGGGGCCGCTGGCTCGGCGTGCTGACGTTCTGGCTGGCCCGCAAGCCCGCCGATGCCGGGTCGGACGCGAACAGCTAACGCCCATTTGGGAGGGACTCACATGCGACATCTCTGTCTTGGTATTCGCCGTCTGGGCTTCATCGCAGCGATCTCCTTCGGATTGGCGATGGTCTCCGCTCAAGCGGCCGAACCAGAAAACTACAAGACTATCGATGGTGTGGCCGTCTACCTGGGACTCTTGCCCGCCGAGATGATTCGCGGCCACGGCGCGACGCACCCCGAAGCGACGATGCACGGCGGACAGCCGAAGGGGAGCCACGTCTATCATGTGACCGTCGCCCTGTTTGACCGCACGACCAACGCGCGCATCACCGATGCCGAGGTCAGGGCGCGCGCGTCGGGCGTTGGCCTCGCCGGCGCCGAAAGGGCCCTCGAACCCATGACCATCGCCGACACCGTGACCTACGGAAACTACTTCGTGCTTCCGGGCCAGGGCACCTACGAAATCCAAGTCGAAATTCGCCGCCCAGGGACAGCCGCGCCTCTCAAGGTGCAGTTCACTTACGACCATCGCATCCGTTGATTGGCGACAAATGGGAAGCAACACCATGCAACGATCAGGCTTTCGCGACTTTCTTTTCTCTCGCACGGGGATCGCCACGCTCGGGTTCCTGGCCATCGCCGGCTACTTCCTGTGGACGGAACATCGCGCACATCTGTTCGGCTGGCTGCCGTTTCTCCTTCTGCTCGCCTGTCCGCTGATGCACCTCTTCCATCACGGCGGTCACGGAAGCCATGGCCACAAACACGGCGGCCATGCTGCCGACGACAAAGGTGCGGGAGACCGGCCATGACGGAGCAGCCCCCTGCCTACGGTCTGTGGCTTCTGGTCGTGATCAATTCGGCGATCTTCATCTTCTTCGCCTTCAGCTTCTTCAAGCCGCAGACCAAGCGGGACTGGCGGTCGTTCGGTGCGTTCAGCGCGTTCCTCGTCGCATTGTTCACGGAGATGTACGGCTTCCCGCTCACGATCTACGTTCTCTCCGGCTGGCTGCAGAGCCGCTTCCCCGATGTGGACTGGTTCTCCCACGATGCCGGGCATCTCTTGGAGATGATGTTCGGCTGGAAGGCCAATCCTCACTTCGGGCCGTTCCACGTCCTCAGCTTCGCGTTCATTGGCGGAGGGTTCCTGCTGATCGCGGCGGCATGGCGCGTGCTCTACGAGGCGCAAAGCCGCCATGCCCTGGCGACGACCGGCCCCTATGCGCGCATGCGCCATCCGCAATACGTCGGCTTCATCCTGGTCATGCTGGGCTTCCTCGTGCAGTGGCCGACGCTGCTGACGCTGGCCATGTTCCCGATCCTCGTCTTCATGTACGTCCGCCTGGCCCGGCACGAGGAGCGGGAGGCCATCGCGGCGTTCGGCGATGAATATCGGCGCTACAGGGCGCGGGTGCCGGGGTTCATGCCGCGGCTGACGGGTCCGGTGGAGGGCGCGGCATGAACGTTTCCAATCGCTCCTTCGCCCCCTCGGAGGTAAGGAATCGGAACGGCTCACTTTGAGAACGGATATTGGATCATGAGAATCGAACCGAAACCCCTCCGCGCGTATTCCTGGTTCCTCCGCCCGTTCTTCTGGAACCAGCGGCGAAAGTACGGAGTGGTTCTCGACTCGGCCCTTCTATGGGCGCGTTCGCCGAAACTGT
>JBGPGW010000281.1:0-4544 GCA_041484095.1 Alphaproteobacteria bacterium | reverse complement strand
CTCACCGACGCAGTCCGTGCCCTGGCACTTCCACAGCCACGTCACCGATACATTTTATGTCATCGAAGGTCAGCTCCGCCTCTGCCTCCGGCAACCGAAGCAAGACGTGCGGCTTGGCCCGGGCGAAAGCTATGCGGTCGCGGCAGGCCGCCCGCATCTCGTTACCAACGCCGGCGACACCTCCATGACCATCTTGGTGCTCCAGGGCGTCGGGGAGTACGACTACATTCCCCTCGTCTAGGGTCCATATTCACCGAAGACGCCCCCTTCCCCTCGTATAAGGCCCGTATTCACTGAGGAAACTCCCCTAGCGGCGGTTTGAAATTCGCTGAGCGGCGCCGCGGCCGCCGCGCCGGTTCGATTGCTTGGCGCGGGCAGCGATCTCGCCTAGCATGGGCCTTCGCAATGGGAGGGAGGCCCATGCGGCATGCACACCTCACGGTCGTGGCGGAGGGCGGCAAGCCCGTATCCGCCGCGCGGCCGACCGTCGTTCAACGCGCTTGGCTCACCCGCGGGCTCGATCAGCCCGGCGGCAAACTGCCGCTGTTCGACGACAACGGCCGGCGGATCGATCCGCGCACGATCCGGCGCGGCCTCGACGAGGGGTGGGCCGAGCCCTGGTTCGACAATCCGATCAAGCCGGATTGGCTGGTCTGCAGGCTGACCGAGAAGGGCCGCGCGGCGCTGGGCAAGCGCTGACCTTGCCGTGTCGCGGGCAACCGCATCGCCCGATGAACGGTAAGAGAGGCCGCGACGGAATCCGATGAGAAAGACCTTTCCCCAGATCGCGTCGCTCCTCCTCGGCATGGGCATCGTCCAGCTCGGCAACGGCCTGCTGACGACGATCATCAGTCTCCGCATGAAGATCGAGCACTTCCCGCACGAGGTCATCGGCCTCGTGCTTGCCTGCTATTTCGCGGGACAGATGATCGCCGCGCGCACCTTGCCGCGCATCGTCGAGCGGGTGGGTCCCGTCAGGACCTTCGTCGCGGCGGCGGCCCTTCTCGCGGCGGCGGCGCTCTCGCAGGTTCTCCTCGTGACGGCCGTGGTCTGGACGGTCCTGCGGACCGCCACCGGCTACGGCATGGCGGGTCTCAACATGGTGGTCGAGAGCTGGCTCAACTCGCGCGCGACGAACGAGAACCGCGGCGAGGTCCTCGCCCTCTACATGATCATGGTGTATCTCGCGACCGGGCTCGGGCAGTTCCTGTTGAATGTCGCAAGCCCGGCCGGCTTCGAGCTGTTCGCGCTCGCGACCGTGCTCATCACCGTCGGTCTCATTCCCGTCGCGCTGACGCGGGCACCCGCACCCGTCTTCGGCGAGCGCTCGTCGCTCGGATTCCGCGAACTCTACCGCATCTCGCCGCTCGGCGTGGTCGGCGTGCTCGGCAGCGGGCTGGTCAACGGCTCGTTCTATGGTTTGGGACCGATCTTCGCGCGCGACATCGGGCACGACGACATGGGCGTGTCGAGCTTCATGGGCGTCACGATCATCGCCGGCCTCGCCATGCAGTGGCCGGTCGGCAGGCTGTCCGACATCTACGACCGGCGCACGGTGCTGATGGCGGTGTTCTTCGGGGTCGCAATCGTCTGCGTGATGATGAGCGCGGCGCTGCGCCTTCACCCCAATTGGACGCTGCTGGTGGCGGCACTCTATGGCGGCCTGTCGTTCACGACCTATTCGCTCGCCGTCGCGCATGCCTGCGACTTCCTGACGCCCAAGGACCTGATCAAGGCGAGCGGCGGCTTCGTCTTCACCTACGGGATCGGCGCCGTGCTCGGCCCGCTCGTCGCCTCCCCCATGATGTCCGTCATCGGCCCCGACGGCCTGTTCATCTACGCCGCCATCGTCAACGTGGCGCTCGGCGGCTTCGCGGTCTACCGCATGTTCAAGCGCGCGCCGGTGCCGAAGGAGCAGCGGCGCGGATTCGTCTCCCTCCCCCAGACCACATCCGTCGTCAGGGCCTTGGATCCGCGCGCGGCACCCAGCGGCCCCGTCCGCCGCGAGGGCCACCCGCTCGTGTCGGATTAGCAGCCGCGCCATGGAGATCTGCGACCCGCCGCCGCGCTCCAGCGCCGTCCCGCCCCGCGCGCCGCCGCATGAGCCCGTGCTCGCGCGCGCCATGCTGCTCATGGCGGGATCGGTCTCGCTCTATCCCCTGAGCGACGCCATCGCGAAATACCTGACGCATGACTATCACCCGATCCAGGTCACTTGGGCCCGCTACGTCGTCCAGTCGCTCATTCTCGCCGCCGTGCTTGGGGGCCCGCGCATTCGCCGCTGGTTCCGCACCGAGCATCTCGTGCTGCAGCTCAGCCGGGCCCTCCTCGCCGTGCTCTCGACCGTGTGCTTCGTCTCGGCCCTCCGGCTCATCGAGGTCGTGGACGCCATCGCGATCATCTTCGTGGCCCCGCTGCTCATGGTCGCCTTCTCGGTGCCGATTCTCGGCGAGCGGGTCGGGCTTCATCGCTGGGGCGCGGTCATCGTCGGCTTCGTCGGCATGCTGATCGTCTTCCGCCCCGGCTTCGGCATGGCGGTGGGCGGCGCGCTCCTGGCCCTCGCCTCGACCGTGTTCAACGCACTCATGCAGATCGTCACGCGGAAGGTCGTGCGCACCGACCACCCCGTCACGACGCTTCTCTATCTCGTCTCGGGCGGCGCCGTCTTGATCAGCCTCGTCGTCCCCTTCTACTGGACCGCGCCCAAGGGAACGGGCTGGATGCTCATGATCTTGGCCGGGCTCATCGGCGGAATCGCGCATTTCGGCGTGATCAAGGCGATCCAGATGGCGCCGCTTTCAGCACTCGCGCCCTTTTCCTACACGCAGATTCTCTCAGCCACGGTCGTGAGCTATGTCGTGTCCGGCTATCTGCCCGACGCGATCAGCGTCTTGGGCGTCGCGATCGTCATCGGCTCGGGTCTCTATGTCTTCCATCGCGAGCGCCGCCTCACCGCGATCAGGAGCACGGCGCCATGACGCATGCGGGCCTCCACATCCTCCACCGCGAGCGGTGGCCCGCTCGCCCGCGGCTGAGCCGGCGATGGCAATAGCAGGGACGCGTCCGCAGGGCGGGATCATCACGGGGATCCTGCTCATGGTGGCGGGAGTCTCGCTCATCCCGGTGAGCGACGCGGTCACGAAGTCCCTGACCGAGACCTATCCCGTGATGCAGGTCATTTGGCTCCGTTACGTCGCGCAAAGCTTTATCGTCGCCGCGCTTCTCTCGGCGCTCGGGCGCTGGTCGCTCGCGCGCACCTCACGGCCCGGCCTTCAGGCCTTGCGCGGCCTCTTCACGCTGGTCTCGACGATCTTCTTCGTGAGCGCCCTGACCTTCCTCCCCCTCGTCCAGGCCATCGCCATCACCTTCGCCAATCCGCTGTTCGTCGTCGCGTTTTCCGCCCCGCTTCTGGGCGAGCGCGTCGGGCTTCACCACTGGTCGGCGGTCTGCATCGGATTCGTCGGCATCCTCGTCATCATGCGCCCCGATTTCGACACGGAATGGGCGACCCTCCTGCCCCTCTGCTCGGCCGTGTTCGGCTCGCTCTTCCAGATCACGACCCGCGCGCTCTCGGCGACCGACCACGCGCTCACCACGTTTCTCTATTTCAACCTGTTCGGCGTCGTGCTCATGAGCCCGGTTCTCGTCTTCGCCTGGGTCGACCCGACTCTCGTCGACTGGCTGTGGTTCGCCTTGGCCGGGCTCATCAGCGGGGCCGCCTCCTACCTCGTCATCAAGGCCTTCGACCATGCGGACGCCTCGGTCCTGGCACCTTTCTTCTACACGCAGATCCTGGCGGCGACCGTCACGGGCTACCTCGTCTTCGGCGACCTCCCGGATTCCTGGACCGTGGCGGGACTTGTCATCGTCGTCGGCGCGGGGCTTTATGTCGTCCATCGCGAACGGCGTCTCAACGCCTTGCGGCGTCTGAGCGCCTGAGCCCGTCGAGCCGCCATGCCGCAATCCGCATCCCGATCGCGCGCACGCCCCAGCCTCCCGCCGACCGACGCCATGCACCGGCTGGTCGAGAGCGAGCCCTTCCCCTCCAACCTCGGCGCCTTCCTCCGCGAGTGCGCCGAGACTCTCTGCGACCGGACCGCATTCACGTTCTTCGAGGCACAAGCCGGGCTTGCCGATCGCGCGCTGACCTACCGCGCCCTCGACGCGCGCGTCGCCCGCCTCGCGAGCGCGCTCCACGGCCGCGGCTTGCGGAAGGGCGACCATGTCGGGGTGATGCTGCCGAATTGCCCTTCCTGGCCGATCGCGTGGCTGGCGATCGCGCGGCTTGGCGCCGTCATGGTGCCGATCAACACCCGCTACACCGCGCGCGAGCTCGCCTATGTCCTCTCCGATTCCGATACCGCGTGGCTCGTCATCGATCACGGGCTTGCCGGCCTTCTCGAGGCGTTGGGCGCGGCGCGGCCCGCGCCGGCGCGCACGATCACCGTCGGGGGCGACGGCAGCGCGGGGCTGGCCTGGGATTCCGTGCTCGCAAGCGGCCGCGACGATTTCAGCGTGACGGATGCGCCGGCACTCGACGATCT
>JBGPGW010000280.1:0-4545 GCA_041484095.1 Alphaproteobacteria bacterium | reverse complement strand
GCCGACGGATGTCGACATGCGCGCGGTCTTGACGCGCATCGCGACGGCGAAGGCTGATGTGCTCTACTACCCCGTGTTCGTCGCCGCGGGCGGGCAGATCACCCGCCAGGCCAAGGAGATTCCCGGCCTGACCAAGGAGATCATCAGCGGCGGTTCGATGATGACGAAGGACTTCATCACCGCCTCAGGTGACAACATCGTGGGCATGCGCATCACCTTCCCCGATGTGTCGAAGGACGCGCTGGGCAAGGAATATCCGAAGCTCGTCGCGGCTTACAAAAAGAAGTTCGGTGAAGAGCCGATCCAGGGCTTCCACGCGCATGCTTATGACGCAGCGAAGTTGCTGCATCTGGCGATCGAGAAGGTTGCGGTCCAGGACAAGGACGGCAACACCTACATCGGGCGCAAGGCGCTTCGTGACGCGGTGTTCAATAACCCGCAGTTCGAAGGCATGAGCGGCCCGATCAAGTGCGATGAGCACGGCCAGTGCGGGAAGTTCAAGTTCGCGGTCTATCAGTTCACCAACGCGGACCCGAACACCTTCGAGACCGGCAAGAACCCGAAGAAGATCTATCCCGCGCAATAGCCCGGACGGATCGGACCAAGTTCCAGGGGGCGCCTTCGGGCGCCCCCTTTCGTTTCCGGCTGCCCCCGGCCCTCTGATCTCCATGGCAATCGCACTCGGTCGCGTGTCCGAATCGCGGTCGGACTATTCCGCTCAACGGACGCGCGTCCCAAGATCGCGCGTCCCAAGATATCGTTGATCCCGGTTATGTCTGCCTGGGGGCATCATGCGGGATGGTCGCGGTCTTGCGCTCATTTGCACGCGAGTCATCGTCAGAGCCGTTGACAAGCAATTAGCCAAATGCGTAGCCTCCCCAGCAACAAGAACTCCGGTTCGTAAAGTCATACCGGGGCATATCAGGGCGGTGGCAAGCCGTTAGTCCGGCTTCAGAGGGAGGCATCAACCCAGACAGGGTCGATCGGCCTAGTGGTGCCATCAGCCGTGGTCGCGCGGGGAAACTCGTCCCGCCGCCCGGGAGGCGATGTAATGGCGCATTGGGCGGCCGGGGCGATGTTGCAGCAGGTTGCGGCGACAATGTGTTCGGAGTTTATTCCGGCGATGGCGAGTTCGCTGACAAGCCCATCTTCGATTGCTTTGAGGGGGAGCATGGGCGCCAGGGGGTATGTTCCCGGTCCTGGGGGCGCGGGGACGAAGTAGTTTAAAAGGCACAGTGTGCACCAAGGAGGGACACGTCTAATGAAAGCAAAGTTGTTGAAGACATCGCTCATCGCGGCCGGATTGGTCGCCATGGGCGCGTTGGCGTCAGGAACGGTGCTGGCGCAGAATTTGTCTGGGCAGGACACGACTCGGGTCGTTAAGATCCCGAAGGGCCAGCCGATCGTGATCGCCACCTATCACGTTCTGTCGGGTGCGGACACGGCCCTCGGCCTCGACACCCAGCGCGGTGCCGTGGTCGCGGCGGATGACCTCGGCAACAAGCTGGTCGGCCACCCGATTAAGTTCATGCACGAAGACGATGGCTGCAACGCCGAAGGCGGGCAGACGGCGGCGACCAAGATCGCGGCCAACCAGCAGGTCGTCGTGGCGCTCGGGGGCGCGTGCTCCTCGGCCACCCGTCCCGCAGCCCCGATCCTCTGGAAGGCGGGCATTGTCGATATTGCGACGGCGGCAAGCTCGCCGGTGCTGACGGCCCCGGATCGCGGGCCGGATTATCAGGGTCTCGTTCGGGTGGTTTACAACGATTTGTGGGCGGGCCGCGAAGTGGCCAACTGGGCCTACAAAGTCCTCAATGTGAAGAAGGCGGCGACGGTCCATGACGGCAGCCCGTATGCCGAGAAGCTCGTCCGCGTGTTCCAGGAGAACTTCAAGAAGCTGGGCGGCGAGATCGTGTCGGATGAGGCCATCTCCCCGACCGACACGGACATGCGTCCGATGCTGACCAAGGTCGCGACATCGAAGCCGGACATCATCTTCGCTCCGTGCTTCGTCGGTGCGACGTCCTACCTGATCCGTCAGAAGAAAGAGATTCCGGGCCTCGAGAAGGTGCGGATGATCGGCACGGATGCCTCTCTGGGCGCACAGCTCCTCGAGGCGGCGGGCAAGGACGTGATCGGGTTCGAGATCGCCTCGACGGCGCTGGAGCCGGAAGCGCAGGGCCCGAAGTACAAGGCATTGCGTGAGAAGTACAAGAAGATGTTCGGCGAGTATCCGATCCAGGGCTTCCACGGCAATGGCTACGACGCCATGATGATCGCGGCCGAGGCGATCAAGAAGGTCGCCAAGCAGGAAGGCAACAACACGGTCATTCCGATCAAGGCCTTCCGCGACGCGGTCTTCGCGACGAAGAACATGGACGGTGTCACCGGCAAGCTCACCTGCGACCAGTATGGTGACTGCGGCGTCTACAAGTTCACGGTCTACGCATTCACGAGCGAAGATCCGAAGTCGCTTGACGTCGGCAAGAACCCGAAGCGCGTCTATCCCGTTAAGTACTAGGCGCCAGGGAATCGAGCATTCGCACACGGGGGATGAGCCAGCAGATGAATATTTGCTGTGGTCGGCTCATCCCCCGATCCTTTATAAATTACGAAACGTAAGCACCATCATGGGCGACGGACCGTTGGGAAAAGCGGCCGTCTGGGGGTAGTGGGCATGAACTTCGAAAAAATCAAACATTGGACCTATGTCGACGTCACGCTCTGGCTCATGCGCCTCGCCGTGATCATTGTGGTCATCGCCGGGATGTACGGCACGGTCGTCAAAGACCGCTATACCGATGACCAGTGGGTCAGCATGGTGATGTTCGGCCTCACGATCGGCGGGATTTATGCCCTCGTCGCCCTCGGCTACACGATGGTCTACGGCATCCTCAGAATCATCAACTTCGCGCATGGCGACATTTTCATGACGGGCGGCTTCACCGCCTATTTCGTGGCCTCGCCCCTCGCGAAATCCGGGTTCCTCAACGAGTATCTGCTGGTTGGGGTCTTGCTCACGATGCTGACGGCGGCGGCGGTTTGCGTTTGCGTGGCCCTCATCGTCGAACGCATATGTTACCGGCCGTTCCGGCATGTCCGCACCCTGGCGCCGCTCATCTGCGCGATCGGTGCATCGTACTTCTTGCAGCACTCGTTCCGCGGCATGTACGGCTCGTCCGTGCGCGCCTACCCGGACGTGGCCTTCTTCGACAAGGCCGTTTGGATCTTCGGCTACAAGTTTCCGATGATCCAGTTCGTGGTCGTGGGCAGTGCGCTTTTGGCGATGTATGGCCTCTATCTCATCGTCAACAAGACGAAGATGGGGACCGCGATGCGCGCGGTGTCGGAGGATCGCGATGCGGCGGCGCTCATGGGCATCGACGTCAACAAGGTGATCATTTTCACCTTCGTGCTCGGCGCGAGCGTGGCCGGCATCGGCGCCGTTCTCTATGCCTTCGTCTTCAAGCAGGTTTACTTCTTCATGGGCTTCTTTCCCGGCATCAAGGCGTTCAGCGCCGCCGTGCTGGGCGGGATCGGCAACGTCCCGGGCGCCATGCTCGGCGGGTTCTTCCGTGGCATCGTCGAGTCGCTCGGGCCGGCCCTGTTCCTCGATGGGCTGGGGATCGTGGCGCCGTACCAGCTCCGCGACCTCATCGCGTTCACGATGCTGGTCATGGTGCTCATCTTCCGGCCACATGGCCTCTTGGGCGAGAGGTTGGCGCGTCAGCGTGCGTGACGTGGGGGTTTGTCGAACCGAAACGGCGTTGAACGCCGCGCGTCGATAGAACGGGGAGTAGGAACATGTCGTTTGATATCGTTGCCTCAACCTTCCAACACAGGGAAGTCGAGCGGTCGCAATTTAATCGGACGATCCGCGCGGGCGCCATGGGGGGCGGCACGATCGTGCTTCTCAACGTCTTCGGTTTGATCAACCAGTTCGCAGAGCGCTGGATCATCGAGGGCGTGATCACGCTCGCCCACTCCGTCTTTCTTCTCATCGCCGTCTCCGTCGGCGCGTTGATCGCGCATCGCTCGCCGAATTTGGGGGCGATCGGCAAGATCGCCTTCGGCGCGTTGTCGGGCCTCGTCGCGGGACTGATGCTGTTCCTTCTCATCCAGATCATCGGCAATTTCGACATCCGCAACATGTTCGTGGCCCTGTCGCCGAAGCTCCTCGTGTTCCTGACACTGGGCGAGGGGACGTTCAGGGGCGGTCTGTTTCAGGTGGCGATCAGTACGGCGGCGGGCGCCGTGGGCGGGATCTTCTACGTCCTGCCCCGGATTGTCCGGCGGCCGTTGGTGATCGGCGTCGCGGCCGTGTTTCTCGTCGGCCTGTTCTCGGAGCTGATCCAGCTTGCCATGCAATTCGAGAGCGTGGTCGCGATCCGCGAGTACCTCTTCACCTGGGAAGGCCAGACGACGACCGGGGCCATCACGGTCTTCGTAATCGTATTCTCCGTCATGTTCATCTGGCAGATCATCGGTGGGCCGATCGCGAGCGCGCTCGCCCTGACGCCGAAAGGGGTGCGGCACAGCGTCAAG
>JBGPGW010000279.1:0-4581 GCA_041484095.1 Alphaproteobacteria bacterium | reverse complement strand
GTCGCGCGCCGCTCCGGGCGGTCGCGTCGGGCGGTCGCGTCGGGCGCGCTTGCGCCGGCGTGAAGTGCGCCGGCGCAAGCGCTGCGACTGCTGGGCTCAAGAGCCCGCGAACCCGCGAATTACTTGGGATCGCTGCACACCGCCATCAGCTTGTTGCCGTCGGGATCGCGAACGTAGCAAGCGTAGGAGACCTTCTTCTCCGGCGGCCTGAAGCCCGGCTTGCCCTCGTCCTTCCCGCCTTGCGCGAGCGCGGCCGCGTGGAAGCGGTCGACCGAGCCCACGTCCTTGGCGATGAGGCTGATCTGAGAGCCGTTGCCGGCGGAGGCCGGCTGGCCGTTCCGCGGCAGGCAGATCCAGAACTGCGCCTTGCTGCCCGCGCTGTAGCCGACGAAGGTGTCGCTGGTGCTCACGCGCGTGTAGCCGAGCGTCGCGAAGAGGGCGTCGTAGAATGTGCTGGCGCGCTTGATGTCGCGCACGCCGACGATGACATTGGCAATCATGGGAGGTCTCCTTGTGGTTGCAGCGGACAGGGTGGTGACGAACGGGCTCAACCGGTGCCGCGCAGCCAGTGGCCGCGCGGCAATCGAACCCATGATAGTGCGGCGGGGCGCGGGACGCACCTCCGGCGGATGGCGTAGCCGCCTCGTGCCGCCGGACGGCGCGGCGGCGGGCTGAGCGGCGCGGCGCCGCACAGCCCCTCGACTTCCCGGCCTCCGCCGTTGTACCCATCGCTCCGGGTTTTCCCATCTGGCCGCACCTCCGACGAAACCACGATGCCCTCCACCCACTCGCTGACGCCGCTCTTGAAGCCGCGCTCCATCGCCTTCGTCGGCGCGTCCCCGCGCGAGAAGACGCCCGGCAACGGCATCCTCAAATCGATCCGCATGGGCGGGTATGCCGGCGCGGTCTATTGCATCAACCCGAAATACGAGGCGATCGAGGGCTTCCCCTGCTTTCCCGCGCTATCGGCCTTGCCGGAGCCGGTCGATCTGGCGGTCCTGTGCGTGGGCGCGCGGCATCTCGAGGCGGCGTTGGGCGCGGCCATCGCGGCCAAGGCGCGTGCGGCCGTCATCTTCGACAACCCCTATCTCGAGGACGACGGCGAGCCGTCCCTGGCCAGGCGCCTCTCCCGCATGGCGCGCGCGGCCGGGCTGCCGCTCTGCGGCGCCAATTGCATGGGGTACTTCAACGTCGCCGACCGCGTCTTCGTCTGCGGCTATCCCCCGGCGGCGGAGATCGCTTCGGGCGGCATCTTCTTCATCACGCATTCCGGCACGGCCTTCGGCAGTTTCTGCCAGAGCGATCCGCGCCTCGGCTTCTCCTGTGTCGTCTCCAGCGGCCAGGAGCTGGCGACGACCATGGCCGACTACATGGACTACGCGCTCGATCAGCCCTCGACGCGCGCCCTGGCGCTCTTCCTCGAGACCGTGCGCGACCCCCGGCGTTTCATCGGGGCGCTCGAGAAGGCCGCTGGCTTGGGCATCCCGGTCGTGGCGCTCAAGGTCGGGCGGACGGAGCGGAGCGCGCGTCTCGCGGTCAGCCACTCCGGTGCCATCGCGGGCGACGACGCGGCCTACGAGGCGCTGTTCGACCGCCACGGCGTCGTGCGCGTCCACGACCTCTACGAGATGGCGGCGACGCTCACGCTTCTCTCGCAGAAGCGGCGCCTCGGTGCGGGCGGCCTCTCGGTCGTCGGCGATTCCGGGGGCGAGCGCGGCATGCTCATCGACCTCGCGGCCGATCTCGGCGTGCCCTTCGCGCAAATCAGCGAGAAGACGGTCGCCGTGCTGAAGCGACGGCTCTTCCCCGGGCTTCCGCCGGAAAACCCGGTCGATGCCTGGGGCACGGTCGTCGATTGGGACGGCATCTATCGCGATATCCTCGCCGCCCTCGTCGAAGACCCCGACACCGCCATCGCCTGCATCCTGCGGGACATGCGCACGGGCGAGTTTCTCTCCGAAGGCCAGGTGGAGATCGCGAAGGCGCTCGCCGGGACGACCGAGAAGCCGGTGGTGATGGCGACGAACTTCAGCGGCACGGGCCACCGGGACATCACCATGCGCGCGGCCGCCTCTGGCATTCCCGTCCTCGACGGCACGCGCAATCTGCTGGTCGCGGTCAAGCACGCGATGGCTTACCGCGATTTCCTCGCGCGGGCCCCCCTGTCGCCCGCAACCCCCGTCGCGTCCGCGCTGCGCACGCGCTGGCGCGGGCGGCTTGCCGAGGCCGGGACGCTCGATGAGGCCGAGAGCCTCGCACTCCTCGCCGATTACGGAATTCCGACGCTGCCGCACCGGGTCGTCGAGACGCGGGACGCGGCGCTCGCCGCGGCGGGCTCGCTCGGCTATCCCGTGGTGCTGAAGACGGCGGCGCCGGGTCTTTTCCACAAGACGGAGCATGGCGGCGTCCGGCTCGGGCTCACCGATGCGGCGGCGCTCGGCGCTGCCTACGCCGAGATGGCGGCGCGGCTCGGCCCACGCGTGCTCGTGGCACCCATGGCCGAGAGCGCCGTCGAGCTCGCCCTCGGCTTCATCGCCGATCCCCAGTTCGGCCCGCTCGTCATGGTCAGCGCCGGTGGCACGCTCATCGAGGTCATGGCCGATCGCGCGGTCGCGCTGCCGCCTCTCGACGAGGCCGGGGCGCTGCGCCTTCTCGACCGGCTCCGCCTGCGCCCGCTCCTCGACGGCAAGCGCGGCCAGGCGCCGGCCGATCTCGCCTCCCTCGCCCGGGCGATCGTCCGCTTCTCGGTGCTGGCGGCCGATCTTGGTGACATGATGGGCGAGGCCGACGTCAATCCGCTTCGCGCGGGCGCGAAGGGCGCCGTGGCGCTCGACGCGCTCATCGTCCCGCGCGCGGGCGCATCCGGCTGATTAGCAAAGGACACGATCATGGACTTGGCACTCTCGAAGGACGACAAGGCCATCCAGGCCAACGCGAAGGCTTTCACCGAGACGGTCCTGGCCCCGCTCGAGCTCGATTGCGAAGAAAATGACGGCCTGCCGACCCAGGCACGCACCGCGCTCAAGCAGGCCGTGGTCGACTGGAAGCTGAACGCCTACAACCACGCGACGGAGCATGGCGGGCAAGGCTACACCGTGTTCCAGCAGATCGTGGCGCATGAGGAGTTGGGCCGGGCGACGGGATGCCTCTGGGCCGCCGTGTGGCGGCCGCCCGTGCCGCTCCGGGCCGGCACGCGCGAGCAGATCGAGACGTTCCTTATCCCGAGCTGCAAGGGACAGCGGCGCGCGGCCTATGCCATCACGGAGCCGGGTGCGGGGTCGGACACGCGCCTCGTCGAGACGACGGCGGTGAAGCGCGACGGCCGTTATTACATCTCGGGCGAGAAATGGTTCGTGACTGGTGCGAACCTCGCAGATTATTTCCTCGTCCATGCGCATGTCGAGGGCGATGCCGCAAAGCCGACGGTCTTCCTCGTCGAGGCCGATCAGCCCGGCATCACGATCAAGCGCGTGCCCAAATTCTCGCACAACGCGCTCTTCACCCACGCCGAGATCGTGTTCAGGGATGTCGAGGCGGCGCCCTCGCGGATCCTCGGCGAGGTGGGCGAGGGCTTCGACCTCACCAAGGAATGGTTCATCGAGACGCGGCTCGAGATCGCGGCGCGCTGCTTGGGCGGCGCCATTCGCGCGGCCGAAATCGCCAACGCCTATGCCGGCGAGCGAATCGCCTTCGGCCAGCCGATCAACACCTTCCAGGGCATCGAGTTCATGCTGGCCGACATGGCGGTCGAGATCATGGCGACCAAGGCCTTGCTCTACCGCGTCGGCTGGGAGGTGACACAGGGCTTGGACCCGAAGCTCGTCCACGCGCGGGCGAGTGCGGTCAAGCTCCAGGCCTCCGAGATGGTCGGCCGCGTCGTCGACAAGGCGGTGCAAATCCTGGGGGGCCGCGGCTACATGCGGGAGAACCCGGTCGAGCGCCTCTACCGCGAGATGCGGGTCGAGCGCATCTGGGAGGGCACCTCGGAGATCCAGCGCGTGATCATCGGCGGCCAGATCAAGAAGCGGGGCTTGAGCGTCTACACCGGATGGGTGTGAGGGGCGCGAACGGCTCGGCCCCTGGTCCCCAGCCATCGGGGCCGGAATTGAAGAAGAGGGCGCACGCGCCTAAGCTCGTGCCGCGCACCGAGAATCAAACGGCAAGGGGAGGACCAGCATGGCCGGCATGACCGCGGAGAAGCAGGCGCTGCTCGACCAGATCGAGGCCGATCGGGACATGCTGGTCGGCTTCTTCTCCAAATTCGTCGCCACCCGCTCGCCCAACCCGCCGGGCGACACGCGTGAGGCCGTCGCGCACATCACGCGCTTTCTCGCGACCAACAAGCTGCCCCACCGCCTGGTGGCGCCCGATCCCCTGCAGGCCAATGTCGTCGGCACGATCGAGGGCAAGGGGCCCGGCAAGCACCTCGTGCTCAACGGTCACATCGACGTCTTCCCGGTCGATGAATCCGACACGCGCTGGACGCATGGGGCGTGGAGCGGTGCCATCGCCGACGGCAAGGTCTGGGGCCGCGGCTCCTGCGACATGAAATGCGGCACGACCGCCTCCATCATGACCTAT
>JBGPGW010000278.1:0-4593 GCA_041484095.1 Alphaproteobacteria bacterium | reverse complement strand
GATGATGGCGCCGGACTTGGCGTCGAGCGCCACGAAGTCCGTGAACGTGCCACCCGTGTCGACGCCGAGATAGTACATGCCGCCTCCGCCTTCGCGCGGCGGGATGCTAGCGGCTGGGCACGGGGGCGGCAAGGAAGCCCGCGCTCACAGGGCGATCTGGGCCCCGAGCTCGACGACGCGGTTCGTCGGAATGCGGAAGAAGTCGGTCGCCGACAGCGCGTTCCGCGTGAGGAGGAAGAAAAGGTGCCGCCGCCACCCCGAAAGGCGCGATTGTTCCGCCGGGACGAGCGTCACGCGGCCGAGGAAGAAGCTCGTATCCATCAGGTCGAAGTCGAGCCCGCGCGCGGCACAGCGCGCGAGCGCGAGCGGAATGTCCGGCGATTCCATGAAGCCATAGTGAACGACGACCCGGTAAAAGCGCTTCGGCAACGGCGTGACCTCAATGCGCTCCTCATCCGGCACCTTCGGAATATCATCGTTCACCACGGTGAGAAGCACGACGCGCTCGTGAAGCACGCGATTGTGTTTCAGGTTGTGCAGAAGGGCGTGGGGGACGGCGTCGCCGATGCGGGCCATATAGACCGCGGTGCCGGGCACGCGCTGCATGCTTTCGGGACGCAAGGTATCGAGGAAGGTGTCGAGTCTCATCGATTCGGCGCTCAGCCGTTTGTAGAGCTCGTTCCGTCCCGTCCGCCACGTCGTCATCAGCACGAAAACGAGGCCGCCGATCGTCAACGGGACCCATCCCCCTTCGGAAATCTTCATCACATTCGAGCCGAGGAAGAGAAGATCGATCGCAAGGAATCCGCCGAACACGGCAAAGACGACCGAAGCGCGCCATCGCCATTTTCCGAACGCCACACCGGCGGCGAGTATCGTCGTCACCGCCATTGTTCCCGTCACGGACAGACCATAGGCGGCCCCCAGCCGGTCGGATGAGCCGAAGCCCAAGACGAGACCGATGACGGCCACGAGCAAGGCCCAATTCACGCCGGAAATATAGATTTGCCCCATCTGGCTCCCGGACGTGTATTCAGTCCTGGCACGCGGCGCGTAGCCGAGTTGAACGGATTGGTTATAGATCGAGAACGCACCCGAGATGACGGCTTGCGAAGCGATAATGGTCGCCACCGTCGCGAGCGCCACCATCGGATAGAGGAGCATGTCGGGGCTAAGAAGGAAGAACGGGTTGCGCACCGTCTCCGGGTCGCCGATGAGAAGAGCGCCCTGGCCGAAGTAATTGAGAATGAGCGACGGCATGACGAGGCTGAACCAGGCCAGGCGAATCGGCGTGCGGCCGAAATGACCCATGTCGGCGTAAAGCGCCTCCCCGCCCGTGAAGGCCAGCATGACAGCGCCCAGCGTCGCGAAGGTATGCCAATGGTGCGCGACGGCGAACCTGATGGCATGGCGCGGATCGATGGCACTTAGAACCTGAGGTTGCTCGGCGATTTCCACGATGCCCAAGACGGCAAGGACCGCGAACCACAGGACCATGATGGGCCCGAACAGGCGTCCGACGGAGCCGGTACCGCGCGACTGAATTGCAAACAACACGATGAGCACAACGAGCGTCAGCGGCACGACATAGGGATCCAGCGTCGGTGTCGCCTCGTGGAGCCCTTCGATCGCGCTCAACACTGAGATCGCGGGCGTGATCACACTGTCGCCGAAAAACAACCCGGTGCCGATGACCGCCAGGGGAAACAAGATGGCCAACAATCGTTGCCGATTTCGCAGCGCCCGGCGCACGAGCGCGAGAAGGGCCATGATGCCGCCCTCGCCTCGATTGTCAGCGCGCAAAATCACGACGAGGTACTTCAACGTGACGACGACGAACAATGACCAGAAGATGAGCGAGAGCACGCCGAGAACATTGGCCTCGGTGGGCCTGAGGCCGCTGAACTCCCCGAACGCGACGCGCATCGTATAGAGCGGTGATGTGCCGATATCGCCGTAAACGACCCCGAGGGCGCCGACCGCGAGCGCACCGAGTCCATGGGGATGCGAGGGAGCGGGTGCTGTCATGGGGAATGTGAGGAAGCGGATACTGTCATCTGATAGGGCTGCCGGAACGGCGCCATAAAAATGCTATCATTTTATGGTGCGGCGCAGCAATGCCGCCTTACGATGGCGCGACCTTTCATTAACATATTGAAAACAATAATGTCTTGTAATGACCGCCGAGAAGCAGCGGGGCTCGGTTTGCCCTCCGGCTTAGCCGCAAGGCTCAGGAATCACGGATGCGGCCGCCGCGACGGCATCGCGTAAGACCGGGAACCGCCAGAGCCTTGTCGGCGGACAGGTGGGCTCGATAGTGTTCGCTCGGGGAAGCATTAGGGATCGGCGATAGACATGGACTGGGTCTCGCGCACCGATTTGATCGATCCGCCGACGCTCAAGGCCCTGGCGCAGCGTTCCGACGCGAAGGGCCTCGCTCACCTCGCGGGCCATTTGGGCGCGCTCGGCGTCGGCGGCTCCGCGCTCTGGCTCACCTGGGGCAGCTGGTGGGGCATGCCGATCTTCATCGTGCATGGCTATCTGCTCAACGCGCTTTTCGCGACCCAGCACGAATGCAACCATCAGACCGCGTTCAGATCGCGCTGGCTCAATGACGCCGTGCGCCGCTTCACGGGCTTCGTTGAGATCTACCCCGCATGGTGGGAGGCGTGGTTCCACTTTGCCCACCATCGCTATACCGGCGATTGGACGAAGGACGCCGAGCTCCTGCAGCGCGGCAAGTACACGCTCGGCAACTATCTCTTTTTCTTGTCCGGCGTGGGCTATTGGTATTACCGCATCCAGAATTTCTGGGCCTATTGCTGGGCTATCCCCGGTTATGCCCATTGGCTGACGGAGCGGCAGCGGCGCTACGTGCTCTGGGAGCATCGGGGGCACCTCGCCGGCTATCTCGCCGTCGCCCTGCTTTCGATCGGGTTCGAGAGCTGGCTTGCGCTCACGCTCTGGCTCTTGCCCATGTTTCTGACCAAGCCGCTTCATCAGTTCCAGAATCTGGGCGAGCATCTCGGGCTCGAAGATGGCGGGCTCGATACCACGAAGAACACGCGCACGCTTGATGTGCCGTGGTTCGTGCGCTGGGCGCTGTGGAACATGCCCTACCACGCGGCGCACCACACATTTCCGGGCGTACCGTTTCACAAGCTGCCGGAGCTGCACCGCGTCATCGAATCGCGGCTCGGCCGGCCGTTGCCGAAGGCCGGTTATCTCGAGACGGCCGCGGCCGTCATCCGCGCGGCGCGGCGAGGACCGGAGGAGACATGGCAGCTTCCTTTCGCGGCGGGCGGCTCGCGCAACGCGCCCCTGCCGCGCGCCAGCGCAGCGGAGTGAGATCCGCTCACGCCGCCCTGTAGGCCTCCCACCCCCGCGCGCGCAACGCGCATGCGGGACAGGCGCCGCACCCATAGCCCCAGTCGTGAAGCGCCGAGCGATCGCCGCGATAGCAGCTGTGCGTCTTGAGGCGAACGAGCTCGACGAACGCGTCCCCGCCCAACGCGTTCGCCATGCGCCAGGTGCCGGCCTTGTCGATCCACATGAGCGGCGTGTGAAGCACGAAACGCCGGTCCATGCCGAGGGTCAGGGCCACCTGCAAGGCCTTGATCGTGTCGTCCCTGCAATCGGGATAGCCGGAATAATCGGTCTCGCACATGCCGCCCACGATGTTCTTGATCCCCCGCCGGTAGGCGAGGGCCGCGGCAAATGTGAAGAACAGCAGATTGCGGCCGGGAACGAAGGTCGTGGGCAGCCCTGCCTCCGTCATCCCGATTTCGGCCTCGCGCGTGAGCGCGGTTTCGCTCAACGCCCCGAGAACGGAGAGATCGACGACGTGGTCCTCTCCAAGCCGGGCGCGCCAGCGCGGGTTCAAATCCTGGATCGCGCGGCGGACGACTGGACGGCAATCCATCTCGACCGCATGACGCTGGCCATAGCCGAAGCCGATCGTCTCGACCGTCTCGAACCGTTCGAGCGCCCAGGCGAGACAGGTCGTCGAGTCCTGCCCGCCCGAAAACAAGACAAGTGCCCGGCCCTCTTCGCCCGCCATGGTCCCTGCTCCCTCGCCCTCTCACCAACGTCCGGCTCTCTGTATAGTGTGACGGGTCGCGACACCAGGGGAGGATCGCCGTGCCAAAACTCGACATCTATCAATCGCTATGGGCCATGGAGCTGCGCCGGCCCGACGGCAAGGAACGCGCGATCGAAGAGAGCTTCGCGATGATCGCCGAGGCCGGCTACAAGGGCGTGTGCATCGATCTCGCCGCGGGCGATCTCGACAAGGCGCGGAAGGCCGTGCCGCTCTTCAAGAAGCACAATCTCGGCTGCCTGCTCAACGCCTTCCCGCGCACGATCGAGGATCTGCGCCCGGTCCTGCACTTCGCGAAGGACATGGGATCACCGTTCGTCAACATCATCGATCAGCTCATGCCGATCTCGGTCGACGGCATGATCGGCGTCATTCGCGAGCGCATGGCCATGGCCCGCCAGGAAGGCATGCCGATCCTCTACGAGACGCATCGCGCCTGCCTCACCAACGACCTCTTCGACACGCTGCGCCTCGTCGACGCGATCCCGGAGCTG
>JBGPGW010000277.1:0-4615 GCA_041484095.1 Alphaproteobacteria bacterium | reverse complement strand
CCCCATCTGCATGGCGAAGACGCAGTACAGCTTCTCGACGGACGCGAATCTCAAGGGCGCGCCCAGGGATCACGTCGTGCCCGTGCGCGAGCTGCGCCTCTCCGGCGGGGCCGAATTCCTCGTCGTCGTCTGCGGGGAGATCATGACCATGCCGGGCCTGCCCAAGGCCCCGGCGGCCAATCACATCTACATCAACGAGCGCGGCCAGATCGAGGGGCTGTTCTAAGGTCCGTCAGCCGGTCGCTTTCCTAAGATATTCCCGCACGACGCGGCGGGTCTTGCGCTCGGAGGCGATCGTGCCGGGCGGGACGAGCGTGATCCTGCTCGTGAAGTTGTTGGCCTTCTGGATTTCGGACGTGATCTCGCGGGCGAGTGCGTCGTGCGCCGAATCCGGGATGTCGCGCGCGACCTCGACCGTGATCGGCACGGCGTAATCGATGGGCGGCGGCCGGTCGAGCACGACCTGGAACTCGCCCGTGATGCGCGGCTGGAGCGTCGCGAGCGTCGCCTGGACCGCGAGCGGGAAGACGTTGACGCCCTTGACGATGAACATGTCGTCCGAGCGGCCGAGGATTCGGAAGCGGAACGTCGTCCGCCCGCAGGCGCAGGGTTCGGTGAAGATTTTCATGAGATCATGCGAGCGCATGCGCTGGAGCGGACAGGCCTCGCGCTGGATCGAGGTGTAGACCACCTCGCCCTCTTGACCGTCCTCGAAGGGCAGGATGCGGCCCGTGTCGGGATCGATGAGCTCCATCACGACGAACCCCGTGGCGCCGAAATGCACGCCCGCCTGGTGCTCGCATTCGCCGGAATGAAGGCCAAGCTCGCCCATGCCGTACATGTCGCGCGCGACGAGGCCCCAGATGTCCTCGATCTTCCGGCGGTAGCCCGGAACCTGAAGCCCCGCTTCGCCGGAGAAGAAGCCTTTCTTGAGCCCGATGGCGCGGGGGTCGAGCCCGATCGCACGCGCGACGTCGGCGAGGCACACGGCGTAGGACGGCGTCGCCCAGAGACAGACCGCATCCTTCATGTCCGCCATCATGCGCAGGAGCCGCTCGCTTTGCCCGACGCCGTAGGGAATCGTCGCAGCACCCAGCGTCTCGAAGGTCAGATGGTCGCTCAATCCGCCGGCATAGAGGTTGTAGTTCATGCATTCGAAGACGATGTCGCCGGGCCGGCACCCCATGGCCCAGAGCGCGCGTGCGCCCATCTCCGAGTAATCGGCGACGTCCTGGCGCGTCATGCCGATGCGCATGGGCTGGCCCGTCGTGCCGCCGGTCGCCTGGATGCGCACGATGCGCTCGATGGGCGCGCATTGGTTGATGCCGAGGAGCGTGCCGTCTTCCTGCGACTCCGCGATCTCCCGCTTCTCCATGAAGGGGATGAGGGGCAGATCGTCGATGGATCGGATTTGGCCGGGCTTGACCCCGGCTGCATCGAGCTTCAGGGCGTAGTACGGGCTCGTCCGGTAGTTGTAGGCGATCTGGGCGCTGAGGCGCTCGGATTCGAGCCGCCGGCGCGCATCGCGCGACATGGTCTCGATCGCCGCGTTCCAATATAGGCGGCTCATGGCAGGTGTCGGTGGGGTTCCATAGGTCGTGCGGGAAAGCCCCGATGGGGAAGGGCCGCGATGGTCTCTCGCGACTGGTGCCGGCGGCAGGACTCGAACCCGCGACCCCCTGATTACAAATCAGGTGCTCTACCAACTGAGCTACGCCGGCTTGGACAGTGGCTCGTGATCAACGGGGCGGATTATATCCGCGTCCGCGCAGCTTTGGAACGCGCCGCACCCCGTTGACAGACGCCGCGTCGGGACCGAAGGTTTCGGCGCACAAAGTGAAGCGAGGAGAGAGCCGCATGATCTACGAATACCGCGTTTACATTGCGACACCGGGGCGCATGCCGGACGTGAACAAGCGCTTTCGCGAGCAGACCATGCGGATGTTCGCCAAGCATGGCATTCGCGTCGTCGGATTCTGGGAGCCCGTGGTCGGCGACACTTCGGAGCTCCACTACATCCTCGAATGGGACGACATGGCGCATATGGAGCGCGCCTGGACCGGCTTTCGCAAGGACCCCGAGTGGATCGAGATTCGCCGCGTGACGGAGGCCAATGGCGCCATCGTCTCGGCGGTGAAGAACCAGGTCTGGCGCCTCGCCGACTATTCGCCGAAACCGCGGGCCTCCTGAGGGCGCGATGAGTCCCGATTCGGGCCCGGGCCGGCCGTTTCAGCACTACGCGTCCGAAACGCTCATGCGCCGGGTGGAGCGGGATCCGCTCCCCCGGAATGTGAGCACGCTTCTCGCCGAGGCCGCGAAACGCCACGGCGAGAAGCCGTTGCTCGTCTTCTTCGACGATCGCGCGACCTACAGCTACCGGGAGATCGACCGCGACGCGACGCGGCTGGCCCATGGCATGACCAAGCTCGGCATCACCCACGGCAGCCATGTCGGGATCATGGTCTACACCGAGCATCACTATCCCATCACCTGGATGGCGAATGCGCGTCTCGGCGCCGTGACCGTGCCCATCAACTACAACTACACGCCGCGCGAACTTCTCTACATGCTCGAGGATTCCGAGGCGGATTTCCTCGTGATCCACAAGGAGCTCCTGCCGATCCTCGAGGGCATGGAGCGCCAGCCCGTGCCGCGCGCGCGCATTCTCGTCGTGGGCGGGGCCGCACCCGGTTATCCCTTGCGCTGGGAAGAGGCGCTTGAATCGGGCTCGGAGAGTTTCGTGGCCTCGATCGAGCCCACGCAGCTCGACCTCATGAACATCCAATACACCTCGGGCACGACCGGCATGCCCAAGGGAGCCATGCACACGCAGCGCTTCTGGCTCACCTTCGGCAAGGTGGGTGCTGCGCAGTTCCAGAACCGCATCAAGAATCAACTCATCGCCCAGCCGTTCTATTACGTCGACGCGCAATGGCTGTTCCTGATGACCATCTACCAGGGTGCCACGGCCTATGTCGCGAAGAAGCAGAGTGCGACGCGCTTCTTCGGCTGGCTGAAGGAATACAAGATCAACTACTGCAACTTCCCCGAGATCGTGTCCAAACAGCCCGAACGGCCCGACGACAAGGACAACGACCTGATCGTCATGTCCTGCTACAGCCACCGGGTCGAGAATTACCGCTGGTACGAGGCGCGCTACGGCTGCCTCGCCCGCCAGGGCTTCTCGATGACGGAGCTCGGCTGCGCGCTCTACGTGCCGATGGAAGCCGACCAGATGACCGGCACGGGGACGGTCGGCATACCCGTCGCCTTCCGCGAGGCGATGGTCGCGGATCCCGAGGGGCGCGAGGTGACGCGGGGCGAGTTGGGCGAGCTGTGCGTGCGCGGGCACGGCCTTCTTCTTGGCTACTACAAGAAGCCGGAGGCGAGCGCCAAGGCCTTCCATCCCGGCGGGTGGTTCCGCACCGGCGATCTCGCCCGCCACGATCCCGACGGCTGGTTCTATTACCTCGGCCGCATGAAGGACATGGTGAGGCGCAGCGGCGAGAACGTCTCCGCGACCGAGGTCGAGGGCGTGTTGCGCGGGGTCGAGAACATCATGGAAGCGGCCGTGCTGCCGGTGCCGGACGATCTCCGCGGCGAGGAGGTGAAGGCCTATTTGCTCCTGGCACCGGACAAGACGGCCAAGGACGTGCCGCCCGAGACCGTGATCGCCCATTGCGCGAAGAATCTCGCGCGCTTCAAGATCCCGCGCTACCTCGAATATGTGAGCGAGTTTCCGCGCACGCCCAGCCTCAAGATCAAGAAATCGGCCTTGATCGCGGCCAAACCCGACCTTCGCGTCGGCAGCTACGACCGCGTCGACAAGGTCTGGCGTTAGCGCTTGGGAGCGCCGGGCGTCTTCCGCTGGCGCACGGCCTCGTAGAGTGCGATTGCCGCCGCGTTGGAGAGGTTCACGTCGGCGATCGGGCCGACGGTCGGCAGGCGGACGAGGAAGTCGCACGCTTCCCGCGTCAGGCGCCGCAGGCCTTCGCCTTCGGCGCCGATGATGAGGGCGATGCGCCCCTTGAGGTCGACTTCATCGAGCGGCTGGCTGGCCTCGCCGCTCAAGCCCACGCACCAATACCCCCCGGCCTTGAGCGCATCGAGGGTGCGCGCGAGGTTGGTCACGGTCACGAGCGGCACCACCTCGAGCGCACCCGAGGCCGCCTTGGCGAGAGCCCCGCTGATCGGCGGCGCGTGGTCCTTGGGAAGAATGACGGCCGCCGCTCCGAAGGCCGCGGCCGAACGCAGGACCGCGCCCACATTGTGAGGGTCATTCGCGCGATCGACCACGAGGAGGAGCGATCCAGGACCCGCGAGAACCTCCTCGAGCTCCGGCGCCTCCAAGGGGAGCGTCTCGAGCGCCAACCCCTGATGGACCGCGTGCGGCAGCAGCCGCTCGATGATGGTCCGGTCGACGATTTCGGCCTGTGGACGGGGCGGAACTCCATCCTGGCGGAGGAGATTCGCCGCCTCGCGGGTCGCCAAAAGGCGCAGGCGCTGCCGCCTGGGGTTGGCAAGCGCTGCTCTCACGGGGTGGACGCCATAGAGCCAGATCGCACCGGGGACCGCCCGCGGGGCTTGCCCTGGCGGGCCTTTTGCCTTCTCGTCT
>JBGPGW010000276.1:0-4621 GCA_041484095.1 Alphaproteobacteria bacterium | reverse complement strand
CCCTCATCGGCGGCAAGGGCGATGACGATCTCAATGGCGGTTCCGGCAACGACACCTACATCCTGTCGAAGGGCGACGGGGTCGATATCATCACCGACACCGGCGGCACGGCCGACACGCTCGTGCTGCTGAACCCGCCGGCAAGCGGATCGGCGCTGCCCGATCCCGTCCAGTTCGCATACGACGACAGCACCGCAACGGTCACCGTCAGCTTCGGCGACGGCAGTCCGTCCGGCTCGGCGAGCGCCACATTCGCCTACGCCTCGATCGAATTCGTCGACGTGCTGAATGCCCCGGCCCCGGAGGCGCAGCACTACGCCTGGAACGACGGCACGGAGCGTTTCGATCTCGTTCCCGTGATCTAACCCGTGATCTAACCCGTGATCTAACCCGTGATCTAACCCGTGATCTAACCCGTGATCTAAGCGGACGGCGCCCGCACACTGACGACCGCGGCTTCGCGTCCCGACGACCGCTCGTTCGCGTTCAATCCGCACGCGGCGTCGGGATCCACCACTCCCGGCCGCGGACGGTCTCCACATATTCCGGCCATCTGAGGTCGACGGGCGCGCGAAAGTCCTTCGGCAGAAGCGGCGCGACCCACCGTGCGCCGCCGATACCGCCGCCGGTCCGGCGTTCGAACTCGGCTTTTGCCGCGGCGAGCGCCTCCGGCCGCGTCAGCAAATCGACCAGCGTCCCCGCCACGGCCCGGCCCGCTGAGACGACCATCGGATCGATGCAATCGGGCATGCCGCCGAGCGCATTCCACACCCAGGCCGGATAGCGATAACCCGGCTGCGGCGCGCGCAGCATCGGCCGCCCGATCTGGAGCCGCACCGTCGGCGCGTGCCAGGTGTATTCCACATAATCGTCCGAGGTGAAATTGCGCTGCCATTCCGGCAGCACGGACCGAACGAGCGCCTCGACCGCGTGGGGATCGTTCAGCTGCCCGAACTCCGGAATGAACGGATCCTCCATGGGCTCGATGCCGAGGGTCTTCTGAATCGCGCGCCCGAATGCCTTCGCCGCCTCGCCGTAGGTCGGCGGGCCGATCTCCTCGAAATTGCGATAGCCGAGATCCGCGAGCGCCGTATTGGCGAGCCCGACGCGCGTCTTCGTGACCCACCGTCCCGTCACCCGGCAGTGCGTGAGCCCGGCCACGTGCTTCGCGTTGTTCTCGAGCACGGAGAGAATCTTCTCCTGCATCTCGAGCGTGGGCGAGCGCCAGGAATACTGGATCTGCCCGATGCGCGGCGGCAAGTTGTCGGCCGTCGCCTGGCCGGCGGCCAGCACGGCCTCGTTCACCGTCCAAAAGCCGGTATGCGGCAGCATCGATTCCTTCGTGTACTTCGTCGTCGTGTACATCAGGCAGAGCGCGTCCAAGGCACCCGGTGCGCGCGCCATCGCGTGCGCGTTTTCGACGGTGGTGGCGCTGCTGCGGTTCCAGGTTTCGGGCTCCATGCATTCGAAGGTGTAGACCCGGCTCCAATACGACCCGCAATGCGTCTCCCACACGGTCGTGTTCATCTTCGCCGCGGAGAATCCGGGATGCTGCGTCACGAACGCGTCGAACCCATCGTAGTAGCCATGCGCGGCGTGGACGGGCTTCGATCCGCAGACCTTCTCCGCCGGCTCGCCGAAAAACTTGATCGTCCCAGGCAGGCCATGGGCCGCCATGGCCTCCTTCGCGGCGAGCGCACCGGCGAGCGAGCCGATGCCGAGCGCCGAATGCGGATCGGTATGGCCGGCCGCCCAGCGATTCAGCCCCTCGCGGGGTTTCTCGAACGGCACGGGCTCCTGCGAATTGGCGGGAACGGCGTCGTACTCGGCATAGGCGCCGAGCACGGGCCGGCCCTTGCCGTAGGTGGCGCAGAACGCCGTCGGCATCTCGGCCGACCCCTCCTCCACCTCGAATCCCTGCGCGCGCAGCGTCTTCACGTACCACGCGGCGCTCCGATACTCGCGCCAGGCGGGTTCGGCGAATTGCCAGATGGTCGTGTGCCAGTCCGAGAGCATCGGCCGATTGGCCTCGATCCAGTCGAGCGCGGTCTGTTTCACCGGCGAGATGGTCCGATTGGGCGCCATGGGTCCTCCGTCTCGATGATGGCAAGCGATGGGTGGCGGGTGCGGCCGGCTAGGCCGTGATCGGCGCCTCGCCCTTGATCTGCGTTCGGTGCATCACGCGCCGCGTCGAGGGATCGAAGGGTTCGCGCCGGTGCATCGTGCAGCGATTGTCCCAGAGCAGCACGTCGCCCTTCTTCCAGCGATGCGTCCAGGCGTAGGCGGACCGGCAGACATGGTCCCAGATCCGGTCGAGCAGCCGCTCGCTCTCCTCGACCGAGCAGCCCACGATGTAGGCGTTGAGCCGGCGGCCGAGGAAGAGGGCCGGCCGGCGCGTCTCGGGATGAAGCCGGACCGCGGGATGCCGCGCCCCCGGTGCCGCGCGCACATCGGCCACCCGCGGCGCGCCGGGCCGGAGGTTGCCGGCGCTGTCATAGGAGGAATCGTGGTTGAGCGCGCGCCCGTCGAGGGCCGCGCGCAGATCCGCCGGCAGGTTTTCGAGAGCGAGGTACATGTTGATGAACGACGTGTCGCCGCCCTCGGGCGGCACTTCGAGCGCATGAAGGATGCTCGCGCGCGGCGGCTCGGCTTGATACGACATGTCGGTGTGCCATTCCGACTCGCCATAACCAAGAACGCCAATGGGTTGACCGTCTTTCTTCACATTCGAGATCACCAGGACTTCGTCCACGTCTTCGGCATGGAAGGCACGCCAGGCCGGCACCATGTCGAGGACGCCGAAGCGGGCGCTGAACGACGCGAGCTGGCGCGGCGAGAGCGACTGCCCGCGAAACAAGAGGACGAGATGATCGTGCCACGCCCGCACGATCGCGCCGTGGCTCGCCTCGTCAAGCGGCGCCGCGAGGTTCACCCCCCGCACCTCGGCGCCGAGAGCGGCGCCGGTTGGAATGATTTCGATGGCCATGGGCCGCGGATCTCCTCAAGGGGTCGCCGCCGGATTATGCAAGGCCCGCCCGGGCCGGTCCAGGCGGCACCCTCTTGGCCCGGATACAAGCCGGGCGTAATCTTCGATCCATGAACACCATGCGCAACACACCCATTCGCGTCAGCCCGATCGCGGGTGCGATCGGCGCCGAAATCTCCGGCGTCGATCTCGGGCACCCCCTCGATGAGGAGACCTTCGCCGCCGTGCGTCAGGCCTTCCTCGATCACCTCGTGATCTTCTTCCACGGCCAGACCATGACGCCCGATCAGCACAAGGCGTTCTGCAAACGATTCGGGCCGCTCGATCTCGATCGGTTCGTCGTGCCGCTCGAGGGCCATCCCGAAGTGCTCGTCGTCGCCAAAGAGGAAAGCGAGAAATACGCCTTCGGCAATGTCTGGCACGCGGACGTGACGTTCTACGAGCAGCCGCCGCTGGGCTCGGTCCTCTACGCGCTCGACGTCCCGGACTATGGCGGCGACACGCTGTTCGCGAACATGTATCTGGCCTACGAAACGCTGTCGCCCGGCCTCAGGCGCACGCTCGACGGCCTGACGGCGGTCCACAGTGCCGTTCACGCCTACGGACGCGCCGCGCTCGATACCAAGTTCGGCGAGGACCGGACGATCAAGATTCGGCGCGACCGCGACAACGAGGCGACGACGGAGATGGAGCACCCCGTCATCCGCACGCATCCCGACACCGGGCGCAAGTGTCTTTTCGTCAACCCGGCCTACACGATCCGCTTCAAGGACATGACGATCGAGGAAAGCCAGCCCCTCCTCACCTACCTCTACGCCCACGCCTCGCGGCCCGAAGTCACCTGCCGTTTTCGATGGGCGAAGGGGGATGTGGCGTTCTGGGACAACCGCTGCGCCTGGCACCGCGCCAACAACGACTATCACGGCTTCCGCCGGATCATGCATCGCGTCACCATCATCGGCGACCGCCCCTCCCATTGAGCCCGTCCGCCGGGGCGGCATTCGCCTCCCGCGGAATGCCGAGGGAACGCCATCAGGGGGGATGCGATCCGGCTCCATTTTTGCTATTGGTGGCTATGGAAATCGTGACTGAGGGAAATAGTGGCTGAAGGAAATATCTGGGAGAGGACGTCGCCATGCCTGTCGGAACCGTGAAGTGGTTCAACCCGACGAAGGGGTTCGGATTCATTCAACCGGAGGACGGCTCAAAGGACGTGTTCGTGCACATCTCCGCTGTCGAGCGGGCGGGCTTGACGACCCTCCGCGAAAGTCAGCGGGTCGAGTACGAACTCACGCCCGGCCGTGACGGACGTACTTCGGCGGACAAACTTGTCGTCAAGGATTGACGCGGCGCCATCAGGATCGGCTGCGCTGTCCGCCGAATCGTTCGCGTGTGGCGAGCGGATGTCGATCCCGGCCCATGAGTTGTCGACAGCCGCGCGATCGCCTGTTCTGTGCGAGCGAAACCGGCGCTCCCTGAGGTTGCGCTGAAATCGGCCCCATCACGTTCGACGCGGGACCGACGGCGCCAGCGCGGGTTCGCGGGCGTCTACCCGATGCTCTATGCATTCTTCGACAGGGAAGAGCGCATCGATCAGGCCGCGATGCGCCGCCAGGTCGACGCGCTCATCCGATG
>JBGPGW010000275.1:0-4622 GCA_041484095.1 Alphaproteobacteria bacterium | reverse complement strand
CGCTTGGGTCTCGTTGCGAATCTTTTGGCGAAGATGATCGGCGCAGGCGAGGCCGCATGAGGGATAGCTGAGCTTCCAGGGGCAGCGGTAGCAGTTCGCGTAAGGCGACATATGCATGCCGGGCGGACACGGGCCCTGATGGTTGCGGAAGGCGCCGCCGAGCAGACCGACGGTGCCCGTGGGCTTGCCGTGAACGCCGCCCCAGAAGCCGACGAACTCCCACTTGCCGGTGGCGGACTTGGCGAGCCGGAACGCCGCCTCCACCGCCTCCGCCCCGCCGGAGAAGAGCTGAATCTTGGTGAGGCCGGCCGGCATCGTCGCCGCGACGAGTTCGAGGAAACGGGCCCGCGCTTCGGTGGTGAAGCTCCCGAACGTCGAGCGATTCAGTTGCTCGGTGATGCGCTTCACATAATGCGGGTGGGAGTGACCGAGACTGCCGACGCAGACGCCCGCGACGAAATCGAGATAGGCGTTGCCGTCGACATCGATGACGGTCGAGCCGTGGGCGCGGTCGACCGCGATCTCGGAGAAGAGGGCGATCGACTGCAACCCCGGCGCGATGTGCTGCTGCTCGCGGTCGAACAGCTGCTTCGATTTCGGCCCCGGCACCTGGCGCAGCGTTCCCGGACCATTCATGTCCCGCTTTCCTTCCATCGCGTCCTTCACCTTTCTTCTGTTGCGGGGGCCCGATCGGCGTCTTGCGGTGCGTGAACGCGCGACACCAGAAGATCGACGATCGCCGCGGCCGCCTCAGCCCTGAACCGCGCAAAACTCGGCCACGCGTTGAGATCGATGATCGTCGGCAAGCCGTCGGCACCAATGATAGCGTCACCGCCGAAGACATCGAGGCCCAGCGCGGATGCCGCCGCACACGCGCTTGTCCTGAGCGTCGCCACGTCGATACCCAAGGGGTCGCGTACGTCGTCCTGGTGATAAAACCATCTGAACCAACGCTCGGCAACACCATAGAACTTCACGAGATCGCCCTCGGCGTGATCCTGGGCGATGAGTTTGGCGAACCCCCGGCCGGAAAATCGGGCAAGAACCTGGGCCCATTGCTCCGGGCCGCCGGCGAACAGGACGTCACCGGGCTGGGTTGCATGAAAATCGTAGCGCTTGAGCCATGTCGCCCGGCCGGGCCATGAGGGATTCGCGGACAGATCGATGGCCCGGCTCCGGGGAAAGCGGATGGGCGCCTTGGCCAGCCGCTCGATCAGCCGATAACGGAAATTATTGCGAATCCCGTCCGGCGCATTGACGACGGGAATGCCGGCGCCTCTGGCGCGGTCGAGAGCGGCAAGGCACGGCTCGGTTTCGCACATGGCGAAGATCAGCTGCGGGTCCGAGCGAAGTTCATCTGAAATCCGTTCCGGTCGGCAGAGGCGCGTCACGGCGTTTCGGTCGCGAAGACTGGCTGCCGTCGCCTCGAGAATCGCGGCATCGTTGTCCTCGTGACCGGGGGAATGGTCGCTCTCTCGATAGATTCCAAGGAATCGGGGCTGGGGACTCATCGGTCTTTGCCGTCTCAGGCCGGCCGGCCGGAGCCGTAGCGCCGCTCGGCCGCGGCCACATCGGACGGGCGATCGACGTCGATGACGCCTGCCAGCATGACGGTGAGGACCGGCCGCCCGCTGGCTGCGACGCTCATCAGGAAATCGCGAAGCCGCGCATACCGGGCGGCGACGGGAAGCGCGAAGCCTGCGGGAAGACCATAGACGCCCGCACTCACGCAGTCTCCGGACTCGCCGCCGATGCGCGCGGCCCGTCCGGTCTCGTCCTCGCGCGTCACCCACAACGGCTTCTCGTCGTCGACATGATCGGTCACGCCGAGAATCAAGCTATCGGATGAGAGATCGGCCAGCGCATGCGCGACGGGGACGAGGGCGTCCTTGTCCATGATGCCGTCGACGGTCGTGACGATCGCCGGCGCTCCCCGCAGGCGCTCGGCGATCAATCGGAAGCTCTCGAATGACGACGGTGTCGAGCGCACGATGATGTCGATCGCGGCGTCGCCCATGTTGAGGCGCAGCCATTCCGCGCAAGCCAGCCCGTCCTCGTTGAAAATGACATCGATCTGCGAGATACCGGCGCGCCGGAGATTGTCGACGGCATGCCCGATCAACGGCCGCCCGGCAATCGGCAAGAGCGGCTTCGGGCCTTGCCAGCCGCCGGCTTTGAGCCGCTCGCCGTGCCCGGCGGCGATGATGCCACCGCGAATGGCGCTCATGCCGCGTCGTCGAAGACGCCGAGTGCCGCGGGCAGTTCGACGAGGGACGGCGACCGGTGCTTTGGCCGCTCCGCGCCGGACGTCGCCATCATGGGATGCGCGATCCAGATGAACGGCATTCCCAGGCGTGCGGCGCCGACCCAGTCGCGGTGCAGCGAATCGCCGACGAAGATGCACTCGCTCGCTTCGACCTCGAGCGCGTCGAGCGCGGCTCTGAAAATCGCGGGCTCCGGTTTCGCCGCGCCGACGATGGTGCTGTCGACCACGACGTCGAAGAAGGGCTCGAGCCCGGCCTCACGGCATACGGCGGGAAGGTTGCCGTAGAAGTTGGACACGATGCCCAGCCGGAATCGCGCGGCCAGGGCCAGCAGGATGGGCCGGTTGCGCGCGAGGCAGGCTTCCGCGTCTTCGTTGAAGCGCGAGGCCACGCGTCGGCGCCGCGCCGCGCTGCCATCGGGCAGGAGTGGGTCGAGATTTTCGGTCAGCAGGCCGACCGTCGCCCGAAAGCCGGCGGTGCGTGGCAGGTCGGCGACGAGCCGATCGTCGGCGGCATAGAACAGCGGCGCAAACGCTTCGGCCTCGATCGCGATTCCCTCTCGTCGGTAGAGGGCATGAAAGCGTTCCTTCCAGGGAAGGCCATCGGCGTCCAATGTGCCTCCGAAATCGAACAGAATGGCCTTGGGCCGACCCAACGTCCCGCGCCCTCTAACGGATCGGCACGGCGCGCGCGGCCCCGTGCCTCAACTGGCGGCGCGCGACTTGACGGACGCTTTCGGCTCGCGGTCCTGGCGATGTTCCTCGATGAACGCGTCGCACAGCTCGCGCGCGTCGGTGTCGCGCATTTGCACCGGCGGGCTCTTCATGTAATAGGCGCAGGGCGCGATCAGCGGGCCGGCGAGGCCGCTCGCGAGCGCGAGCTTGGCGAACCGGACCGCGTCGATCACGACCCCGGCGCTGTTGGGAGAATCCTGCACCGAGAGGCGCAGCTCCAGGTCCAGCGGTACGTCGCCAAAGCCGCGGCCTTCGATGCGGATGAAGCAGATCTTGTTGTCGCCCTGCCAGGGAACGTAGTCCGACGGGCCGATGTGAATATCGCCGTCTTCGAGCGGCACATCGAGCTGCGACTGGACGGACCCGGTCTTCGATTTCTTCTTCGATTTGAGCCGCTTGCGCTCGAGCATATTGAGAAAATCGGTGTTGCCGCCGGTGTTGAGCTGGTAGGTGCGGTCGACCTTCACGCCGCGGTCGTTGAAGAGGCGGACCAGGGCGCGGTGGACGATCGTGGCGCCGAGCTGGCTCTTGACGTCGTCGCCGATGATCGGCAGGCCGGCCGTGCGGAAGCGCGCCGCCCATTCGGGGTCGGACGCGATGAAGACCGGCATGCAGTTCACCAACGAGACGCCGGCCTTGAGGCAGGCGTCAGCGTAATGGCGGACGGCCTCTTCGGAGCCGACGGGCAGATAGCAGATCAGAATTTCGGCGCCGCTTTTCTTCAGGACGGCCGCGACGTCGACGGGTTCCGCGTCGGAAGGCCGAAACGCCTCGTCCTCGTCGTATTCCGCCATATGCGGTGCGATACCATCGAGGATCGGCCCCATCTGGACGATGGTGCGCGACACCGGCATGGTCGGCTGGAAGACGCGGGTACAGTTCGGTTTCGAGAAGATGGCCTTCTCCAGGGGCTGTCCGACCTTTCGCCGGTCGATGTCGAATGCGGCGACGACTTCGATGTCGGACGCACGCCAATTGCCGATCACCGGATGCATCAAGCCAGACAGCTCAAGGTCACTGCGATTGCGGTAGTATTCGAGACCCTGAACCAATGTGCTCGCGCAATTTCCCACGCCGGCAATTGCGACTCTGATCATTGGCATTCCCTTCTCCTCAACGGCCCCTGCCCCCCGAGCCTGACTTCCCCGTGACGCAGGCACTAAATGCCCGCAAAAGCACCGAAAATCTAGACTCAATTGAAACGCGAGTGAAGGTCTTACAACCTGACAGCCCCGCCCGGCCGCGCGTCATGCCGCATTTCCCTAGCAACAAGAAGGGTCTTTCCGTTTCAATCACATGCATTGTGAAGCAAGAAGGGTCCGATAAATTTGATTTTAGCAAGTGGTGAACAACCGTGTCGACAATAACTCGACACCGAACGAGGGAAACGGCCGGGTGCGAATGCACGGGCCGATCATAACGGGCCGATCATATCGGACTTCTCTCCTAAGGATTGTTTAGGGCGCTCTTGCCGCGTCCGGCGCCGGAGCCGGAAGGACGAGGTCCCGGTAGGCATGCCAGGTCGCATGGCCGATCAGCGGGAGCGCCACGATCAATCCGAGATAGAACGTCACGAGCCCGAGCCCTGTGAAAATGACGATCAGGATGGCCCAAAGACCCATGG
>JBGPGW010000274.1:0-4626 GCA_041484095.1 Alphaproteobacteria bacterium | reverse complement strand
CTCCGAAGGTTGCGCGCAAGCGTCGGACCCTGCCGCACCGCGTAGACACCCGATTTGGCCAGTGGCCGGCCGATCATCGCCGCGACATCGCCCGACGCGAAGACATCCGGGTGCGAGATCGACCGGCCACTGGCCAAATCGGGTGTCTACGCGGTGCGGCAGGGTCCGACGCTTGCGCGCAACCTTCGGAGTGCCTGCAGAGGCGAAGCCCTCGAATCCTATCGCCCGCAGCGGCAGGTTCTGTCCCTCATCTCGACGGGCGATCGACACGCCATTCTCTCGCGCGGCCGTTTTTCGACCGAGGGCGCCATGATGTGGCGAGTCAAGGACCACATCGACCGGCGCTGGATGGCGATGTACCAAAATCCGGCAGCGATGGCCGGCGCGCGCTCCGTGCCGCGCGATGGGCCGGCCATGGAGATGCGCTGCGGCGGATGCGGCGCGAAGATCGGATCCGAAATATTGAGACGCGCCCTCGACAGCGTGCAGCCGTCAGTGCGGGACGATGTGGTGATCGGCTTGAACGCCGCGGACGATGCCGCCGTCCTCGCCATCGCGCCCGGCAAGCTCCTCGTTCAAAGCGTCGATTTCTTTCGCTCGTTCCTCGACGATCCTTACCTGTTCGGCCGCATAGCCGCCAATCATTGCCTGAGCGACCTCTATGCCATGGGTGCCGCACCACAGACCGCGCTCGCGATCGTCACACTGCCGCACGGCGACCCGGCCATCGTCGAGTCGGATCTCATGCAACTCTTGAGCGGCATCGTCGAGACGCTGGCGGAGGCAGGCGCCATCCTCGTCGGCGGCCATACCGGCGAGGGTGCCGATCTTGCCTGCGGGCTCACGGTCAACGGCCTCGCGGACGGGAACCGGCTGCTGCGCAAAAGCGGAGTCCGTATCGGCGACGGCTTCATACTGACCAAACCGCTCGGTACGGGCGCCATCTTCGCCGGAGACATGCGCGGCAAGGCGAAGGGGCGATGGATCGATGAAGCGCTCAGCTCGATGCTGCGCTCGAACAAGGCGGCTATCGACGTTCTCCAACGTCACGGCGCCTCGGCGTGCACGGACGTGACCGGATTCGGCCTCATCGGACATCTGTTCGAGATGCTCGACGCTTCGATGGTCGACGCCACGCTCATGCTGTCTTCAATTCCAGCATTGGACGGCGCGCTCGAACTGCTCGGGCAGGGCATCACGAGTTCGCTCGCCCCGCAGAACCTCGCACGCTCCGATGCCGTCGACCGGGGTCCGTTGAATCGCGACGACCCGCGGCTCGCACTCCTCTATGACCCGCAGACGGCCGGCGGATTGCTTGCGAGCGTTTCCGCGGAGAACGTCGAACGATGCGTCGCCGAGCTTCGTGCGCGAGCCGTTGAAGATGCCGCTTGCATTGGCCGTGCAAGTACGCGTGTGGGCAGCGGCGCACGCATCACGATCAAGTAGCTCTCAACTGAGCGAACGCGTCGCGTGAAGTGCTGGCCCCGAAGGCATTGTCACGTTATTGAGCGAGGGACACGAAAAATCCGCGTCTCGAATATTTCTAAGCAGTCGCAACTACTGCCAGCCACGTGTCCATCGCCGCGGCACGAAAGCCTCCATGCGTTTGGGCTGATATGAGGCGGCGCTGGACCTAGATGACATTATAGACGGCCGCGTGGGTCGAGAGAAATCTCTGGGCCGAATTCCGGCTCTTGAAACCCTGCATCGTTCGATCTCTTCGCCGGGTCGGCGGCCTGCTAGTTCCTTTTTGCCTGGACCAGCACATCGAGGACCTCGCCTTCGGCGTCGACGGCGTGCCACCGGTAGACCATGCGGCCATCGATTTTTTGGATAGGCCTCATCCAGATGCCGGGTCGTGTGGGGCTTGGGGCGGCGCTTCCGCAGATTCGGTCCAAAATGGTTCACCCAGCGCCGAATGGTCTCATAGGACAGTCCGATCCCGCGTTCCGCCAACAGATCTTCGACGTCGCGGAAGCTCAGGGTGAGCCGGAGATAGAGCGAGATTGCCCGATGAATGATCTCAAGCGGGAACCGGTAACCGCTGTAGCTGATTTTCTTCACTGCCTTGGCGACTGGACCGCCAGGGCGACCGCGAGTTCCGAACCGCTGTGACATTGCCCTCGGGCACGCAGTCCGAATGCTCGTTTTATATGGTCACGACCTCATGACGTTCGCGACAACGCACGCTTTCTTTTACGAACCAGCCCGCCTCGATCCTTGCCGCGGTCGATGATGATGATAATGCCCGAAATCGAGACATTGGAAATCTGGCGGATCACCTACAGGACGCGCGACATTTTAAGACAGGCTCCATTCGATCGAGTGCCATTTGGCCGCTGATCCATGTTAAGCAGCATGCAATGAGAATCGATCAGCTTTCTGTCGATGACGCGCTCCGCAGCGTCCGCAGCAGTCCCGAAGGGCTGACGTCGGCGGAAGCACTGCGGCGGTTGGGCGAATTCGGACCAAACCGCGTGGAGAAGATTGCTCAGGAATCTCCGTGGTGGCGATTATTGAAGCAGTTTTTCCAGTTCTTCTCCGTGATTCTGTGGGTTGCCGCCGCGCTCGCCTTTGTTGCCGAGTGGAATAGCCCCGGCACGGGGATGGGGCGAATTGGCTATAGCATCATCGCGGTGATTCTAGTCAACGGGGTTTTCACATTCTGGCAGGACTATCGCGCTGAGCGGGCTCTTGCGGCGCTGCAGAAGTTACTTCCGCCGCGGGTCCGGGCAACGCGAGACGGGACCGTCGTCGAGTTACCCGCCGAGCAGCTCGTCGTTGGCGACATCGTTCTGCTGGAGCAGGGCGATAACATTCCAGCAGACTGCCGACTGATCGAAGCATTCGCCGTCCGAGTTAGCAACGCGACCGTGACCGGCGAGTCAGCAGCACAGGCACGAGACACACACCCCTCGATGAAAGAGGACCTGTTGCGCAGCGGGAACATTCTGCTCGCTGGCACCTCGGTCCTTTCCGGACAGAGTAAAGCCGTCGTTTTCGCCACTGGCCCGCTCACCGAATTCGGCAAGATTGCGCAACTTGCTCAAGCCGGCGGTGAAGTCGTATCGCCGCTGAGGAAGGAGTTGACGCGAGTCAGCCGATTGATTGCCGTTCTTGCAGTCATGATCGGCCTGATATTTCTCGCCATCGGCATCGCGGCAGGTCTGCCCTTTTGGCAGGACTTTATCTTTTCGATTGGGATCATCGTCGCAATGGTGCCCGAAGGGCTCCTGACCACGCTAACCGTCGCGTTGGCTTTGGCCGCAACGCGCATGGCGAAACGCAACGTCCTCATTCGCCATCTGGCTTCGGTGGAGACGCTCGGTTCCGCAACGGTGATTTGCACCGACAAGACCGGGACGCTGACTGAGAACCGCATGCGGGTTCGAGAGCTTTTCCTTGGCGGAGAGAAGGTGGCGACTACGGCGTTGGAATACGATCCTCAGCTCGTGCAGTCGAATCTCGATTTCTTCGTCGGGGCCGGCCTCTGCCATGATCTGAAGGAGACAGAGAACAGCCGGAACAAGGGGTTGTTGGGCGATCCGATGGAAGTTGCTTTGGTTGAGATGGCCCGAAAAGCACTTCCTGCGATTCTTGCTTCCCGCCGATTGGATGAAATTCCGTTCGATTCCGACCGGATGCGCCTGTCGGTTGTGCACGCGATGCCGACCGGCCCCGTTCTTTTCTGCAAAGGCGCGCCCGAATCCGTTCTCCCGCTGTGCGGCTCCATCATCGATCGCGGCCGCATCCGACCGCTTGCGCCTGAGGTGATGCACACGATTGTCCGCGCCCAGGAGACGATGGCGCAAAAGGGATTGCGCGTCCTCGCGTTCGCGTCCCGAAGACTCCCGGCCGCCTATACTCATGACGGGCTCGAGCAGAGCTTGGTCTTTGACGGGCTCGTGGGCCTCGAAGATCCGCCGCGGACGGAGGTACCGGAGGCGGTCCGCAAATGCCGCCAGGCCGGCGTCAAAATCATTATGGTGACGGGCGACCATCCTCAGACGGCGACGGCGATCGCCCGTGAGATCGGGCTCGTAGAGTCCGATGATCCAGTCATTGTCACTGGCGATCACCTTAGACGCCTTTCGCCAAGTCAACTCCAACTCGTTCTGGATGCGCCGGAAATCATCTTTGCCCGGGTCGGCGCCGATCAGAAGTTACGTATCGTGGAGACTCTCAAGAACAAAAGGCATGTCGTGGCCGTCACTGGCGACGGGGTCAATGACGCGCCTGCATTGAAGGCAGCGCACATCGGTATCGCCATGGGGATCGCGGGCACGGACGTGGCCAAAGCGGCTGCCGACATGGTTCTGCTGGACGACAATTTTGCCAGCATCGTCCATGCGGTCGAAGAGGGACGTGCGGTGTTCGAAAATATCCGCAAGTTTCTCGCCTATGTTTTGGTGCACAACGTCGCCGAGCTCGTCCCTTATCTCGCGTTCGCTCTCTTCCCAATTCCTCTGCCGCTGACACCACTGCAGGCTCTCGCTGTCGACATGGGAACTGACTCGTTGACCGCCCTCGGCCTTGGTGTTGAGCGACCCAATCCGCGAATCATGCAGCTTCCTCCGCGGCCGCGGACCACCCGGCTTATGAACCTAGGCTTGGCGCTCCGTAGTT
>JBGPGW010000273.1:0-4631 GCA_041484095.1 Alphaproteobacteria bacterium | reverse complement strand
GTCCAGAGGTATTTCGGCTGATGTCGGACCTTCGCGACCTCTACCAAGAAGTGATCGTCGATCACAGCAAGCGGCCCCGCAATTTCGGCGCGCTCGCGGGCGCCAATCGCAGGGCGGATGGACACAATCCGCTGTGCGGCGATTCGGTCACGGTCTATCTCACGATCGCCGGCGGCGTCGTGGCGGACGTCCATTTCGAGGGGCATGGCTGCGCGATCTCGATGGCGTCGGCCTCCCTCATGACGGAGTCGCTGAAGGGAATGAGCGTGGACGAGGCCCGGACCGTCTTCGAGCGTTTCCACGGCATGGTGACGGGAACGGATGAGGCCGCCGCCGAAGACCTCGATCGGCTGGCCGTGTTCGAAGGCGTGCGCGAGTTTCCGGTGCGCGTGAAATGCGCGACCCTGCCGTGGCATACATTCATCGCGGCGCTCGAATCCCGCGATGACGCGGTCTCGACCGAATAGTCAACCGAAGGATGGGGATGTGAACGTGGCGAACGAAGGACTGAGCATCGAGACATCCGAGGCCACGGCGGGCGCGGCGGTGACGCACGACGAGTGGGCCGAGGCCCGGCAGGGCGTGTCGCCCGGTCAGGAGGCTCTCTTGGCCGGCGTCATCGACGTCATCCGCACCTGCTATGACCCCGAGATTCCCGTTAACGTTTACGAGCTGGGTCTCATTTACCATGTGGGCGTGGACGCGGCCGGCCGCGTGTGGGTCGACATGACCCTGACCGCCCCGGCTTGCCCGGTGGCCGGCACGATGCCCGGCGAGATCGAGGAGCGCATCCGCATGACGCCCGGGGTCTCCGACGCCAAGGTGAACGTGGTCTGGGACCCCCCTTGGGACCAAAGCCGCATGTCGGAAGCGGCGCGGCTCGAGCTTGGATTGATCTGAGGGGAAACGCGCTTATATTGAGTTCGACATGATGGAGCGTGCACGTGGCTGAGCGGCCCAAAGCGATTACCCTGACGGATCCGGCGGCGGAACGCGTGCGGTATCTTCTCGCGCAGCGCGGCGGCGCGGCGGCGGGCTTGCGCCTCTGCGTCGAGACCAAGGGGTGCTCGGGCCTCTCCTATCGGATCGAATATGTCGACGCCAAGCACCCGCATGACGAGGTGGTCGAGGACAGGGGCGTCACCATTTTCATCGATCCCAAGGCGATCATGTTCGTGCTGGGCACCGAGGTCGATTACGTCGAGGACAAATTCCAGTCCGGCTTCGTCTTCAACAACCCGCTCGAGAAAGGGCGCTGCGGCTGCGGCGAGTCCTTTCACGTTTGAGCGGTAAGCGCCGCTCAGCCGGCGGTCGTCGGTGATGCCGAAAATCATATTCATCGAGCCGAACGGCATCCGGCGCGAGCTTGACGCGCCGGTCGGCAAGACGCTCATGCAAATCGGCCGCGACGCCGGCCTCGATATCGAGGGTGCCTGCGACGGGGCCATCGCCTGTTCGACCTGCCACCTCATCGTCGATCCCGCCTGGGCCAAGCGGCTGCCCCCGCCGAGCGAAGACGAAGAAGACATGCTCGATCTCGCCTACGGCGTCACCAAGACATCGCGCCTCGGCTGCCAGATCGTCGTGAGCGAGGCGCTCGACGGGCTCGTCGTCTCGCTGCCCAAGACGACCCGCAACATGCTGGTGGGATGACCCGGAGGATGGGATCGCCTCGACAGACGCCGCGCCCGGGATTGTTCGGCCGTCTCAAATCCGGCTGCCGCGCCGAATGGCGCGCCTATACCGGCCATGAATTCGTGCGCGCGCTCGGCTCCGGCCGGCTGCCGGAGGCGTGCTTCCGGCATTATCTGAAGCAGGACTATCTCTTCCTCATCCATTTCGCCCGTGCCTATGGGCTCGCAGCCTACAAGAGCGGGACGCTTCGGGAGATGCGCGAGGCGGCGGCCACGCTGTCCGCGCTCGTCGACACGGAGATGAGTCTCCATGTCGAATTCTGCCGCGGCTGGGGCCTCGGGGAAGTCGACATGGCCGCCGTGCCCGAAGAGCCGGAGACGATGGCCTACACGCGCTACGTGCTCGAGGCTGGCCTCGCCGGCGATCTGCTCGATCTGCTCGTGGCGTTGGCCCCTTGCGTCGTCGGCTATGCCGAGATCGGGCGGTCGCTCCTGCGCGCGTCGGCCACGCGTCTCAAGGGCAATCCCTATCGCCGCTGGATCGAGATGTACGCGGGCGACGAATACGGCGCGGTCGCGACGAGCGCCATCGCCCAACTCGATCGCGTGGCGGCGCGGCGCCTTGGCTCGCCGGTCGCGGCCGGCCATCCGCGCCTGCGGTCGCTCCAGTCGACGTTCCGCGAAGCGACGCGGCTCGAAGCGGCCTTCTGGAGCATGGGCCTTCGCGCGCCGCGCGGCTGATCGCGCGCGCCGGGCGCGAAGCCGGGCCCGACCCGTCCGTCCATGCCGGGCAGGCCCATCTCATCCTCATAGTCGTCCTTGTCGCCGTCGTCCCACCCGCGCCGGTATTCCCCATCCGTCGCAAAACGCTCGACGTCCTCGCGCCGCCGCTTCGTAGCCTGGCTTGCCCGCCTGGTTGTAGCCCGTGCTGCACGCGTCCCAATGGCCCATCTCATAGGCCGCAATGCGCGGGGACGATGTGCCCGTGCCTCCTGCAAAGAGAACGAACGTGACGGTCGAACCGATCTGGGCGGCCCATCGGAGGGGCCGAACGTCATGGGCCTCGGAACACGCCGTGATCGGCAAACCCGCTCATGGTCGGGAAGTTCATTTCGGCCGCGTAGCAGGACTTCTCTCCTTCGGTCCAGCCGCGCTGATATTCAGGATCGGCGGCGAAGCGCTCGCCGTCGCGGCGGTACACGCTTTCAAAGCCCGGCTTTCCGGCATCGCTGAACCCCGTGATGCAACCATCCGTGTAGCCGACTTGGTAGGAGTTCGACCCGGTCGGCTCGCCCGTCGCGCAGGCGGCTGCGGACCCGATCAGCCAGACGGCCAAGCCGATGCGAAGGGGGTGATCTGACATCTGAGCTTCCCTGCGATGTTGCATCCTCCGCCCACACGAGAGACTACACCAAGAAAGCCCGCCTGGACGCCCTTGCCACAGGGTCGGCGGCGCCTATAGTTCGGCCCATGATCGATCTCGGGTTTCGAAAACCGGCGTCACGGAGCCGCGTGGTGGTGGCCATGTCGGGCGGCGTGGACAGCTCCGCGGTCGCCGCCCTCCTGGTCGAATCCGGCTACGAGGTCGTCGGGGTGACGCTGCAACTCTATGACCACGGCCGCGCCGTGGGGCGAAAGGGCGCGTGCTGCGCCGGCCAGGACATTCACGACGCGCGGCGCGTGGCCGACAGGCTGTCGATTCCGCATTACGTGCTCGATTACGAAAAACGGTTCCGGGACGAAATCATCGAACGCTTCGCCGACAGCTACGCCGCGGGCGAGACGCCGATTCCCTGCGTGCTGTGCAACGAGACCGTGAAGTTCCGCGACCTTCTTGCGGTGGCGCGCGATCTCGAGGCCGACGCGCTCGCGACGGGCCATTATGTGCGGCGCGCCGAGGGCCAGGACGGCCCGGAGCTCCGCGCCGCGGCGGACGGCACGCGCGACCAAAGTTACTTCTTGTTTCGGACCACGCGCGACCAGCTCCGAAGCCTGCGGTTCCCTCTGGGCGATCTCGCGAAGGACGAGACGCGCGCGATCGCGCGCCGGTTCGACCTTCCGGTCGCGGCGAAGCATGACAGCCAGGACATCTGTTTCGTGCCCCAGGGAAACTATGCGACTCTCGTGGAGCGGCTACGCCCGGGTGCGGCCGAGCCCGGCGAGATCGTCGATCTCGATGGCCGCGTCGTCGGCCGTCACGACGGAATCATCCGTTTCACGATCGGCCAGCGGCGCGGCGTGGGCGTGAGCGGCGAGGAGCCGCTGTATGTCGTGCGCCTCGATCCCGGCCGCCGTCAGGTCGTGGTCGGGCCCAAGGCGGCGCTCGGCCGGGCCCGCGTGACGCTGGGTGCCGTCAACTGGCTCGGCGCCGGGACGGGGCCGGCGGCGGCGTGGCGGGGGCAGGTCAAGCTGCGATCGACGATGGCGCCCGTCGCCGCGACACTGTCGCCGCGCCCGGACGGCGGAGCCGACGTCACGCTCGACGAGTGCCAATACGGTATCGCACCCGGCCAGGCCTGCGTCTTTTACGAGGGCGACCGGGTGCTCGGCGGCGGCTGGATCAGGCGGGACGCAGCCGCAGAGGCGGCCTGATCCGATCCGTCCCATGGGTGCGGCGGCGTTGACACGGGAGCCTCGCCCGACCTAAATGCGGGACGTTTTCGTCGAAGCATCTGTGGCGGCGTAGCTCAGCTGGTAGAGCAGAGGAATCATAATCCTTTGGTCGGGGGTTCGAGTCCCTCCGCCGCTACCACAAAATCCCTAGCAGTTACAGGACCATAGGTGTCTTCAGCCCACTTGAATTGGCTGTACGGAGTCACTGTATGTGCCGGGTTTGTGCGCTCCTCCAGTTGGGCGAGAAGCCATGGGATGTCCGTGAAGATTAGGACGCGGCGGGCCAACACCGAGCAGAAGGTATCGGGCCAGGCAGCGAGGTCGAGGCGGTGGCGGATGTGGTCGAGACGTTCAAGCACTCAGCCCTCACGGTACCCAGCGCGG
>JBGPGW010000272.1:0-4695 GCA_041484095.1 Alphaproteobacteria bacterium | reverse complement strand
GATCGTCGAGCGGAACGGCGAGTGCACCGAGAAGCATGAGCGCCAGCCGCGCCACGATCCACGCCGGCCGGGTCGGCGCGAGTAGCACCACGGGCGTTCCCGCGCCGATTCCATCGCGCATAAGCCGTTCGGCGAAGATGCCGGCTGCGTCGGCAAGCTGCGCGTAGCTGAGCGCGTTGCTCCGCCCTTCCGCATCGATCGCGACAACGGCCGGCCGCCGACCATGCCGTGCCAAGGCGAACACGAAGTCCTGAAGCGTCTCACAGCGCTGCGAAGGCATGTGCGGTTGCGTCATCGACGGGCCCCGATTGATGCGGCAGCGGCTGTGCCATCCCGGCGACGATACACCCGCCCGCAGCGCAAAATCCCGCGCTTAGCGTTCCTTGATCTTGACGAGCGGGACGAACGCGACCGGCAAGACGACGCGCCGGCTGATGACCCCGGCCTGATCCTTGCGGACTATGACGAGATCCTGGCCGAACATGCGATTGCCGAGCGGGATCGCCATTCGGCCGCCGGGCTTCAATTGTTCGAGAAGGGCAGGCGGAATCTCCCGCGCCGCAGCGGTGACAATGACGGCATCGAAGGGTGCGCGTTCCGGCCAGCCCGCTCGGCCATCGCCGGCCCGAATCTCGACATTCGTGAATCCGAGCCGCTTCAGGCGTTCTTGGGCTTCCGCTGCGAGTTCCGGCACGACCTCCACGCTGAACACCTCGTGCACCAATCGCGCAAGAACGGCGCTCTGATATCCGCATCCCGTGCCGATCTCGAGGACCCGATCCGTGGGCAGGAGCTCGAGCATGTCGGTCATGAACGCAACAATGAAGGGCTGCGAAATCGTCTGCCCGAATCCGATTGGAAGGGGCGCGTTGACATACGCCCGGTCCCACAGGTCGCGCGTGACGAATTCGTGACGCGGCACGCTCGCCAACGCCGAAACAACGCGCGGATCGAGCGCCCCCTTGCCGAGGCGGCTCTCGAGCTCGAACATTTCAGCCTCGATCTCCGCGATGAGTGCGCGACGCCGGTCGGCCCATACGGCCTCGGAGACGTCCATACTTGCCACCATCGGTTCAATCCGCGCTCAAGAACGCTTCACTCGGATATGCGAGGCACGATCCCGGGCCCTGGCGTCTATGCGCCGGGATGATGCTTGCCCACGATGTACACCGTGCTCGCAACCGGCCCTTCGTCGCCGGCAATTTCGGCAAACCGCACCTCGTCACCGATCTCCAACCGATCAAACGCATCGTCTGTCACCGCGTTCCGATGAAAATACACTTCGCGCCCATCCGATGATTCGATGAAGCCGTAGTCCCGCTCGCGGACCAGCTTTATTACGCGGCCATGTGGCTGCGTCTCTCGGCTTTTCGTGTCACCGCGAATGCGACGCACGTGATCCTCAAGCCGGCGTTCCGTCGCATCGAAGGCATCCCGAATCGCAACATAGACGTCCTGGTGCTCCTGCGATTTCGTCGGAGCGCGATTCGTCGCGACCTCGCCGCGCGGCACGACGACGTCGACACGCACGCAATAGAGATGACCCTTGTGGCGATGCTTGTCGGCGGTTTCCACCACCACGCGACAGCCCGTGATTCTGGTGTGGAATCGCTCCAAGCGACCGACGCGTTCCTCGATCTTGGCACGGACGGCGTCCGACGGATCGAGACCACGAAACGTTATCTTGAGTGGGATCTGCACGAGTAACCTCCACGCTTGCTCCGCCATTGTCGTGGCGGAGCGGCGAACGACCCGCCCGGCATGGACGGGCCACAGAGGTTACAATCTAAGGAGAGACGGGTGAGGCCCGTCTTTGATCCATCTCAACGTCGGTATGTTCCCGGCGCCGAGCGCTCAATGGCGAACGGGGGATCCCTCGGCCGTTGGCGCCACAATCCAGCTCGCGATCCCGAGCCAGTTCTCGACCCGCGAGCGGCTTTCGCCGAAAGGAAGGACGGCGGCCCGATATCGGATCAGCTTGTTGAACTCGGAGAAGAACTCTCCCGCACTTTGAATGGGAGTCCAGTTGTGCTGCAGCTGGGAGCTGAGCGAGAGGATGATTCCGATGAGAACGGCAGCGGGATAACTGGCGACGGTCTTGTCCTCATCGCCCGACACGTTGAGGCTCTCCGAAAAATGCATCCCCATCCCCGTGATGGTGGGATCGCCTTCCGACGTTCCGAATTCCCCCATGACGCAATAGGTCGAGAGATCGGGTCCCATCACGGAACCAAGCGCGGACCACGCCGGCATCGCCGCGCCGTTCCGGGCATCGAGCCATTTCGCGTACAGCCGCTCGCTTCTGCGTCGAACGGTCGTCGCCGGCCACGGGGCAACGCCCGGGTCAGTATGCAGTACCGGGAACTCGATCGCTCCCGCATTTGGAATAAGCTTCCAAGACATAACATCCCCCCACACCGACGAATCGCCGACTAAACCAACTCGGCTATTTGGCGCCTTTGGGCTTAGCGGAATACCTTATTTCGGTATCTCTGCCCAAAGACCGACACCCCCTTATCGGGGCATTTTGGTTAATTTTTCGCAAAGATTATGCCAGCGAGACGATGAGGCCTCGGCATCATCCGAAAGAGGTGCCTTGCCACCCCATAAGCGGAACAATCCGGCAACTCGCACTGCACAATGAGGCGCGGTGGCCCTATACCTGTCGCGATACTGGCGCAGCGTGCATAGAGCATCGCAATTTGCGTCGCGTCTGAGCGCTCAAAATCCGAAAAAGCGAGTGAAGCGATCGACTGGTTCGCGCTCTGTTCTAAGCCGATTTTCCGGCTTGCCCGTATCTTCCCGGCCGATCGCCAAGCCGCAAACGACGATCTCCTGCTCGGGTATGCCAAGTTCCGGCCGAATCACTTTGTGATAATCCATGAACGCGGCCTGGGAACAGGTATGGAGCCCCTGGCCGCGCGCCGAGAGCATGATGTTGTCGATGAACATGCCGAGATCGATCCAACTGCCCTTTTCCAAATCGCGATCGAGCGTGAAGATCATGCCGACCGGCGCATCGAAGAAGATGAAGTTGCGATCATGCTGGCGTCGACTGCCCTCGACGTCGCCCTTCTCGATCCCGACGAGGCCGTAAAGGCCCCATCCGATCTTTCGACGCCGGCTGTGATAAGGCTCGCGCCAGTTTCGAAGATAGTAGAAGTACTCGGCGCGATGCGCCTCCGGCGGATCGTCGCGCCGCGCCTTGAGAATGACTGCGCTGAGCCGCTCCTTCGCGGCGCCGGCGACGACATAGACTTTCCATGGCTGCGTATTGCTGCCGGACGGTGCGCGCGCGGCAACTTCCAGAATATGACGGACGACCGTCTCGTCGACGGGATCAGGTAGAAATGCGCGCACCGAGCGCCGGCTCGTAATGGCCTCGTCGACGTGCATGCTTTTGCGCTCCCGGACGTTTGCCGCGCTAGAGGCCGCTGCGGGACGATCCGACTCCGCGCTTTACGCGACCTTGAGCATGCCACGCAGCACATACTGCAGGATGCCGCCGTTGCGGAAATACTCGATCTCATCAAGCGTGTCGATTCGGCAGAGCAGCGTTACCGCCTCGACCGCGCCGTCAGCCCGCGTGATTCGGCAGCTCATTTCCATCCGGGGTTTGAGCCCCGTTGATAGCCCGGCGATATCCACCGTCTCGCTGCCATCGAGTTTCAACGTCTTCCGATCGGCTCCGGGCTTGAACTGGAGAGGCAGAATGCCCATCCCCACGAGATTCGAGCGGTGAATGCGCTCGAAGCTTTCCGCGACGACTGCGCGCACGCCCAGGAGGCGCGTGCCTTTCGCGGCCCAGTCGCGTGACGAGCCGGTGCCGTACTCCTTGCCGGCGAAGATCACGAGCGGCACGCCTTCGGCCGCATATTTCATCGCGGCATCGTAGATCGCCATGACCTCGCCGCTTGGGATATGGCGGGTGAATCCGCCAACCACGTCCGGCACCATCCCATTGCGAATCCGCGTATTGGCGAATGTCCCGCGCATCATGACTTCGTGATTGCCGCGTCGCGCGCCGTAGGAATTGAAATCCGCCGGCCGCACCCGGTGCGAGACGAGATATTTGCCGGCCGGGCTATCGGTCTTGATCGAGCCGGCGGGCGAGATGTGGTCGGTCGTGATCGAATCGCCGAAAAGCCCGAGAATCCGCGCGGCCTTCACATCCGACACCGGCTGAGGCGCGCCGCCCATCGAATCGAAGAATGGCGGATGTTGCACGTAGGTGCTCGACGGCGCCCATTTGTAGGTTCGTCCTTCGACCGTCTTGATCGAACGCCATGCCTGATCGCCCTCGAAGACGTTCGCATAGCGGCGACGGAACATCTCGGGCGTGAGCACGCGCTCGATGGTCTTGCGTACCTCCTTGTTGGACGGCCAGATGTCCCTGAGGAACACTTTGGAGCCATCGGGAGCGGTCCCGATCGGATCCTTGTGAAGGTCGACCTGCATCGACCCGACGAGTGCATAGGCGACCACGAGGGGTGGTGAGGCGAGATAGTTTGCCTTGGTCAGGGGATGGACGCGGCCCTCGAAGTTGCGGTTGCCCGAAAGCACGGCCGCGACCGTGAGATCACCCGTCTCGATCGCCTTGCTGATCGCGTCGGGAAGCGGGCCCGAGTTGCCGATGCATGTCGTGCATCCATAGGCGACGATGTTGAAGCCGAGCGCGTCGAGATCCGTCTGAAG
>JBGPGW010000271.1:0-4726 GCA_041484095.1 Alphaproteobacteria bacterium | reverse complement strand
CCCGAACAGCTCGCGGCCGATCGAGAGATCGAGACTCATGGGCTTCAAAAACAGGCCCAAGGACTGCCGCGCGCCCACGCAGATCGTGATGATGAGTCCGCCGCAGAGGATCGCCAGCCAGAGCTTTCGGCTCATTCCGTCACCTGACCGCTTGTTGCCTCAAAAAAGGTGCGTCGTCCGCTTCGCCCCGGCAAGTGCAGTATTGCACCGAGTGCAAGGGGGGGTATGCGGCGTGAGGCGATTCGTCCCGTTACGAATCCACGTAGGGGTTCTGCGTCTTTCGGAGATGAAGACGCAGCGGCACGCCGTCGAGATCGAAGGCGGCGCGCAGGCTATTCATGAGATAGCGCGTGTAGGATTCGGGAACCTTGCCCGGCATGTTCGAGAATACCGTGAAGGTCGGCGGCCGCGCCGAGGTCTGGGTCATGTAGCGGAATTTGAGCCGCCGTCCGCCGACCATGGGCGGGCTGTGCGTTTCGATCGCCTCGCGCAACCAGCGATTGAGCGCGGGCGTCGCCAGTTCCCGGCACCAGCGCGCATGCGCCTCGAAGATGGCCGACATCATGCGGTCGATGCCCTCGCCGGTCACGGCCGAGATCGGCACGGCCGCGACGCCGCGGATCTGAGGCAGCGATGTCTCGATACGGTCGCGCAGGCGGCCGAGTGCTTCGCGGCGGTCTTGCACCACGTCCCACTTGTTGGCCGCGATGACGAAGGCGCGCCCCGCGTCGATCGCCATCTCCGCGATGCGCAGGTCGTGCCTGTGCAGCATGGCCTCCGCGTCGATCACGAGCACCACCACCGCCGCGCGCCCGATCGCGCGCTCCGAATCCTGGACCGCGAGAGCCTCGAGATCGTCGCTCACGCGCGTGCGGCGGCGAATGCCGGCCGTGTCGACGAGCCGAAGCGATCGGCCGTCATACGACCAGTCGACGGCAATCGCATCGCGCGTGACACCGGGCTCGGGCCCGGTCAGAAGCCGCTCCTCCCCGATCAGCCGATTGGCGAGCGTCGACTTGCCGACATTGGGCCGTCCGACGATCGCGATCTCGACCCGGTCGGACGGCACCAAGACGTCTTCCTGCGGCGCTTCGGTATCGACCCGTTCGGCGATCGCCGTGTAAAGATCGCCAAGCCCCTGCCCGTGCTCGGCCGAGATCGGAACGGGCTCCCCCAGCCCCAGCGTATAGGCGTCGTAGAAGCCTTCCTCGGCCTTGCGCCCTTCGCACTTGTTGGCGACGAGAATCGTGCGCGCGGCGGATTTCCGTATCCACTGCGCGAAGTGGCGGTCCTGCGGCGTGATCCCTTCGCGCGCATCGATGAGGAGCAGCGCCACGTCCGCGTCCCGAAGCGCACGCTCGGTCTGTTCGCGCATCCGCGTCACGAGCGCGCCTTCCCGTCCCTCTTCGAGGCCCGCGGTGTCGATGAGACGGAAGGAGAGATCGCCGAGCTTGCCCATGCCTTCGCGCCGGTCGCGCGTCAGACCGGGCGCGTCGTGGACGAGCGCCGTCCGCCGGCCGACCAGGCGATTGAACAACGTGGACTTGCCCACATTCGGGCGCCCCACAATGGCGACCGTGAACGCCATGAATCCGCGCGCTATCTGAACGCGATGAGATCGGCGTCGTCGGTCAGGACGTAGAGCGTCTCATTCGCCACGACCGGCGAGATATGGACACCCGACGACAGCTTGACCTCGCCGAGAATCCTGCCGTCATAGGGCGAGAGCGACAACACGCGGCCGTGCGAACCCGCGACGATGAGCCGATCAGCGGCAAGCACCGGGCCGACCCACATCACTTTTTCCTTCTGCTTCTTGGGATCCGCGAAGATGGGAAGCTGGACGACCCACCGCACGCGCCCGTCGCGGCGCGACAGACAGGCGACCTCGTTCAGCGTCGTCGCCACGAAGAGGAAGTCGCCCGCCACCCAGGGCGTCTGCGTGCTCGCGAGCGGGATGTCCCACACGCGAGAGCCCGAGCGGAGGTCGATCGCCGCCATGCGGCCGCTGTGGCTGATCGCGTAGATGCGGCCCCGGTCCATGACCGGCAGGGCGCGAATGTCGGCCAGCCCCGACACCGCGTCGATGCGGCGTACGGCGATGAGCGTGTCCTGCCAGAGTTGCCGGCCGTTTTCGAGTCGCAGCGCCACCAGCTCGCCCGAGGTAAACGGCGCGACGACGACGTCGCCTTCCACCGCCGGGCTCGATCCGCCGAGGAGACTCGCGGTTTCCGCGATGCCGGCATACGCCCACAGCTTGGCCCCGTCCCGCGCGTCGAGGACGTGAAGCTGATTGTCGACGCTGACGGCAAAGACCCGGTTATGGGCCACCGTCGGGCCCGATCGCAGCGGCGCCGTGACCGACTGCCGCCACAGAACTTTGCCGTTCTCCGGATTGAGCGCGAGAACCTGCGCCGCACCCGTCGTCGCGAAGAGCGTGCCGTCATCGAAGGCGAGACCGCCGCCGATCGCGTCGCGCTCGGCGCTCTCGGGAAGGACATTTTCCCGCCACAGCCGGCGCCCGCCCTGCGCCTCGAACGCGCTGACCTGGCCTTCGGCGTCCATCGTGAACACGCGGCCATTGGCGACGATCGGCTGCGTCAGCACACGGCGATCACGCGAGGATCCCGTGCCGATGGAGGTCTGCCATGCCCGCTTGGGCACCCCCGCGAGCGCCAGGTGTTGCATCGCATGATCGGCGGTGCCGCCCGTCTGAGGCCATTCGGCGTTCACTTCGGGCGGCGGAAGCCGCACGGCCAGATCGGCAATCCGCTCGTCCGGCTCGAGCTGCCGGTCGAGCATCATGATCGGGATGCGCTCACCCGGCAGCGGATCCTTCTTCTTTTCACCGAACAGGTCGCAGCCGGCGAGAAAGACCGCGAGCACGAGACCGAGAAGAACGCGCATCATGTCGAACACAAATCGCTCGGCTCACGCACCGAGCACGGCCAGCATTTCGGCCGCGCGTGCCCTGAGCGCGGCGGGAGCCTTGAGATCGTCGGCCAGCGACTTGTAGGTTTCCTTGGCCCCTGCCGTGTCGCCGGTGCGGAGTGCCAAAAGCGCGCTCATCTCCCGCGCGGAAAAGCGCCACGCGCCGCCCTCCGCCGTCAGCGGCTTCAAGCGCTCGATCGCCGGCGCGGGCTCGATCGTATCCAGACGGTGGAGCACCGCAAGCAGCACCGCGAGCTCGCGCATATCCTTGTGCGCGCTCCGATCGGCGGCAAGCCCGTCGTAGATCGCGAGCGCGGCGTCGACCTCGCCAAGCCGCGCGCGCAAGGCGGCTTCCTCGAGCCGCGCAAGCGTGGCATATCCCCCGCCCGAGTCTTGCGCCACGGCCCCGAAGGCCGTCGCGGCCTCGCTGCCTTTGCCTTCCGCCACGAGGGCCACGGCCGCGGCATAGCGCTCGCCGCTCGCCTCGCGTTGACGCTGGCGGTAGTCGTTCCACGCGACATAGCCGGCCGTCAACAGGACGATCAGGACCGCGACGGCGATCACGTATTTCCCGTAGCGCTGCCACAGGGCCAGCGCCCGATCCTGTCTTAGATCCTCATCGACTTCTTGGAAAATGTCCGACACGGCGATCTCCCGGCCGTTTACGCGGCGCTAACCATAGCCCGGCTCCGGCCAGACCGTAAACCTCAGCTCCGGCCGGCCGCCCTGGCGATGGGCGTTACGGAAATCTTATCGAATTCCGCGATACCGTCCTCTTACCCCCGGAACCTATGTGGTCGCTTCTAACATGTCCATGCGCTGGTCTCGCCTTCCTGCCGCCCTCCTGGCCGCCCTTTGTATTGCGGCTGGCCTCCCTGGCTGTGACGATGTCAGGGCGTGGCGGATGCGCCAAAACGACCAGCTCGGCGTCCCCGCTCCGGCGGCGGACGGGTATTGTTATCGCACCCTCGGGGAAATCAACTGCTATACCCAGCCGAACAAACAAGAAGCTGCCCGCCTCGTCCAGTAGCGACAGGCTACCAATCGCCCTCCACGCCGAGCCTGGACTCACCCGCCGAAATCGGAAACACTGAAGGCCACGTTGCGCGCGACGGGAGGCTTGGCGCATGGCGAGTGTGGTTCGCCTCGCGGATTTTCGACCGCGCCAAAAACCGGTTTTCTTCAACCGGCACGAACTCAACCAGCTTCTTTCCCTTTACAGCCGGCGCGTCTCACGCGGCGAGTGGCGCGATTACGCCATCGATCATAGTGCGTCGGCCGCGGTCTTTTCCGTCTTCCGGCACAGCGATTCCCGCCCCCTTTTCACCATCGCCAAGTTCGCACCCGGCACGCGCAAACGCGGCGACTACCTCCTCACCGACGGCCAGCGCCGCCTGAAGGAAGGCCGGTCCTTGACCGATGTTCTGCCCACCCTGCGCGCGGCATCGCTCACGATCGTCTCCGACGTGATCTGAGAAGACGCAAGCCAGGCGACCTGGCTTGACCATCATCGTGTTCCTTTTATGTTCTGATGTCGGGCTATGTTCCGATGTTGGGGCGTCAATCCGGGCGAACGATGTGTCATGAGGAGCGTGCCCGGCTTGGTCGCCGGCGGGCCAAGTGACACAGCATGCCAGGTGACACGGCATGATTGAGTGACGCAGCATGATTGAGTGACACAGCATGATCGAGTGTCGGGCCCGTTCGGCTCTGCCCCCCTCTTCGAACGGAGAATCGCCATGCATGATGATCTGAGAGCGGAAGCGAAAGCGTTGACGACGATCGATGCGAATCT
>JBGPGW010000270.1:0-4810 GCA_041484095.1 Alphaproteobacteria bacterium | reverse complement strand
GCTCATTCCGGGATCGTTCATCGCCAAATCAGAGGTCAAGAGGTGGCCGTTCTTCGGATTGCTGGCCAAACTTCAGCGTACGGTGTTTGTCGACCGCGCGGTGCGGTCGACGGCAGGGCAGCGTGATGCGATCGTCGCTCGTTTGCAGGCCGGCGACGATCTCATCCTTTTTCCCGAGGGGACAAGCAGCGACGGCAATCGCACTCTTCCCTTCAAGAGCGCATTGCTCAGTTGTGCCGAGACGGCAATCGATGGCCGGCATGTGACGGTTCAGCCCGTGTCGGTCGTCTATACGCGCCTGGACGGAATGCCGCTCGGCCGAAATCTGCGGCCCTTCTATGCGTGGTATGGCGATATGGATTTGATGTCACACATTTGGCAGGCCTTAGGCCTCGGGACGGTGACTGTTGAAGTCCAGTTCCATGCGGCGACGACGATCGCTGAGCACGGCAACCGCAAGGCATTGGCCCGGCACTGCGAGCAGGCCGTGACGGGCGGCATGGCTGCGGCCCTTTCCGGGCGGATTGCGGCGGTCGGGCTCACGGCGGGGGCGGCCCCGGTCGGCGGCGTCTCTTGACTCTCGCGGACTTGACCCTATCTTATTGAAACGATGGAATTAATCAAAGTGGTGGAGGTATTCCCGCCCGCCTTGGCGAGAAGGCGGCGGTAACGAGCGCGTGGTCAAGAAACTCTTCATACGCACCTACGGTTGTCAGATGAACGTGTATGACACCGCTCGCATGGCGGATGTCATGGCTGCGCATGGTTACGAGCGGGCGGTGAGTCCGGGCGAAGCCGATTTGATCATCTTGAATACCTGCCATATTCGGGAAAAGGCTGCAGAAAAAGTTTTCTCCGCATTGGGGCGCCTTCGCGAATTGAAACGCCTCCGTCACGCCGAAGGACGGAATCTTATCATCGGCGTCGCCGGCTGTGTCGCGCAGGCCGAGGGGCAGGAGTTGCTGCGGCGCGTACCGTTTGTCGACCTCGTGGTTGGTCCGCAGACGTATCACCGGCTACCTGAATTGGTGGCCGATGCGTCCGAGCGCGGTTTGAAGGCGGTCGATACCGAATTTCCCGCCGAATCGAAGTTCGATCATCTTCCGGAGGACTCGGCCTCGCAGGGCCCGAGCGCGTTTCTCACCATCCAAGAGGGATGCGACAAGTTTTGCACATTCTGTGTCGTGCCGTATACGCGTGGCGCGGAATTCTCGCGGCCCGCGCGCGACGTGATCAAGGAGGCCCAACGCCTGGTGGCGTGCGGCGCCCGGGAAATCACTCTGCTCGGCCAGAACGTCAATGCCTATCATGGCGCGGGGACTTTTGGGGAAATCGGGCTGGGGCAGCTCATCCGCCATCTCGCGGAGATCGATGGCCTCGAACGCATCCGCTATACGACGTCCCACCCGCGCGACGTGGACGACGATCTTGTCGCGGCGCATCGCGACGTGCCGAAGCTGATGCCTTTTCTCCACCTTCCCGCACAATCGGGCTCGGATCGCATCCTGGCCGCCATGAATCGAACGTATACGACCGACGAGTATCGCCGCGTCGCGACCCGCTTGCGCGCTGCGCGGCCGGACCTTGCCTTGTCTTCTGACTTCATCGTGGGATTTCCGGGCGAAACCGAGGCGGAGTTTGAAGAGACTTTGCGTTTGGCGCACGAGATGGGTTTTGCCCAGGCCTATTCCTTCAAATATAGCGCGCGTCCGGGAACGCCCGCGGCCGCATACGACGACCAAGTCCAAGCGCGGATCGTGGACGAACGCCTCGCGCGGCTTCGGACGCTGCTCGATCGGCTCCAATGCGATTTCAACGAGCGATTCGTCGGCCGCGAACTCGACGTCCTGCTCGATCGGCATGGGCGCGCGCCGGGCCAGTTGATCGGGCGCAGCCCCCATATGCAGTCCGTCTATCTCCGCGCGCCGCGGGAATCGCTCGGTCAAATCGTGCCGGTGAGAGTGACGGCGGCGTTTGCGAACAGCCTGTCCGGCGAGCGAACGGATTGCGGGGATCGCAGGTCTCCCGAACGGCAAAGGGTCGCCGGGATGTCGCACGCCATTGCACCGATGGGGGCGGATTGAACCACGAATCCTCGCCGAGTGACGGCAAACCACTCGTTCTCCAATTCGATGACAATCGCCTCTTGTCGTCACTGTTCGGGCGCCACGATGAGTTCTTGGCGCGCATCGAAAAACAGCTCGGCGTGTCGCTGTCCAGCAGGGGCAACCGGGTCGCCATCGTCGGGCCCGATCGATCCGCGGCGGCGGCGAGCCGGGCACTCAACGAACTCTACGGCCGTCTGAAGCGCGGTCATTCGGTCGACACGGGCGAGGTCGACGCCGCGGTGCGCTTGGCCGTGCATGATATCGGCGCAGGCGACGTGTCGGACGGGGCCGATCGCGGGCGGGTGGCCATACAGACCCGGAGGCGCCTGATCGTGGCGCGATCGGCCGCCCAGGCCGCCTATGTGGGAGCGCTTGAGAGCTACGATCTCGTGTTCGCTGAGGGGCCGGCCGGCACGGGCAAGACATATCTCGCTGTCGGCGTCGCCGTCTCGATGATGCTTCGTGGCCAGGTCGACCGTATCATCCTGTCGCGGCCTGCCGTGGAAGCGGGCGAGCGGCTTGGTTTTCTTCCCGGCGACGTTCGCGAAAAAGTCGACCCCTACCTTCGCCCGCTTTATGACGCGCTGCACGACATGTTGCCGGCCGAAGTCGTCGCGAAGAAGTTGGAGAATGGCGAGATCGAAATTGCGCCGCTCGCCTTCATGCGCGGCCGGACGCTTTCGAACGCCTTCGTCATCCTCGACGAGGCGCAAAATTGCACGGTCGGACAAATGAAAATGTTTCTGACACGGCTGGGCGAGAACTCGCGAATGGTCGTCACGGGGGACATCAGCCAGATCGACCTGCCGCCCGGAGTCATGTCCGGGATGGTCGATGCGCTCAGGGTTCTCTACGGCATCGAGGGAATGGGCACCATCACGTTTACCGATGCGGACGTCGTGCGTCATCCGCTCGTGACCAAGATCGTGCGCGCCTACGATGCGCATGGAAAGGTCCCGCTCGCCTTGAAGCCGGCGGGTGAGCGATCCGAATGACGCGCAAGGCGCCAGATATACGTGTCCGTGCGGCAGGCGCGACCGGATCGCGCGGCCGTCGTCCGGCGCGTGACGGGAATCCGGAGATCGGTGTGACGTTCTTGTGTCGCCGCTGGCGGCGCACCATTCCAAGGGCGGGTACGCTGTGCCGGGCATCCGCGCAGGCCGCCCTCGCGGGTCATGCGGCGGCCGCCCGGCGCACCGAGTTATCGATCGTGCTGGCGGACGATGCCACGGTCCAGACGTTGAACAAACGGTACCGTAACAAGAACAAGCCGACCAATGTCCTCGCATTTCCCGGGCAATCCCGCGGCGTGCGGAGCGGACGAGGCGGCCCACCCTGTGCCCTCGGCGATGTCGTGCTGGCCTATGAGACGATCCAGGCCGAAGCGTTGGCTGGCGGCCGGCCGATGGCCCATCACCTTTGTCATCTGGTGGTGCATGGCGTGCTTCACTTGCTCGGCCATGACCATCAGGCGGCGCGGGCCGCACGGCGCATGGAACGGCTCGAGCGTGATGCGCTGGCGAATATGGGAATTCCGGATCCGTACGACGCGGATTGCATGGTGAAAGCAGAGCGGCGGCGCGTATGAGTGATGTCGCGAAATCGATGAGAACGAACGGCTCGGACGGGCGGACACGCGTCTCGGTGGTTCGTGCGGTCGCTGACTGGGTGCGAGGGAAACGGCGCAGGAAGATCGAGGAGCCCACGCTTCGTGAGACCGTGGAAGAGCTCATCGAAGACCTGAAGGCTCCGACGACCTCCGTGGAGCTGGACGAACGGCGCCTCCTCCGAAACGTATTGAAGCTCGGCGAGCTGTCGGCCGAAGATGTCATGGTCCCGCGCGCGGACATCATCGCCGTCGAAGCTTCGACGCCGCTGTGCGATTTGGTCAAGGCAATCGCGGCGGAGGCGCATTCGCGCCTGCCCGTCTATCGGGAACGCCTCGACGACGTCATCGGAATGATTCACATCAAGGACGTGTTGCGCTACTGGGGAAACGATGCCGAATTCTCGTTCAGCCAGATTCTCCGCGACGTCTTGTTCGTGGCGCCGTCGATGCGGGTTCTCGATCTTCTGCTCGAGATGCGCGAGTCGCGCACCCATATCGCCTTGGTCGTCGACGAATACGGCGGCATCGACGGGCTCGTGACGATCGAGGACTTGGTCGAGGAAATCGTCGGCGAGATCGAAGACGAGCACGACGTGGACGGCAGCCCGCGGATCGTCCGTCGCGCCGACGAAACCTACATGGCCGATGGACGGCTGACGCTCGGGGAGTTCGAGGCTGCCGTGGGTCCGATGTTGACCGCGGGCGATCGCGCGCAGATCGACACGCTGGGCGGCCTCGTGGTCGCGCTGGCTGGTCGCGTGCCGGGCCGGGGCGAATTGATCAAGCACGACTCGGGAATCGAGTTCGAAGTGATCGAGGCCGACGCGCGGCGTGTCAAACGCGTGCGAATCCGCGGCGCCAAACCCATCGCGCCGGTCGAGACGAATTCAGCCGAGGGCCAGGCCGGATCTTGACCGGGCTCTTTGGCCGCCTCTCCCGACTTGCCGCACGCATCGCCGCGCTCGCGGGCTGGCGGCGCTATGGGCTGAGTTTCGGGCTCGGCGCCATGGCCACGCTTGCCTTCTCGCCGATTTATGCCGTGCCCGTGCTTTTTCCCGCCTTCACGGGCTTCCTGTGGCTCCTCGATGGATCT
>JBGPGW010000269.1:0-4826 GCA_041484095.1 Alphaproteobacteria bacterium | reverse complement strand
GCCGGTCGTCTTGGAGGATGGCAAGTGCGTTGATCGTGATGCCCGCCTTGACCGCGACATCGCGGGCGAGCGGGGCGGGAATAAGGCTTCGAAGGTCGCGGTTGTCGCCGGAGATATCGATGACGGACCGCATCGGCTTGCATGGACAGGTCTCGATCAAATTCACCGCAAGGACGATCGCGTCGCCGATGGCGTTGTAGCTTTGCGCCGAACGGGGTGCCGCGAGGAGAGCGGCCGCGAAGGATTCGGCGCTCGCCTTGTCGGCGATGATGGTCCAATCGACGACAAGGCGCGGCGCGCCGGGCGCGCCCCACTCGACATAGGCGATGGCGATCCTCCGCCTGGCGCCGGCCCGGACCGCCGACACGATCACGGGGTCGGTCACGGCGAGGGCGATGCCTTCCTTCTGCAGGGCGAATTCGGCCTCATCGATGCTGCCGGAGGCGTCGACGGCGAGGACGAGTGCCACGTCGACCGGCGTTTGCGCCGCGGCGACGATGGGAAAGAGAAACACCGCAACGCCTATCACGACGCGACGCGCGATCCAGCCCATCTGCGCCCCCTCCGATACCCCGCGGATCGCGCCGCCATGCGGGCCGCGCTGGATTATTCTAACCCGTGCCCGGCTGCGCCACAGTCCGAAACGATAGGGGTCTGCTCTTTCGTGGCGGGCCCGACTAGACTTGGATCCGCATGGCGCTATCCACGCCCGTGCAGCCGAGGGTGCCGCCCCGGGGCCGAGGAGGGAGAATGAACGAGCAAGCGCTTCAACCCTGGCAATGGCCGGAGCCGCATTGGCGCGCCATCGTCAACCGCGTGCGCGCGGGACGGCGCCTCCGCCCCAAAATCTGGAAGGAACGGGCGCGCTGTGCCGTGGCCCTTTCCTTCGATTCCGATCACGAGACGAACGAGCTCCGCGACGGTGGTCGGTCGATCGGGCGGCTCGGCTGGGGTGAATACGGCGCCCGTGTCGGCATCCCCCGCATCCTCGGCGTGCTCGAAAAACACGGCGTGCGCGCCTCGTTCTACGTCCCGGCCGTGGCTGCGCTCCTCCACCCGGAAGAACAGCGCCGCGTCGTCGGCGAAGGCCACGAGATCGGCGTGCATGGGTGGATTCACGAGCTCAACTCCGTCCTGCCGCGCGAGGTGGAACGCGACCTCATGATGCGCGCGGCCGACACGCTCGAGCGCGTGTCGGGGGCCCGTCCGGTCGGCGTGCGCACGCCGTCCTGGGATTTCAGCCCCGACACGCTCGCGATCGAGAAGGAGATGGGCCTGCTCTATGATTCATCGCTCATGGCGGATGAGGATTGCTACGAGCTCCTGCTCGACGGCGAGCCGACGGGGGTCATCGAACTGCCGGTCGAATGGATTCGGGACGATGCGCCCTATTTCATGATGAACCGCATGGGGGCCCAGCGCCCTTACACCGCACCCGCCGACGTGTTCGATATTTTCCGTCGCGAGTTCGAGGCGGCCTATGACGAGGGCGGGCTGTTCCAGCTGACCATGCATCCGCACGTCATCGGTTATCGCTCGCGCATCTGGATCCTCGAGGAGATCATCCGGCACGCGAAGGCGCGCGGTGGCGTCTGGTTCGCCACGCATGAGGAGGTCGTGCGCTGGGCCAAGGCGCATGCCGTTTAGGGGCGGCAACATCGGCTGAGGGCATCATGGAAAAGAATGCGGACGTCGTCGTGATCGGCGGCGGAATCGTCGGCTGCGCCGCGGCCTACTATCTCGCCAAGCGCGGGGTGCGGCCCGTCCTGTTCGAGAAGGGACGCATCGCCGGCGAGCAGTCGAGCCGCAACTGGGGCTTCGTCCGCCAGCAGGGGCGCGATCCCGCCGAAATTCCCCTCATGATGGCCTGCAACCGCATCTGGCAGGGGCTGGAGCGAGAGATCGAAGCCGATCTCGACTGGACACAGGAGGGCAATCTCGTCGCGGCGGAGACCAAGGAGCGTCTCGGTGAATTCGAGGAATGGCTCGAGATCGCCAGGCTGCACCAGCTCGATTCGCGGATTGTCACGCGCACGGAAATGGAACGGCTCATCCCCGGCATTCGAACGAATGCGGTCGGCGCGCTCTATACGCCGAGCGACGGTCACGCCGAGCCGGAGAAGGCGGCGCCCGCGATCGCGCGCGCGGCCGAGAGGCTCGGCGCCGTCATGCACACGAATTGCGCCGTGTTGGGCATCGAGCGGAGCGGGGGCGCTGTCTCAGGCGTCGCCACGGAGAAGGGCGCGGTGCGTGCGCCGTCGGTCGTGTGCGCCTCGGGTGCCTGGACAAGCCGTCTTCTGCGGACGATTGGAGTCAAACTGCCGCAACTCTGGATGAAGGGGACGGTCGCGCGGACGGCCCCTGTTTCGCGTACGGTCTCGAAAATGGGGGTCTGGTCGGGCGTCGCGTTTCGCCAGCGGCGGGACGGATCGCTCAACATCGCCGCCGGGACGACGGCGGACCATGACATCATGCTCGACTCGTTTCTCCAGATGCCGGCGTTTCTGTCGACGTTCCGCAAGCATCGCGACTTCCTCAAGCTCCACTTCAATGCATCATTCGCCGAACATCTCATGGGGCGCTTCTCGAAGGCCGCGTTCGAGCGGGAGCTTCTCCGCTTCCGAACGCTCGACCCCCCGCCCAACCCGCGCCTCGTCTCGGATGCGATCGGGAAACTCCGCCAAGTGTTTCCCGATCTCGGCGCTCTCTCGATCGAGAAGACCTGGGCGGGCTATATGGACTTCACGCCCGATCTCATTCCCGTCATCGATCGCCTGGAGCAGCCGCAAGGCCTCGTGATCGCCACGGGCCTGAGCGGCCATGGCTTCGGGATGGGCCCGATCGTGGGCAAGCTCGTGAGCGAGCTCGTGCTCGACGGCAAGCCGTCGCTCGATCTCCACGCGCTGCGCTTCGCCCGCTTCTCCGACGGCACGAAGATCCAGTCGCGCAATGTCGTTTGAGGTGGCCCACGAGCGCCCGATGCCGCTCACGGCTTTTGAAGGGACTTGAGCGCTCGGATCGCTTCAAGGCTATTCGCGCGTTCGGCGGATTCGAGAGCCGTTTCAAGCTCGTCGATGCGAGTTCGAGCAGATGGATCGGCTCCGGCCTTGAGCAGAATCGCGATCGCCCCGGGGTCGCCATAATTCGGGTCCGTCCTAAGATCCAGCAGCGCCCGGATGAACGGGACAGGGCTCCAATATATTGCGTATTCGAGGGTGATCGGACCCATTCCCAGCGGGGAGCGCGGTTGGGAAAGTCCCGCGGGTGGCCGAGGAGCGATGTCTGCCGCTCGAGATCGCCGGGAAGCTAGGCATCATGAATGGCGATCGGCTCGGACATGATTTAGGTCATCGCATGGGCCGGAGCGAAGCCGCATCTTAACATCTCCGGCTGCGATAGAGCGGCGGGCAGGTGCTATCGGGAGTGTCAGTTCGAAACCATAGAACGGGGGGCAGGCATGGCGGTCAAGGATGTGATGGTGCTGCTGATGGATGCCGGCGATCCTAACCGGCTCTTGCCGCTCACCACGACGATCGGTCTTGACGCTGGCGCGCGCGTGACGGCCGTCTACGTCACCGATCTCGACGACAGCGGTTTGCCGACGCAGCTTGAACAGACGCGCGCGAGCGTGATCGAGAGAGCCAAGGAGGCCAAGCTTGCCTTCGAATGGCGGGAACTTTCGGGCGACTCGCCGGAGAAAATCACGCGCACCGCTCGCTGCTTCGACCTCATCATCGCGTCTCAGCCGGACTACGCAGACGGCAATCGGCGAAAGCGTAACGTGCCCGAGGACATCGTGATCGCGGCCGGCCGTCCCGTTCTCCTGGTGCCGCGTGCGGGCGAATTCCGTTCGGCCGGTTTGCGTGCCCTCATCGCGTGGGATGGGTCGCGGGAATCGGCGCGAGCCGTTCATGACGCCGTTCCCCTCCTGATGAAGGCGAAGGAAGCCACCGTCTACCGCGTCAACCCGCGGGCCGACGACGAGGCGATCGATGCCGATATCGTCGCCCATCTGAAATTCATGGGCATCGCCGCGACGCGCCATACCACGCGGGCAGGCCGTCCGCCCAGCGAAACGGCCGTGATCGGGCCGCGCAACTTCGATGTGGGGGACGTGCTTCTGTCGGCGAGTGCCGACATCGGCGCCGATCTTCTGGTGATGGGGGCCTATCACCATTCGCGCGCGCGCGAATCCGTGTTCGGCGGCGTCACGCACTACGTCATCCAGCACATGACCGTACCGGTCCTGATGTCGCACTGAGATCGCGCGGCTGGGCGGCGCCCGTCGGCTCACGCGGCGTCGTGGAAGATGATCCCGAGGGTATGGCGATGCCCCGAGCGCAGCCGGCTCACGCCGTGACGCATGTTCACTCGATAAATGCCGCGCCTGCCCTGGACTGGTCTCTGGTGGACAGCGAAGATCACTGCTTCGCCCTGCGTGAGGGGGACGACCTCGGCGCGTGATTGCATGCGCGGACGCTGCTCCGTGAGCACGAACTCGCCGCCGGTGAAATCGGCGCCCGGGTTCGAAAGTAGAATCGCGATCTGGAGCGGAAAGACATGCTCGCCGTAGAGGTCCTGGTGCAAGCAGTTGTAGTCGCCGGCGCCATAGCGGAGGAGAAGCGGCGTCGGCCGCGTTTGACCCGCGGCATGGCAGCGTCGCAGGAAAGCGGCGGGCACACGCGGATAGCGCACGCTTTGATTCATGGACGTGTTCCAGCGATTGGCGACGTCTGCGAGCATGGGATAGAGCGTCGTGCGCAATGCGGCGACGATCTCCGGCAACGGATAAGTAAAATACCTGTACTCGCCCTGTCCGAAGCCAT
>JBGPGW010000268.1:0-4870 GCA_041484095.1 Alphaproteobacteria bacterium | reverse complement strand
GGCCGGTTTCGGTTAGAGTCTCAAGGGCTCATCGATAATTTACTAGAATGAATAGTTAAAAATAATTTCGAGATTTCAGACCAGCGATCGCTGACAGGCCAGGGCCCTGATGAAAGTGAAATTATAATAGAATGACCATTCTATAATTCTCTAAGCCTACCATAGTGCCGATCGATGTCACGGCCAAACGCGCCCTGCGGGGCGCGCGGCCAAGCCCTCGCGTGACGCTTGGTCTCGGCTTCCCTATACTTTTCCTCGGCAGTCCGGAGAGGCAGATGGCTGACAATCCCCGGAAGACGTTGGATGACTGGCGCGCCGCCGCGCGGGAGGATCTGCGCGGCGCCGATCCCGATCGCTTGATCTGGGAAACGCCCGAGGGGATTCGGGTCAAGCCGCTTTATACGGCCGCCGACCTCGAGCGGCTCGAGCCACTCGACAGCCTGCCGGGCTTCGCCCCATTCGTGCGCGGGACAAGGGCGACGATGTATGCCAACCGCCCCTGGACGATCCGGCAATACGCGGGCTTCTCGACCGCGGAAGAGAGCAACCGTTTCTACAAGAACGGCCTGAAAGCCGGGCAGACCGGCCTGTCCGTCGCCTTCGATTTAGCCACGCACCGCGGCTACGATTCGGACCATCCGCGGGTGGCGGGCGATGTCGGCAAGGCCGGCGTCGCGATCGATTCGGTCGAGGACATGAAGCTCCTCTTCGCGGACATCCCGCTCGACCGGGTGAGCGTGTCCATGACCATGAACGGCGCGGTGCTGCCGGTGCTGGCCGCCTTCATCGTCGCGGCCGAGGAACAGGGGGTCGGGGAGGCCCAGCTTTCGGGCACGATCCAGAACGACATCCTCAAGGAGTTCATGGTCCGGAACACATACATCTATCCGCCCGCGCCCAGCATGCGCATCGTCGCCGACATCATCGCCTATACCGCGACGCGCATGCCGAAGTTCAATTCCATCTCGATCTCCGGCTATCACATGCAGGAGGCCGGAGCGACGGTGGTCCAGGAGCTCGCCTTTACGCTGGCCGACGGGCTCGAATACGTCCGGGCGGCCCTCGGCCGCGGCCTCAAGATCGACGATTTCGCGCCGCGCCTTTCGTTTTTCTTCTGCCTCGGCATGAACTTCTTCATGGAGATCGCCAAGTTGCGGGCGGCGCGGATGTTGTGGGCCAAGTTTCTCGCACCCTACGAGTCCCGGAATCCGCAAAGCCTCATGTTGCGCACGCACTGCCAGACCTCGGGCGTGAGCCTCATGGAGCAGGACCCCTATAACAACATCATTCGAACGACGATCGAGGCGCTGGCCGGCGTGCTGGGCGGCACGCAGTCGCTCCATACGAATTCGTTCGACGAGGCGCTGGCCCTGCCGTCGCCGTTTGCGGCCCGCATCGCGCGGAACACGCAACTGATTCTCGCGGAGGAGACCGGCATCCCGCACGTCATCGATCCCCTCGGCGGCAGTTACTACGTGGAAAGCCTGACGCACAGCATCGCCGCGGCCGCCGGGACTCTCATCGAAGAGGTCGAGGCGATGGGCGGCATGACCAAGGCGGTCGAGGCCGGCATGCCCAAGCTGCGCATCGAGGAGGCCGCCGCGCGCCGCCAGGCGCGGGTCGACCGGGGCGAGGATGTGATCGTCGGCGTCAACAAATACGCGCCCGACACGATCGAGCGCGTCGACATCCTCGATATCGACAACAAGAAGGTTCGCGACGCGCAGATCACGCGCCTCGGCACCGTGCGCTCGACGCGCGATCAGCGACGCTGTCAGGCCGCGCTCGAGGCGCTCTCCGCGGGCGCGGCGGCAGACGCCAACCTCTTGGCGCTTTCGGTCGAGGCCATGCGCGCGCGGGCCACCGTCGGCGAGGTGTCGGAGGCTCTGGAGAAAGTGTTCAGCCGTCACCGCGCGATGATTCGCAGCGTGTCCGGGGTCTACGGTGCCGCGTACCAGGACGATGCCGGATTTCGCCGCATCCAGGACGAGGTCGCGCGCTTTGCGGTGGAGGAGGGACGAAGGCCACGGCTTCTCGTCGTGAAGATCGGCCAGGACGGGCACGACCGCGGGGCAAAAGTGATCGCGACGGCGTTCGCCGATCTCGGTTTCGACGTCGACATCGGGCCGTTGTTCCAGACGCCCGAGGAAGCGGCGCGTCAGGCGATCGAGAACGATGTGCATGTCATCGGCGTCTCGAGCCAGGCGGCGGGTCACAAGACATTGGTTCCGGAGTTGATCCGCCATCTGCGCGCCGAGGGCGGCGAGGACATCGTCGTCATTTGCGGCGGTGTCATTCCGTCGCAGGACCACGCCGCTCTTCTCAAGGCGGGCGTGCACGCCATCTATGGCCCCGGCACCAACATTCCGGAGGCGGCTGTCGAGGTCCTGCGCCTCATCCGCCGTCAGCGCAAAGCCGCCTGAAGATCGTTGCCAAGCACGGTGCCGACGGCCGCGCGATCATGAAATCGGCGAATCGTTGCTCGGCATGCGCTCATTGAAGGGCCGGACGGCGCGGCCGCGGACGTCCCGGAGAGCGCCGATGCAAAACAACCGGCCTGTCTTCAGCACGAAACCCTTGCCGGCCCGTGCCGGGATGTGGTGCTTCTCCCGGGTGATGCTGTTTTCGCCGCGCGTAATACATCCCTCACCGGCGATCCGGTCGCGCCTGCCGCGCCGCGCGCGCCCGGAATTGCCCGTGGCCCGTTCAGAGATGGCGCTCGCGCCCGGCCGTGCCCGTTCCAGCATTCGGGTTCGCGGAGTCTCCCTGTGAGGTCGATGAAGTCGCCGGATGTGATCCGCGGGCGTGGCGATCTGAGGACGGCCGGCACGCTTCTGCCCTATCTCTGGCCCAGGGCCACCTGGGACATCCGCAGCCGCGTCGTTCTCGCGCTTGCCTGTGTCCTCGCGAGCAAGATTGCCGCCGTGTTCGTGCCCCTCCTCTACAAACGGGCGGTCGACGCGCTCTCGGAGCGCGTGGATGTGGCGATCGCGGTTCCGGTGGCGGTGCTGATCGGCTACGGGCTCCTGCGGATTCTCGCGACCGGCTTCGGCGAGTTGCGCGACGCCGTCTGCGCGAAAGTCAGCCAGCGCGCGGTCCGCACCCTCGCCCTCGCGGTCTTCCGACATCTTCACGGCCTCGCATTGGCATTCCATCTCGACCGGCGCACCGGCGGGCTCAGCCGCACGATCGAGCGCGGCACCAAGGGCATCGAGACCGTCCTCACCTTCACGCTTTTCAACATTCTCCCGACGTTCATCGAGATTCCGCTCGTCTGCGCGATCCTGTGGTCGCTCTACGACGTCTGGTACGCGCTCGTGACCTTCGTCACCATCTCGTTCTACATCGCCTATACGCTCGGGGTCACGGAGTGGCGCATGCGGCACCGCCGCGCCATGAACGAAATGGACAACGCGGCGAACAGCACGGCCGTCGACAGCCTGCTCAACTACGAGACCGTGAAGTATTTCGGCAACGAGGCACACGAGGCGGCCCGATACGACTCGGCCCTGCGCCGCTATGAGCGCGCGGCGGTGCTGTCCCGGACGAGTCTTTCGATCCTCAATGTGGGGCAGGCATCGATCATCGCGGTCGGCGTCACGATCATCATGATCATGGCCGGCACCGGCGTCGTCGGCGGAACGATGACCATCGGCGACTTCGTTCTCGTCAACAGCTACCTCGTGCAGCTCTACCTCCCGCTCAATTTTCTCGGCGCCGCCTACCGCGAGATCAAGCAATCTCTCGCCGACATGGAGGCGTTGTTCGACCTGCTCGATGTGCCCGCGACCGTGTCGGATCGGACGAACGCCGTGCCCCTCGCCGTGCGCGAGGCGCGGGTGAGCTTCGAGAATGTCTCGTTCGGCTATGACAGCCGGCGGCCGATTCTCGACGATGTCTCGTTCGAGGTGCCGCCGGGCCGGATGGTTGCCATTGTCGGCGCGAGCGGGGCGGGGAAATCGACGATCGGGCGGCTGCTCTTTCGCTTCTATGACGTCGAGGGCGGCGCCATCCGCATCGACGGCCAAGACATCCGCGGCGTGACGCAGGCAAGCCTCCGCAAAGCGATCGGCGTCGTGCCGCAGGACACCGTCCTCTTCAACGACACGGTCTATTACAACATCGCCTACGGCCGGCCGGCGGCGAGCCAGGCCGAGGTCGAGACGGCCGCGCGTCTTGCCCATATTCACGACTTCATCCTGGGCCTGCCGGACGGCTATGCGACGCGGGTCGGTGAGCGGGGTCTCAAACTCTCGGGCGGAGAGAAGCAGCGCGTCGCGATCGCCCGCACGATTCTGAAGGCGCCGCCCATCCTGCTGTTCGACGAGGCGACGTCGTCGCTCGATTCGCATACCGAGCGGGAGATCCAGGAGAATTTGCGCGAAATCTCGGCCGAGCGAACCACGATCGTCATCGCCCATCGTCTCTCGACGGTGGTCGATGCGGACGAAATCCTCGTGCTGGAGGCGGGCCGCGTCGTCGAACGCGGGCGGCATCGCGACCTCCTCGCTGGCGATGGGCGGTATGCGGCATTGTGGCGGCGCCAGCAGGAATCAGCCGGAGGCGGTGCCGAGACCGAAGAGGGCGGCGAGATCGCGCACGTCCGCTTGTGACGGCACTGTGACGGCGCAACGGCGGGCTGTTAACATCCCGACATGACGTCCATCTCGACCGCCACCGCATTGCGAAGCGAACGATCCGGCATCGACCCGTCGCCATTCTCGGGCTCGGGGCTCGGATGGGATGCGCCGGATCGCGTGCGTTAGTCCGCGATGGCAACCCGCGCAAGCAACGCCAAATCGTCCGCGGCCGTCACGGCCGGGGCGGTGCGCGCCGGCGACCGGCGCGCGCTCGCGCGCGCGATCACCCT
>JBGPGW010000267.1:0-4871 GCA_041484095.1 Alphaproteobacteria bacterium | reverse complement strand
TTATGACGGCCGCCCAGAGCAATCCGAGAACACCGGCCGCGACCATCAGGCCGAGATCGATCAGCGCGACCCGATGCTGGCGTGCACCGACATTCCCGGTGGCGGCATTGAGGACCTTCAGCAGATCCGCGCGCGCGGCATCGAGCCGGCCTTGGAACGGGTCGCGCAGATCGTCGAGAATCGCCGCGATCTCGCTCACCTTCGCCTTGTCGTTCTTTGCGATCGCATCGTCGAGCCGCGCGAGCAGCCTGTCGCGCTCCGGCTTCGTTGCGATCAGCGCCTCGACCTTGTCGTCGATCCGCGCCAAGGCGACGTCATCATCGAAATTGAGCGGATCGTCGATTTGCGCCTCGATCCGCTCATGGGCGATCTGGAGCTTCTCAATCCAGTTGCTCGTCGCCCGGCTGAGCCGATCACGCAACTGCGCACGCCGCGCGTCGTCGCCTGAATTCGACAGAAAATCCACGATCAGACGGCGGAGATGGATCGCCGCCTCGAGTGAATGGGCATCGGCCTCGGCGATCGCCCCGAAGGCGGGCACGTAATTCATCTCGACGAGGCGGAGGTGCTTGGCGACGTCGCTGGCCAGGCGATACGTCATGAACGACACGCCGGCCATGATGAGCAGCAGGATGACCGCGATGCTGAAGATCTTGAGGCCGATCGAGTGTCGCATTCCGCCAGAAATCGTTGATACCGGATGGGCGAGTATGGTCGGGAAGCGCCGCCTTGTTAAGGCTCATCGCGCATGACATGCATGGCCCTGCGTTCCCCGCCCCGCCGGTCGCAGGCCAGCGGTGCGCGCTCGGTCCCTTTCGATGCGCGGATGGTTTTGCCGGAACAGCGCGCATGAACCCTGATGCCGCGCGCATGCGCCGGGACGGTCCGTGCGAGGATCACGGCGCCGACAAATTTGGGATGCTGTGCGAAGAGCGAGTCCTCAGCCCTGTCGATGAACGGCGATGCAAACTCAACGGCGTTGGCGACGCATCAGGGCGATCCCGTGCCTCCGAATCGCTGGTCGGCCCTCTCGACGAGAGCCCCGGCCGCAACGAGGAGACGCCGGTCTTATCGTTCGCGAGCGCCGTCCGTGTTCCTGGAATCGAGGCGGGTGTGCGCCGAGCGAGCGACGCCGCGCCGTGCGCTAGGCCACAGAATCCGGGAAGTAGGCCCTGACGACGGTCCCCACGCCGACGGTGCTGTCGATCTCGAGCTTGCCGCCCTGCAATTCCATGAGCCGCCGGCTGATGGAAAGCCCAAGGCCGCTCCCCTCATGGCGGCGGCTGAGCGACGAGTCCACCTGATGAAACGGGTCGAAGATGCGCAGCAGGGCATCGGGCGGGATTCCGATTCCCGTATCCGCCACACGGATTGCAATCTGCCCGTCGTTGCGCCGCTCGCTGTCGATCGTGACTGATCCGCCGGGCTCCGTGAACTTGATCGCATTCGACAAGAGATTGAGGATCACCTGACGCGTCGCGCGTTCGTCGACCGCGCCGAGAACGATCGGCCCGGCAATGTCATCCGTGATCGTGATGTGCTTTTCGGCTGCCCGCGGACTGATGATCGACAGCGACGATCCTACGATATCGGCGAGATCCGCCTTCTCGAAGTGAAGCTCATACCGGCCCGCCTCGATTTTCGCCATGTCCAGAAGATCGGTGATGATCGACAGAAGGTGGTGTCCGCTCTTGTGGATCATGGCCGCATAGTTCGAGTATTCGGGCGCCCCCAAAGATCCGTGGATCTTTTCCTGCATCATTTCGGAAAAGCCAAGAATGGCGTTGAGCGGCGTGCGCAGCTCGTGGCTCATATTGGCGAGAAATTGGGTCTTGGCCCTGTTCGCGGTCTCCGCCGCCTCTCGCGCTTCCGCGAGGGCGTCCTGAATGAGCTTTCGCTCGGTGATATCGAGCGTGACACCGTCCCACACGATATCGCCATTCGGCATGCGTCGCGGATTGGCGACGCTGTGAAGCCAGCGGATCTCGCCCGACGGCAGAACCATTCGCCGCTCGAGATCGAACGGCGTGAGCATACGCGCCGAGCGTTCGTACGCGACGACCAAGGCCGCGAGATCATCCGGATGGGTCGCGGCGACGAACCGCTCGGGATCGGCCAACGGGCCCTTCGGATCGAGGCCGAGCCACTTGAGGAGCCCCCAGCTGATATAGGGGTAGGTCACGCGGCCATCCGAATGAAGCACGCGCCGGTAGACATTGCCGGCCAAATTCGCGGTGATGGCGCGAAGGCGCTCTTCGCTTTCGTGGAGCGCCTGCTCCGCAAGCTTGCGATCCGTGTTATCGAGCGTCAAGCCGTCCCACAGGATGTCGCCGTTCTCGAGACGTCGAGGCTGGGAGAACACCTGGACCCAGCGCATCTGGCCGGCCCTGGTCCGTTCGCGGCCTTCCCACTGGAGCGGCGAGAGCGAACGAGCCGATTCCTCGAGCGCTTTCTGATAGGAACGCTGGTCCTCCTCGACGGCGATACCGCGAATGATGGAGGGGTCGGCCATCAACTGTTCGGGCTCGTAACCGTAGAACTGGCGTACCCGCGGGCTCAGATAGGGATAACTGACGCTGCCATCGGCGTGACTAACTCTCTGGAAGATCACGCCGGGGAGATTGGCGGTGAGCGTCGAGAGCCGCGCCTCGCGTTCCTGCAACGCCCGTTCGGCGCGCTTGACCGCATCGATGTCGATCGTGACGCCATCCCATACGACATCGCCGTTCTCGATCCGGCGCGGCTGGGCGATGGACCGCACCCAACGATATCCACCCGTGCCATCCTGCGTTCTGAATTCGTGATCGAACCGCTCGAGAGTCTCGGCGGACCGGTGAACGGCAGCGTTCCATTGATCGCGATCGTCGGGATGGATGATTTCAACGAAAGCCTGCGCGTCCGCCTCAAATGTGGCGGCATCGATGCCGAAGATGTCGCGGGCCCTGGGGCTGACATAGGCGAACGACAAACGGCCGTCGGCATGGAGGGTGCGGCGAAACACGTCACCGGGAATATTGGCAGCCACGGCCGCGAGGAACTCCTCGCTCTGCTTCAAACGCTCTTGAACTTGCCGGCGTGCGCTGACGTCGAACTCGACGCCGTCCCATACCACGTCGCCGTTCTTGAGCCGCCGCGGCCACGACATCGAGCGCACCCACGAAGTGAGGCCCGATGGATTGACCAGCCGCATCTCGTGGTCGAAGGGACCGAGAGTTTCCGCCGACGTCTTGAGCGCGGCAAGCCAGCCCGCGCGATCGTCCGGATGGATAATGGCGAGGTCGGTGAGGGGACGCGCGGCATTGGCCACGAATTCGGCGCCATAAAACTCTCCCGCCCGCCCCTCAAAATACGGATAGGAAATGCGGCCATCGGCGTGAAGGATGCGCCGGTAGAAAATGCCGGGAAAATTCTCGGAGATGTCGACGAGCCGCTGTTGCGTCTCGCGCAATGCCTGCTCGGCACGCACCTGCGAGGTGACGTCGAGGATGATGCCATCCCACACAACATCGCCGTTCGGCATGCGCCGCGGATCCGCGATCGAGCGGAGCCAGCGCGGGTCGCCCGCCGCCATCATGACTTTCCGCGTGACGTCGTAGGGCGTGAGATCCCGAGCAGATCGGTGGATGGCTTCACGCACCCGGGCTCGATCGTCCGGATGCGTGTGCGCCATCACGACGCCGAAATCCGCAGCCAAATCGACGCCGGCTTTCTCGAGCGCAAGCGACGGGCTGACATAGGGGTAGGTGATGCGCCCATCGGCGTGAAGCACCCGGCGGAAAACCGTGCCGGGCAAATTGGCGTGGATCGCCTGCAATCGCTCCTGACTTTCACGCAGTGCCGCTTGCGCGCCGACAACCTGAATTCGCCTGCGCCCGCGGGCCAAGGCGTGACGTATTGAACGTGAGAGATCGGCGGCGCTGAGAGTCTCATGCGCCAGACATTCATGAGCCCCCGCTTCGATCACGCGCTCCGAGAAGCCGGGGGCGTTTTGATTCGTGAGGACGACGACAGGCCGTTGCTTCGCATGATTGAGTATGGTCAGGAACGCCTCGAACGCATCCCTGTCCGAGGACGTGACGCCGAGAAGAATGACATCTGTCGCGTTTGTCTCGATATACCGCGTCGCCTCCGCGGGGTCACCGACTGAGGCCAAGTTGATTCGATCGCCGGCGGACGATGCGAGATGATCCGCCACGCTGCGCCTGCGCGCGGGGTCCGCATCGATCAGAAGAACGTCGATAACGTGGCCGATCTCCTTGCTTGCCTCGTTCGCGGCGGCATGCTTGCCTTTAGGCGTGAGGTCCATTCCACGTAATCCCCCACCGGAACACGACGGTCCGGCCCGATTTGCTCTCTATGTTTTGCCCTATAAGACGAAGAAATGGTTAAGGGCGGCCGAGCCTCGCCCAAAATGACCAAACCCTTGAAAACGGGTGGCGAATCAAACAAAACATACGCCATGAACATGGAGCAGCCTCTTAAGGCGGTAATCGTTCCCGTCACGCCCTTCGCCCAGAATTGCTCGGTCGTCTGGTGTACGGCGACCTCCGAAGGCGCCGTGATCGATCCGGGCGGCGATCTCGATCGCATACATGGCGTCATCGCGAAGCAGGGCATACGGATCGCGAAGATCCTGGTGACGCACGGCCATACCGACCACGCCGGCGGCGTGGCGGAGCTCGCCAAGGATTTCGGGGTCCCGATCGAGGGCCCGCACAAGGATGATTTGTTCTGGATCGACCAAATTCCGGGATCGGGGGCCCGCTACGGCATGACGGACGCGCAGGCGTTCAAGGCCGACAGATGGCTCGTCGATGGCGATACCGTAAGCGTCGGCGAGGCCACGTTCCATGTCGCGCACTGCCCCGGCC
>JBGPGW010000266.1:0-4881 GCA_041484095.1 Alphaproteobacteria bacterium | reverse complement strand
GGCGAATACGAAGACGGACAGATCGGCGAAATCTTCATCGACATGCACAAGGAAGGGGCCGCCTTCCGCAGCTTGATGAACAATTTCGCGATCGCGATCTCGATCGGCCTTCAGTACGGCGTCCCGCTCGATGAGTTCGTCGAGGCCTTCACCTTCACGCGCTTCGAGCCCTCGGGCCTCGTCGAAGGAAACGACGCCATTCGCATGTCGACCTCGGTGCTTGACTACATCTTCCGGGAGCTCGCCATTTCGTATCTGGGCCGGACCGATCTTGCCCATGCCAAGCCGGACGATCTGCGCCACGACAGCCTCGGCACCGGCGACTACGAGCGGGCCCTTCGCCGCGAGGTCCAGGGCGCGTCGTTGGATGCGGTCAAACGCGTCGCGAGCGTCGGCTATGTCCGGAACAATCTCTATGTCTTCTACGGCAATGGGGATGGTGCCGCCCGGCGGGAGGGCAACGCGCCGACCGACCGCCTGAGTGAGGCCACACCCGGCATGGTGAAGGCCGCACCGGGCGGAATTCCACTGTCCCACGACCACGCCGGAACCGACGGCTCCGATGGCAACGGAGCCGTCCTCGAGACCACGGCCCTCGGCTACTCCCAAACCGTCGCCGTGGATGCCGAAATCGTCGCCGCCGTCGATGCCCGGCTTGACCGTGTCCGCGAGGCACGGATGAAGGGCTATGAGGGCGATGCTTGCGGCGAGTGCGGCAACTTCACGCTGGTGCGCAACGGCACGTGTCTCAAATGCGTCACGTGCGGTTCCACCAGCGGTTGCAGCTGAGGCGCCAGCCTCAGCGTGCTCCTCCCTGTGACTCGGGGGTGCGGCGGATCGGTCGCACCCCCATTTTTCCGGCCCTGCCCGACAGACCCCATACGCGATCCTGAATGACCGGCGCTGGATCGCATGCGGCCGAACGACTAAGCTCGCCACCGAACCGCAGGGGAGGACAGCATGGCCGGGCGAATCGAGGCGCGTCTTAAAGAACTCAAGATCGAGCTGCCGGATTCCTCGGCACCCATCGCGAACTACGTACCCTATGTGACGGTCGGCAAGCTCGTCTTCGTCTCGGGCCAGGTCCCGCGCGAGAAGGGCCAGTTCCAGTATGTCGGCCGGATCGGCGAGAAACTCACGGTCGAGGACGGGCAGAAGGCGGCGCGGCTCTGTGCCCTCTCCCTGATCGGCCATGTCCGGACGGCATGCGGCGGCGATCTCGACCGCATGAGGCGCGTGGTCAAGCTCGGCGGGTTCGTCAACTCGACGCCCGAGTTCCGCCAGCAGCCGCTGGTGGTGAACGGCGCCTCCGACCTCATGGTCGAAATCTTCGGCGATGCGGGCCGTCATGCGCGCTTCGCAGTCGGCGTGCAGGACCTGCCCGCGGGCGTCGCCGTCGAGATCGACGGCATCTTCGAGATCGCGTGAGATGGCGATCGCCTTGAAGCCCGGTCGTGCCACGGAGCGCCTTAAGGCCCTCGGCGTGACCCTGCCGAATCCGGCAACGCCCGCCGGCAACTACCTGCCCTGGGTCCGGAGCGGCAGTCTCGTGTTCCTCTCGGGCCAGGGGCCGATCCGCGACGGCGCGTTCGTCTATGTCGGCAAGGTCGGAACGGACCTGTCGGTCGCGGACGGCAATGCCGCGGCGCGGCTTTCGGCGGAGAATGCCGTCGCCCATCTGGCCGCGGCCTGTGAGGGCGATCTCGACCGCATGCGCCGGGTCGTCAAATTCGTCGGTTTCGTCAATACGAATCCAGGCTTCGGCCAGTTGCCCAAGGTGCTCGACGGCGCCTCCGATTTCCTCACCGACATATTCGGCGCGACCGCCAAGCATCCGCGCTGCGCCATCGGCGTCGCCATGCTGCCGTCGAACCTCGCCTTCGCCGCGGATTTGATTTTCGAGACGGCCTGAACGCGGTTCTCGCATGGAGGATGTTCGCGCGTCGCGCATCACCCGATCGCGGCGTCTTGATCTTCGCGGGCCGACGCCGGACCGACCGTCAGGCCAGGGCCGAGATGGGACGACCTAAAACGGCCGGTCGCCCTCGGCGGTGACGCGGCGCATGATGCGGCGCTTTCCCTGATAGTCGTTGACGGGGTAGTGCATCGCGCAGCGATTGTCCCACATCGCCAGCGTGCCTTTGGTCCAGCGATAGCGGCAGGTGAACTCGGGGCGCGCCGAATGGGCGTAGAGAAAATCGAGAAGCGCCTTCGATTCCTCTTCCGTCCAGTCCTTGAAGCGCAGCACATAGGCCACGTGGACGTAGAGCGCCCTCCGTCCCGTTTCGGGATGGGTGCGCACGACGGGATGCGCGACCTCGGTGTTCGCCGCCGCCTTCATCACGTCGTCGAAGCGCAACTTGATGCTGCGTTTTTCATTGTAATTCCCGGCGTCGACCTCCTCGTTGTACGACTTGGCACCGTGAACGGCCTTCAGGCGATCGAGCATCGCGCGCATGCCGGGCGACAGCGTCTCGTAGGCGAGATACTGGTTCGCGAACATCGTGTCGCCGCCGAAATCCGGTATCTCGAGCGCGTAGAGGAACGACCCCAAAGGCGGCTTCTCCATGAACGTCGCGTCCGAGTGCCACATATTCGCGAAGTTCTTGGTTTCGTGCGTGTCCTTCTTGACCTCCATGACTTCCGGATGGCCCTCGGGCGCCCTCACGAAGGGATCGACGATGAGCGGCCCGAAGCGCCGCGCGAACGCCTTCTGTTGCTCGGTCGTCAGGTTCTGGTCGCGAATGAAGAGCACGAGATGGTCGAGGAACGCCTGGTGGATGTCGGCGAAGGTCTCCTGCGAGATGTCCTTCGACAGGTCGACGCCGAAGACTTCAGCCCCGATGGCGCCTGCGATCGGCTTCACTTCGATGGTCCGATAACTCATCACCCGCTCCCCATGATCCGCGTCCCGGCGATTCTGGCGCAATCCTCGCGCGCCGGGAACTGGAAATCGTGCTTGCAGCCGTCGTGCCTCTCCGGGACACTTCGCCATGCCCGACGGATTCGAGGCCCTCGCCGTCACGCTGGCGCATCGCATCGGCGATGTCGATGCCGCGGCGTGGGATGCCTGCGCCGGGGTCGACACGCAAGGCGGCGGCAATCCCTTCGTATCGCACGCCTTCCTCGCGGCACTCGAGGACAGCGTCTCCGTCGGCGAAAAATCGGGCTGGGTGCCGCACCATCTTCTCGTCAAGGACGCGGGCGGGACGCTGCTCGGCGCGGCCCCCATGTATCTCAAGGGCCATTCCTACGGCGAATACGTGTTCGACTGGGGCTGGGCGGAGGCGTATGAGCGGGCCGGCGGCCAGTACTATCCCAAGCTTCAGGTCGCCGTGCCGTTCACGCCCGTCACGGGGCCCCGTCTCATGGTGCGGGCCGGCTGCCCCGCCGATCTCGCGGCCGCGGTCACGCATACCCTCATCGATGCGATCCAGCGCATCGCCCGCGACAATACGCTGTCGTCCGCGCATGTGACGTTTCCTGGCGAAGGCGAATGGCAGCACCTGGGCAAGGCCGGTTGGCTCCAGCGGACCGGCCAGCAGTTCCACTGGGACAATCGCGGCTACGCGACCTTCGACGATTTCCTGGCCGCCCTGTCCTCGCGCAAGCGTAAGGCGATCCGCAAAGAGCGGCGCGAAGTCGCCGAGAGCGGAATCACCATCCGCCCGCTCACCGGCGGCGACCTCAAACCCGAGCATTGGGACGCCTTCCACCGCTTCTATATCGCGACCGCAGAGCACAAATGGGGCCATCCCTATCTCAGCCGCGAATTCTTCCACCGGATCGGCGAGACGATGGCGGATCGAATCGTGCTGGTGCTGGCCGAAGACGGCGGCCGCGCCATCGCCGGCGCGCTCAACCTCATGGGCGGCGGCGTGCTCTACGGGCGCAACTGGGGCGCGCTCGGCGATTACAGGTTCCTTCACTTCGAGGCCTGCTACTACCAGGCGATCGAATTCGCGATTCGCCATGGCCTCGCGCGCGTCGAGGCGGGGGCACAGGGCCCGCACAAGATCCAGCGCGGCTATTTGCCCTCCCCCACCTACAGCGCCCATTGGATCGCCGACCCGCGGCTCCGCGCGGCGATCGAGAACTTTCTCGAGCGCGAGCGCGCGCATCTCGAACACGAGATGATGGAGCTGTCGGAATACAGCCCGTTCCGCAAAGACCATCCGGACGACGAAACGGGCTAAGTCGTGTGCTCATAACGAGCCAGGACATGCTTGGAGATTCACAGTATTTCCGGTGTACTGGCGTCCGCTTTGAAGCCCAAAGCTATCCTGATGCACGCCGTCGCCGAGCGTCTGGAAATGACCCAAAGCAGAATTCGCGCCTCACCGGCAAGCCGAGGGTTTAGCTAGAAAATCATGAAAGCGCTCGCGCTCAGAGGAGCGGCCCCTGGATCGGTGTCGGTGAATACACGTAAAAAGGGACGTCGCTTTTCGGCGGCGCCCCCTCTCTTACGCGGATTGGGCGCTACTTCCCAAGAACGAGCACGGCTACCGGTCATTTTGATGACGACTGCCCAATTGTGCGGGTCAATTTCGGACGTGTTTTGTCCGAGAATGTCTAACGATCACGTCTACTTAGTACGTCATACCGCGCTCCGTTGACGCAGATCAAAAACCCCTGCGGGATTCTAAACAATAGTTATAGGGAAGACTATGAGAGGCGGCTTATGTAAACCGATGTTTTGTCGGAAGTTTTCAGATTGAGCGACGGTGTCACAGCAGAGAACCCGAGATCGCAATATCAATCGGCAAGTTCCGGCTGTCCGACCAATGTCGGAACTAAGAGTGCCAGACCTTATGAGAGACCACACTAACGGCGAACGCTAAATGGAGCGGGTCAGATGAAAAAGATCGCGATCATTGTTCT
>JBGPGW010000265.1:0-4882 GCA_041484095.1 Alphaproteobacteria bacterium | reverse complement strand
TGCGAGCTCGCGATGCATGCCGACATCATCGTCGCCGGGGAGAGCGCGCGCTTCGGCCAGCCGGAAATCAATCTCGGCATCATCCCCGGCGCCGGCGGCACGCAGCGCTTGACGCGCGCCGTGGGCAAGTCGCTGGCGATGCGCATGGTGCTGACCGGCGAGATGATCGACGCGCGCACCGCACTCGCCGCCGGTCTCGTGGCCGAGGTCACGCCGCCCGAGCTCACCATCGACCGCGCGCTCGAGATCGCGGAGACGATCGCCTCCAAACCCCCGGTCGCCGTGCGCCTCGCGAAAGAGGCCGTGCTGAAGGCCGAGGAGATGTCGCTCGAGGCCGCGCTCGACTACGAACGCAAATCCTTCGCCATGCTGTTCGCGACCGAAGACAGGCGTGAAGGCCTGAAGGCCTTCATCGAGAAGCGCAAGCCAGATTTTAGAGGACGCTGAGCCGTGGCCTACGAGACGATTCTGTTCGCGCGCGCCGATGACGTCGCGACGCTCACGCTCAACCGCCCCGATCGCCTGAACGCCTTCACGGCCAAGATGCATGAGGAGGTGCGCGCGGCGCTGCGCGACGTGGCGGAGGACGATCGCGTTCGCGCACTCGTCATCACCGGCGCGGGGCGCGGGTTCTGCGCGGGCCAGGACCTTCAGGAGGTCCGCCCCTCCGATGACGATTCCGGCCGCGATCTCGGCCAACGGCTCGATCGCAACTACAACCGCCTTATCCGCTCGATCCGCGCGCTCGCGAAACCGGTCATAGCCTCCGTCAACGGCGTCGCGGCCGGCGCCGGCGCCAATCTGGCGCTGGCCGCCGACATCGTGATCGCCGCGCGCTCCGCGCGCTTCATCCAGGCGTTCTCCCGCATCGGCCTCGTTCCGGATTCGGGCGGAAGCTATTTCCTGCCGCGGCGCGTGGGCCAGGCGCGGGCGACCGCCCTCTTCATGCTGGGCGATCCGGTCTCGGCCGAAGACGCCGTCGCCTGCGGCATGATTTGGAGATGCGTCGATGATGCGGCCTTGGCCGCGGAGACCACGACGCTCGCGGGGCGTCTTGCGAATGCGCCGACGAAGACGCTCGGCCTGATCAAGCGCCTGATGGATGCCTCGGCCGCGAACACGCTCGACCAACAGCTCGATCTCGAGCGCGACTTCCAGCGCCTCGCGGGATCGAGCGAGGACTATCGCGAAGGCGTCGCCGCGTTCCGCGAGAAGCGTCCGCCCGGCTTCAAGGGGCGGTGATGGCGCCCCTCCCCTCCGCCGCGTCCGTCGGCGTCATCGGCGCGGGAACGATGGGCGCCGGCATCGCGCAGGTCGCGGCATCGGCCGGGCACACGGTCCTGCTGTTCGACGCGCAAACGGGCGCGGTCGAGCGCGCCATCGCATCCATTCGTGCGGCATTGGCGCGAGTCGTCGAGAAGAAGCGGATGACGAGCGATGAGGCGGAGGCGCTTCTCGCGCGGATCAAACCTTGCGCCTCGCTCGATGCGATGAAATCCGCCTCCCTCGTCGTCGAGGCGATCGTCGAGAACATGGCGGCCAAGAAGGCATTGTTCGCCGCGCTCGAAGGCATGCTTCCCGCAGAAGCCATTCTTGCCACCAACACCTCCTCCCTCTCGATCACCGAGATGGCCGGCGGGCTCAGGCATCCCGAACGGGTCGTCGGGCTGCACTTCTTCAATCCAGCGCCGGTCATGCCGCTTGTCGAAGTCATCAGCGGCTTCGCGACGGCTCCCGCTGTTGCGGAGACCGCGTTCGAGACGTCCCTCGCCTGGGGCAAGGCGCCGGTGCGCGTGAAATCGACGCCGGGCTTCCTCGGCAACCGGGTCGCGCGCCCCTATTACGGCGAGGCGCTGCGCTCACTCGAGGAAGGGGCGACGGACGTTCCGACCTATGACGCGATCATGCGCGAGGCCGCCGGCTTCCGCATGGGGCCGTTCGAGTTGCTCGACCTCGTCGGCATCGACGTCAATTGGGCGGTGACCAATTCGGTTCACGACGCCTATTTCCACGATCCCCGCTACAAGCCCTTCCGCATCCAGGGCGAGATGGTCGCGGCCGGCCGATTGGGCCGCAAGACCAAGCTCGGCTTCTACGACCACCGCGACGGCGCGCCCCGGCCCCGCGCGCGCACGGCCGATCCGGCCCCGCGTCCGGATCACGTCATCATCGAAGGCGATCTCGGCCCCGCGCGCGCGCTCGAAGCGCGGATCGAGCGCTCAGGCCTGGCGCTCCGCCGCGTCCCCGGCTCGGGCCTCATCGCGATCTCGGGCGCGCGCATCGCGCTCTCCGATGGGCGCATGGCAACCGAGCGCATGACGGCCGAGCCACCGCTCGTCCTCTTCGATTTGGCACTCGACTACGGCTCGGCGACGCGCATCGCGATCGCCGCCGCCGACCAGGCGCCGCCCCAAGCGACCGCCGCGGTCGCTGGACTCTTTCAGGCCCTGGGCATGGCCGTCTCGGTCGTCGACGACGTCCCGGGGCTCGTGGCACTCCGCACGGTCGCGATGCTCGCCAATTTCGGCGCCGACGCGGTCCATGTCGGCATCGCCGATGCGGCCGGCGTCGACCGCGCCATGCAGGTCGGATTCAACTATCCCAAGGGCCCATTGACCTGGGCCGAAGCGCTGGGCCTTCCCTTCGTCGTCTCCGTGCTCGATCATCTCGCGCGGGCCTATGGAGAGGATCGCTACCGTGCCTCGCCCCTTCTGCGCCGGCGCGCGGCAAGCGGGGGACGGTTCCATGATTGATCGCGCCGGCCGCGCCCGGCAATCGATTCGACCGGATGCGGCCCGAGTTATCCACGAACGAACGGAGTCCGAGGTGAGTCATGACTGAGGCCTTCATCTGCGACGGCATCCGGACGCCCATCGGGCGCTATGCCGGCGCGCTCTCGGCGGTGCGGACCGACGATCTCGCGGCCTTGCCGATCAAGGCGCTGATCGCGCGCAACAAGAAGGTCGACTGGACGCGCATCGACGAGGTGTATTACGGCTGCGCCAACCAGGCGGGCGAAGACAACCGGAACGTCGCGCGCATGGCGGCCCTCCTCGCCGGCCTGCCGCAGGAGGTGCCGGGGGCCACGGTCAACCGGCTCTGCGGCTCAGGCCTCGAGGCGCTGGCCGCGGCCGCCCGCGCGATCAAATGCGGCGAGGCCGATCTCGCCATCGCCGGCGGGGTCGAGAGCATGTCGCGCGCGCCGTTCGTGATGGCCAAGACGAGCGAACCGTTCGCGCGCGCCGTCGAGATCCACGACACGACCATCGGCTGGCGCTTCGTCAATCCAGCCATGCGCGCGCGCTACGGCACCGATGCGATGCCGGAGACGGCGGAGAATCTCGCGGAGGAGCTCGAGATCAGCCGCAGGGATCAGGATGCCTTCGCCCATCGCAGCCAGCAGCGCGCCGCGGCGGCGGAGAAGGCCGGCGTGTTCGCGGCCGAGATCGTCGCCGTCCCCGTCCAACGGGGACGCGGCGCGCCCATCCTCGTCGAACGCGACGAGCATCCGCGCCCGGAGACCACGCTCGACGCGCTGGCGAAGCTCAAGGCGCCGTTCCGCGAGGGCGGCACCGTGACCGCGGGCAACGCCTCGGGTGTGAATGACGGCGCCTGCGCGATGATCATCGCGTCCGAGGCGGCGGCGCGGGCGCATGGCTTGACGCCGCGCGCGCGCATCATCGGCGCCGCGACCGCGGGCGTGCCCCCCCGAATCATGGGCATCGGCCCGGTTCCCGCCACGCGCAAATTGCTGGAGCGCGCGGGCCTCACGCTCGACGCGATGGACACGATCGAGATCAACGAGGCCTTCGCGGCGCAGGCCCTGGCCTGCCTTCGCCAGCTCGGCCTGCCGGACGATGCGGCCCATGTGAACCCCAACGGAGGTGCCATCGCGCTCGGCCACCCGCTCGGCATGAGCGGCGCGCGCCTTGCCCTCACCGGCCTCAACCAGCTGAGACGCACGCGCGGGGGCTACGCTCTCCTCACCATGTGCATCGGCGTGGGGCAAGGCATCGCCGTCGCGATCGAGCGGGTCTGAGGTCGATGCCCGCCCCCTATCGCGGCGGGTGTCTTTGCGGCGCCGTGCGCTATGAGGCGACCGCCGAGCCGATCGGCGCGGGCTATTGCCATTGCAGCCTGTGCCGGCGCTGGACGGGGGCGCCCGTCTTCCTCGGAATCGCCTTCCCGCGCGCATCGTTCCGATTCCTCAGGGGTGCCACGAAGGTTTATCAATCCTCCGCGCGCGGCATCCGGCACTTCTGCGGCGAGTGCGGCAGCCCGCTGTTCTTCGAGCTCCTGGACAAGCCGGACCAATGGGAGGTGCTGGTGGGATCGCTCGACGACGCCTCCGGCATCCGGCCGAGCGTCCATGTCTTCATGTCGAGCGCGCTGCACTGGTTTGGGATCGACGACGACCTGCCGCGCCGGCCCGGGCTTTAGCCCGTCGTCACCTTGCGGAGATTCACCGCGGGATCGGCGAGCTGGTCCGGCGGGACCGCGACGCCCGAGGCCATGAGGCGTTCGAGCACGCGGATCTCCCGCCCGTTGTTGATCGTGTTGACCCCGACGATGCGGCCCTCGAGGAGATAGAAGACCGAGAAGCTGCCGCTCGCGACGTCGCCTCGGAAGACGAGCCGGTCCCACGCGGTCGCGGCACCCAGCATCTGCAGATTGACGTCGTACTGATCCGTCCACACCCAGAGGCGATCGTTGTAGACATGGTCGCCTCCGATCATGTTGCGCCCCACGGCCATGCCCTGGTCCTGCGCGTTCTGATAGGATTCGAGACGAAGGCGCCGGCCGAGAAACGCATTGGGCTGGTTGGCCACGTCGCCCGCGGCGAAGATAGAGGGATCGGAGGTCCGCCCGTGGTCGTCGACGA
>JBGPGW010000264.1:0-4948 GCA_041484095.1 Alphaproteobacteria bacterium | reverse complement strand
CATGTGCTCGGGCAATCGTGCGGGCAGACCGACGGAACGATCTCAATCGCAGGGTCGCGCGGCATCATCTGACCTGTTCGGCATCATGTTTTCAAAATGTACTGCCGGGCTGGCGCCGGGGCAAGAAACCGGCGCAGCCCGGGGCGGAAAACCGGCTTTCGGACCGTTTCGAGGGCGCTGGCTTCCATTTCCGCATGCTTTATCGATGTTTTGCACGAGAGCCATGATCGAGCCCGGCGGCCCGAATCAGCCGGGCGCTCGATCGACAGCCTTACTTCGTATGAATCTTGCCATCCGGGTTGAACGCGCGGAAGGCGAAGGCGAAGCTGACCATATAAGGCACGTCCGCCAGGCCTTGCGGCGTCTTGCGCTGGACCACGACGGTGCCGATGTCTCGGGCGATCGAGATCATCAGCGTATCGAGGGCGGAAGCCTGGCCCGGCTGCCATGAAAACGTCAGATTGCCGCTGGTCAACGTCTTACGAGTCCGCACGAGGTCGAGGGTCCAGGCCTCATTGCCCACCACCACCACGCGCTCCATCGACGGGACGTCTTTCGGCAACGGTCCATTGAAGTAGCGCCCCGGCCCCGCGCGGTTTTCGTAGCCGGGATAGGGATTCTGCCCATATTGGCGCATGGCCGGAGAGGTCGGCACCTGCACCTGTCCTTTCGGCGCGCGTTCGCGAAACCGGTCCAGCGATTCGATTCGCACGGGAAGCGCCTTGAGCCGCGTGCCCGTGAGCGGCCCGACGATGCCCTCGCCGGTGTATTGCTGCCACCAGGTTTCGGTCTCCCGGTCATAGAGGACGACGTTCGCGAGGCGAAGCCGCCCGGTGATGCCGAATTCGAGCGCGGTGCCGCCGACGCGCCGGTCGAACACCGCGACGGCGCTGCTTTGCGGCCCATAGGTCACGGCGACCGGCACGCCGCCGACGACATCGTTGACCACTTCGTGCCAGGTGAGGATCTGGAGGGGATAGGCGCGCGAATCGCCGGCGATGTCGATGCTGACGACCGGCTCGATTCCGACGATGCCATACGGCTCCGCGGCCGGAACGAATTTCGGATTATCGATCGACGGCACGCCGTCGCGATGGGTCGCATCGTAGAAATCCTCGAGCGGAACCGAATGAAGCGCGAATTTGTTCTTCGGAAACTCGCTCGCCCAGTTCCGGATGAAGGAGTCGTTCGCGCCGAGCTGGGCGAAGGCGTCAGACGCACCGAGGCACAGCGCCGGCGCGACAAGCGCGGCGCCGGCGGCCCAGGCGGCCCCACGCAACACATGGCGGCGCCCCTCGTCGATCGCCCCCCCGGCCTTCGCTGGATCACGCTTCGGCAAGGCCGCTACGACGACTTTTTCGGTTTCATGCTCTGCCAATCGGCCTCCGTAAGGCGGGAGAGGAAGTTGAACTGCCCCGCCCCCTTGAGCCATTCGCCGCCGTCGATCGTCACGACCTCGCCATTGATGAAGCCGGCGTAATCCGACACGAGAAACGCCGCCAAATTCGCGAGCTCGATGTGCTTGCCCGGCCGCCCGAGAGGATTTCGGGTCTCGAATTCGCGCGCCATGTCGGCCCGCGGGACCAGGCGCTCCCAGGCACCCTCGGTCGGGAACGGGCCGGGCGCGATCGCATTCAGGCGAATCTTCTTCGGCCCCCACTCGACCGCGAGGCTTTGCGTCATCGCGACGACCCCGGCCTTGCCGAGCGCCGACGGCATGACATAGGCCGAGCCGGTCCAGGCATAGGTGGTCACGATCGACAGCACGGTTCCCGGGCGGGAGGCCTTGATCCAACGCTTGCCGCAGGCCAGCGTGCAATAGGCCGAGCCGTGGAGAACGATGCCCAGCACCGCATCGACGGCGCGCGGCGACAGCTCCTCCGACCGCGCGAGAAAATTGCCGGCCGCGTTGTTGATCAAGATGTCGATCGGGCCGTCGCGCCACGCCGCCTCGACCATGGATTCGACGGCATCGGCATTGCGAATGTCGCAGCCCTGCCAGCCGACCTTGCCTCCGGTCGCTTCCATGTGTTCCTTGGCCGCCGCTTCCAAGACCTCGGCACGCCGCCCACAGATGAAAAGCTCAGCGCCGAGATCGAGAAACCGGCGTCCCATGCTCTTGCCGAGCCCCGTGCCGCCGCCCGTGATCAGAATGCGTTTGCCGTCGAGCAAGCCTTTCTCGAACACCCGATCCTCCCGGTTGATCGGCTCAGATGTACCGCCTTCGGCCAGCCATGGCTATGATCACCTGCTGAGCCCAGGAGGACGCATGCTCGAGGCAGGCGGCAGCTACGATACCGTCCGCGATGCATTTCGATGGCGGATTCCCGCGCGCTACAACATCGCCGTCGATGTCTGCGATCGCCAGCCCGCCGATCGCCCGGCGCTCATCGTCGAGGGCGAAGCGGGCGCGCTTCGGACCTACAGCTTCGGCGCGATCCGCGCGCTCAGCAACCGCTGCGCCAACCTTCTCCGCGCGCACGGAGTCTCGACGGGCGACCGGGTCGGCGTCCTTCTCTCGCAAGGTATGGAATTGCCGGTCGTCCACCTGGCCGCCTACAAGCTCGGCGCCGTGGCCTTGCCCTTGTTCGCCTTGTTCGGGCCGGATGCCCTGGCCTACCGCTTGAACGACAGTGAAGCCAAGGTCGTCGTCACCGACCGGCTCGGCGCCGAGAAGATCGAATCGATCCGCCGGGAACTTCCATCCCTTGCCCATGTCTTCATCGTCGACGGCGCGGCCGATGGGCTTTGGCCGCTCCTCGATCGCGCGTCCAATACATTCACCCCGGTCGATACGCGCGCCGACGACCCCGCTCTGATTCTCTACACCTCGGGCACGACGGGGCCGCCGAAGGGCGCGCTCCATGCGCACCGCGTCGTCCTCGGTCATCTGCCCGGGGTCTCGTTCCCGCACGAATTCTTCCCGCAACCCGGCGATCTCTTCTGGACTCCGGCCGACTGGGCCTGGGCGGGAGGGCTGCTCAACGTGCTGCTCTCGAGCTGGCATCACGGGGTATGCGTGCTGGCCCACAGGGCGCGCAAATTCGATCCCGAGGCGGCCTTCGCGCTGATCGCGCGCCACGGCGTGCGCAACGCCTTCCTGCCGCCGACGGCCCTTAAGCTCATGCGCCAGATGGCCAACCCGCGCGCCCGTCACGCCATCGCCTTGCGGACGGTGGGAAGCGGCGGCGAGCCGCTCGGCGCGGAGCTCATCGCCTGGGGACGCGCGGCCCTCGGCGTCACCATCAACGAGTTCTACGGCCAGACCGAGTGCAATCTGGTCCTCGGCAATTGCGCGGGGATCATGCCGGTCAAGCCGGGCTCGATGGGCCGGCCCATTCCGGGCCACGCGGTCGCGGTGATCGACGACAACGGCGCCCCCGTCCCGCCGGGAGCATCCGGTGCGATCGCGATCCGGAGACCCGATCCCGTCATGTTTCTCGGCTATTGGAAGAACGAGGCCGCGACCGCCGCAAAATTCATCGGCGAATGGATGACGACGGGCGATCTCGGGCGGGTGGATGAAGACGGCTACTTCTGGTTCCTCGGCCGTGAGGACGACGTGATCACGAGCGGCGCCTACCGCATCGGTCCCGGCGAAATCGAGGATTGCCTCTTGAAACACCCGGCCGTGGCGCTGGCCGCCGCGGTGGGCGTGCCGGATCCCCTTCGCACCGAAATCGTGAAGGCGTTCGTCGTCACGAAACCCGGCCATGCCGGCGATGCCGACCTTGCGCGCGCGATCCAGGATTTCGTCAGGACTCGCCTCGCCGCCCACGAGTATCCTCGCGAGATCGAATTCGTCAGCGAATTGCCGATGACGGCGACAGGCAAGATCGTCCGCCGGGTCTTGAGACAGCGCGAACGCGACAGATCGGCAAGCAAACCGCCGGAGGCCTCATCATGAAACTCGTCGACTACTACTTCGCTCTCGCATCGCCGTGGTCGTATCTCGGCCATGAGCGCCTCATGGCGATCGCCCAGGCGACCGGCGCCACGCTGGCCTACAAGCCCATCGATCACGGGCGAGCCTTTCCCGCCGCGGGCACGTTGCGCCTCAGGGACCGCCCGCCCGCTCGAAAAGCCTATCGGCTCTTCGAGCTCAAGCGCTGGCGGGATCATCTCAAGATGCCGCTCATCATCGAGCCGAAATTCTTCCCCGTCGATGAACGCCTCGCGGCGCAGATGGTCATAGCCGCGCGTCAGGCCGGACACGACGTCGGCGCATTGAGTTCGGCCTTCATGCGCGCGCTCTGGGTCCACGATCAGAATCTCGCGGATCCCGGGACGCTCGACCGAATCGCCGAGAGTCTCGGCTTCGTCGGCCTCAGCCTGCGCGCCGCGGCCGAATCGATCGAGGTCCAAGCCGAGTACGAGGCCAACACCGACGAGGCGATCGCGCGCCAGGTGTTCGGCCTGCCGTTCTATCTCTTCCGGGGGGAGCCGTTCTGGGGTCAGGACCGGCTGGAGTTTCTGGAGCGTGCGTTGCGATCGGAATGAGGGCCCAGCCGATCGGCGCGGACCAAGTGGGGGCTGAGCGTCGCGATCGGCCGACGACATCGCGAGCAAGCCGTCACGTTCGCGACGACGCCTCTGGCGCACGAGGGAGCGCCGCCTGCCGACAATCTCGAGAGGCGGTCGATCCCTGGCCGTTTTCTAAAACAAGACTATTTCGCGGGGACGCTCGTGAGGGCCTTCTCAACCGGCGCATCGCCGGATTTTTGCGAACGCGATACGCGCACGATGCCGGGCGCGACCGCGCCGCCATTCGTGCCAGCGACCGAGCTGGAAACCGTATCGATGAACTCCAATTGGGAATCGGCTCTTGTCTTGTCCACGCCGTTTATCCACCGTTGGTTGTCGAGATATTTGAGAAGCGGATTAGCCATGGCTGTACTCCCACCGTTGTTGCCATGCTCTTTGCATAGACTCACTCTATAACAGCAAT
>JBGPGW010000263.1:0-4953 GCA_041484095.1 Alphaproteobacteria bacterium | reverse complement strand
GGGAACAGAACCCTCTTCCATAGTTCGTGTGGCAGATAGAAGACGTGCTTGTAGTCCTGCGGCAGCGCCCAGGGTGATTTGAAGATGTGGTTGTAGAAGGGGAACAGCGGATTGCCGTAGGTCCGCCAGAGAAACCAGATCCAATAGCCGCCCGTCGCGGCGAACCCCGCGACAGTGCCACCGGCGAACGTGGCGGCAATCCGCGCGCGGCGCCTGAGCGGCGCGGGGATTGCCAGCACGCCCGCAAAGAGACCCATGGCATAGATGGCCGCGGGCAGCTTGAGCCCTGCAGTGAGGCCCGCGAGCGCGCCCGCGAGACCGGCGAGCGACGCGGCGGTGATGAACCCGCCGGTGGAGAGATCTCTCCACCGCGCCACGAGAAGCCAGAGTGCGAAGAGCGGTCCGAGCGTGACGACGTTGTCATAGAAGGTCGTGCCGAGGAGGCTCAGGAACCCGACGCCGGTCAGCCCGAGAAGCGTGAGCACGAGCGAAGCGGGCGTCTTGATCCGTCCCTGCCCCAGGGCGGCGGATGCGATGCCGAAGAGCGGCACGGCATTGAGGCCCTGAACGAAGCCGAGGAGGAACCCGACGCGCGTCGCGGGCCAGGCTTCGGCCGCGAGATAGAACGGCACGTCGATCAGCGGATTGAAGAAGGTCGGGATCGAGGCCACGAGCATGTCGACGCCGTGGCGCCCTTCGAGAAACGCATAGGCGTTGTAGTAATGGTAGTTGCGGAGATCCCAGTTCGCGTCCATGTCGAGCGCGAGCGCGAGCAGGCCGCAGGCGATCGGTATCAGCGCGATGACGAGAACCGCGCTCCGAAGGCCGATGCCCTGCAAGGCTCGCAATTTCAAGCGGCCGTCTCCGCGCCCATACGTCTTGCCCACCCCGCCGCAGCGGGGCCCGGTCCATCGGAAATATTGTAGATGGGTCGATCCGGCCAAACCATCACTGCGCCCGAAGGCGATTGATCGGGGCGCGGCACTGCCCGATCATGGGAAGCGACCAAGAGGAGAGGAAGCCGTGGCGGACGAGATTCCCTTCGTACACGACATCGCGTTCGAGTACGGCATCGTGGCGGAGCCGGCACCGCTCATCCGGCGCGTCATCGCCCGAAACCCGAGCGCCTTCACCTTTCACGGCACCGGCACGTATATCGTCGGCAGGGGACAGGTCGCCGTGATCGATCCGGGGCCCGATCTGCCGGCCCATGTCGACGCCATCTTGGCCGCGATCCGCGGCGAGACGGTGAGCCACATCGTCGTGACGCACACCCATCTCGACCATTCGCCGGCGGCGCGGCCGCTCAAGGCGGCGACCGGCGCGCCCACCTACGGCTTCGGCCCGCATGGCGGCGAGCGCGGCGGTCCCCAGGTCGAAGAAGGCGGCGATTACGGCTTCGTCCCCGATCACGCGCTTCGCGACGGGGATCTCGTCCGCGGACAGGGTTGGACGCTCGAGGCCATCCACACGCCCGGCCATACGTCCAACCATCTTTGCTTCGCATTCAAGGAAGCGAACGCGCTCTTCTCCGGCGACCACGTCATGGGATGGTCGACCACCGTCGTATCGCCGCCCGATGGCAATATGAGCGCCTACATGGCCTCGCTGGCGAAGCTCGAGGCCCGCGCCGAGGCGACCTTTTGGCCGACGCACGGACCGCCGATCCCTGAACCCAAGCGGTTCGTGCGCGCGCTCGCCGCGCACCGCCGCGCACGCGAAGCCCAGATACTCGATTGCCTCGCATCGGGCCGGGAGACCATCCCCGAGATGGTCGCTCACATGTACCGGAACGTCTCCCGCGACCTTCACACCGCGGCGGGCCAGACCGTCCTCGCCCATCTCATCCACATGATCGAGACAGGGCGCGTACGTTCGGAAGGCGTGCCGGGCCCGCACGCGCGCTACGCGCGCGCTTAGCCGCGCGCCCTACTCGACCCCGTTGGCCTGGAGCGTGCGCCGAACGGCCGGACGCTCGCGGACGAGGGCCAAATTGCGCAGGACATTGGCATAGGGCGTCATCGGCTTCATCTCCGGCTTGTGCCAGATCGAAAACGTCAGCATGTACAAGTCGCAGATGCTGAACGTCTTGCCGAGAAAGTACGGACCATTGGCCAAGGCTCGATCGAGAAGAGCCCAGGCCGCATCGATCTGCTCGACCGCCTTGTTCTTGACGCCGGCGAGCCCGGATGGGTCGGCGGTGTGACGGTCCGTATAGAAATAGGCCAAATAGAACGGCTGCAGGGATTCGGCCATATAGAACAGCCACTGATAGCAATGGCCTCGCTCGAGCGTCTCCAGGGGCGGCACGAGCTTCGCCTGGGGGTGCTGATCGGCGAGGTAGAGAACGCAGGCCGCCGATTGAAGGATGACGCGCTGTCCTTGCGGCGTGTCATGGACGAGAATCGGCACCTTGCCCTGCGGGTTGAGTGCCAGATGCTCGGCGCTTCGCGGCTTCGACAAATCGACCGCGATGAGCTTGTAGGGCACGCCGACTTCCTCGAGCGCGGCGTGGACGCTCATCGCCGCCGAACGCGGCGTCTGGTAAAGTTGATACATAGGCTGCCGCTCCTTTTCATTCGCCCCGGCGGCGGAATTTTCCGCCGCCTTGCATGATCGATCGGCGAAATGCGCCGTGGTCTCGGATGCGCTATCGCCGTGGAATCACGCGCGCATCACCGCGATAGGAAAACAGGGGCACCGGGTCCGTCCCCGAGCGTGCATCGGGTTCGCCCAGGAACTGCTCGGCCGCCCGCACGACCGATTCGGTCACGTCCACCAAAGGAATCGCGATCGCCTCCGCGATGGAAAACCAGCGGATGTCTTCGAGCTCGCCGCTCCCGCTGAGCTCGCCCGACGCATGCTCGGCATTCGCGAGAAAAAACCGGGCGTGAAAACGCTTCGGCGAATAGGTCGGCGTGATCGCGCGCATGATGAGGTCGAGTTCATCCAACGCCGGCGCCAGGCCCCGGTCGAGGAATCCGCGCCAATCCTCCGGCACCGGCCCTTCCGGCACGGGTGCCGGCTTCGCAAGCAGCAGCCCGACCTCCTCGAAGGTTTCGCGGATGGCGGCAACGGCGAGCGCGCGCGCGTGACCGGGAGAGCGCGCGCAATAGCCCATGCGCACCTCGACCTCGGGCCGCAACGGTGTCGCGGGACGAATGCGACTGTCCGCGGGATCGAGCCGTCCGCCCGGAAACACCCAGCGTTGGGGCATGAAGCTGTGCTTGGAATGGCGCCGGCCCATCAGGACCTCGATGTCGCCGCCGCGGCGGCGGTAAAGCACGAGGCTGGCGGCGTCCCTGGGACGGACGGGTTTCTGCGGCATAATCGCCTTACGGTGAATGCGTGTCGGGGTGCAGGCTAAGCGGGCGTCTCTAGGCTTGTCCAGCGCACTCAGCCGCCACCGGCACGGGGTGATGCGACGGCAAGCCCGGCCAATTGCGCCTTCACCGCCCCTCGATCGACCTTACCCGCGCTCGTGAGCGGCAACGCATCAACGAAGACGATGCGCCGCGGATGGGCATAGGCGGGACCATGGTCGAGACAGAACCGCTTGAGCGCGGCTTCGTCAAGTTCGGCGCCGCGCACGCACACGACCAAAGCGGCCGGCGCCTGCCCCTTGGTTGCATGCGCGATCGGCACGACGCAGGCATCGGCCACGCCTTCGTGGCGCATCAGGAGGTTTTCGACTTCCTTGGGATAGATGTTCTCCCCGCCGCAGACGAACATGTCGTCGACGCGGCCGCGGAAGTAAAAGAAGCCCTCGCCATCGCGGCTGAACAGATCCCCTGTCTGTAGGAATCCATCCCTGAACCGTTCGCGATTGACGGCCGGCAGATTGTGAAAGCCCGGCGTCACGCCCGGATTCCTCACCCACAGCTCGCCGTAGCGGTCGTTCGCCCGGCCATCGGCGCCGATCAGCTTCACCTCGCCTTCGGGCCAGGGCACGCCCACGCTGCCGATGGGCACGCTCCGCCCATCGGTCGGCGGCCCGAACATCACGGGGCCGCCCTCGGTGAGGCCATAGCCCTGGATGACCTTTGCGCCGAGCGCGTGTTCAACCTCGCGCACGAGTTCATCGTGAACGGGAGCCGAGCCGATCATCAGCGTCTTGAGCGCGCCGAAATCCAATCGCGCGAGCAGCTCCTTTTCCTGCAGCAACAGAATGAACATGGTCGGAACGCCGCAGGAATGCGTACAGGCGAATTCGACGAGCCGGTGGAGATATTCACGCGGCTCGAACCGCGGCATGATCACGAGCGTGGCGCCGGCGTAGAGATTCGGCTTGATCGCCGCCCCCATGGCGTTCTTGTGGAGGAGCGGCACGGCAACGAGCGAAACCTGCTCGGCGGGCGCCGGCCAATTGCGGTGACGGCAGCCGAGCCACCACAGCTGGCCGGCATGGGTGAGGACGACGCCCTTGGGCTTCCCGGTCGAGCCGGAGGTATAGGGCATGAAGCAGGGATGCTGGGCCGCGAGATCCGGCGGCGAGAATGCAGCCGGTGCCGCCGTCATCGCCGCCTCATAATCCTCCCAGCCGGGACGCGGCGCGAGCGTGAGGCGCGGCGCAATCCCCGCCGCTTCGACCGCGGCCGCCGCATCGGGAAGGGCATCGGCGTCGACGACCGCCGCCCGGCACCCGGCGTCGGCCAGGATGTAGGCCAGCGCCTCGCGACCAAGGCGCGGATTGCCTGGCACGGGAACGACACCGGCCCGCATCGCACCGAAGAAGACCTCGAGAAACTCGACCCGATTGCCGATACAAACGAAGAGAGGATCGCCGGGGCTGAGGTCGAGCACGCGCGTCAGCGCGGCGAAGCGATCGAGGCGCGCATCAAGCGCGCGAAACGTGATGTCGCGTCGCGTCCCGCCCCAGAGGTCGATGACGGCGACCTTGTCCGGCGCGCGTTCGGCCGCATGCCGAGGGATGTAACCGAAATTGGCGGTCTG
>JBGPGW010000262.1:0-4955 GCA_041484095.1 Alphaproteobacteria bacterium | reverse complement strand
GAGCGCGCCGCCCGCCATGATCGCGCCGCGCCAGCCGACATGCAGCGCAAGCGTCGCCATGAACGGCGGCGCCATCGCCCAGCCGATATAGCCGGAGAAGGTGTGGATGCCGAAGGCGCGGCCGACGCGCTTGGGGTCGATGGCATGCGTCAGAATGGCGTAGTCCGCGGGGTGGAACACGCTGTTGGCGATCCCGGCGAACCCGGCCAGGACGGGAAGCCAGAGATAGCTCGGTGCCAGGCCCATGAGGCCGTAGGCGATCGCCGTCAACGCGGAGCCCGCGATCACGACATAGCGTGCGCCGAACCGGTCGACGATGAACCCGACGGGAAGCTGGGCCGAGCCCGAGGCCAGGGCGAAGGTCGAGGCGATGGCACCCAGGGCCGCGTAGCTCACGCCCATCTCGGCCTTGAGGAGCGGGAAGAGCGGCGGCAGCGCCACCATGAAGAAGTGGCTGAAGCCGTGCGCCGTGGCGAGCAGCCCGATGATCCGAACGTCGTGGCGAGGCTGCGCGAGTGTGGCGGTCATCGTTCACCGGGACGAGAGAAGGCCTTATGGAAGAAAGCGCTGGCTCTGGCAAGCTCTCCCGCCGCGGTTTTTGCTTGTCCCCTGCGGGAGGAGGGGCGAGCCTCTCTCCGGCCGTTGCCGCGTTTCCCGAGGTGAGCCATGGTCGAATTCGATTCCCCCCGCGAGGATCACGCCGCTCTCAAGGCGTGGATGGACGAATTCGGCGCCGAGATCGAGGCGCTCGACTTCGAAGGCGCGAGGCGGCGCTTCGATCCCCGCGTCGTCACCTTCAGCACCTTCATGGACGTCATCTCCGGCATCGACCAGTTCGAGCGCGAGCAGTGGCGAAAGGTGTGGCCCTCGGCGAGCGATTTCCGCTGGCACACGGAGGGGATGCGAAGCGTCATTTCGCCCGACCGGCTCATGGCGTTCGTCGTGCTGACCTGGAGCTCGACCGGCTATCACGAAGACGGTGCGCCGTTCGAGCGGCCGGGGCGCGCGACGCTCGGCCTCGTCCGCGACCGCGTGGGCGATCCCTGGCGCGGCATTCATGCCCATGTCTCCCTAAAGCGCGGCGTGCCGCAGCTCTCCCACGGCAAGCGCAGGCGATAGGGCGCGAGACGATCGGGGCGGAACCGGAATCGTGCCGGCCTCATTCGTCGTCCCTCGACAGGCTCGGGATGAGGAGGCTCAGAATGAGGCCTATGAAAAGACCCTCATGGTGAGCCCGCCAAACCATGAGGCCCTCATCCTTCGACAGGCTCAGGATGAGGACGGAGAAAGAAATCCCTCATGGTGAGCCCGTCGGACCATGAGGGAATTCGGGCGCGATGAACGCCGCGATGCCCGCGCCCTTCGGATTCTCGCCGGCTCTCGACGCTCTCCCCGCACGGGGCTAGAATCGGGCCCAGCGCGCCTATTCGGCGCGCGTCGCATTTCACCGAGGGAGGGAGACTATGAGCATCAAGCGCATCGAATGCGGCCCGCGCATGAGCCGCGCCGTCGTCTGCAACAACATGGTCTATCTCGCCGGCATGACCGCGGACGACACCGCGGCCGATGTCGCGGGGCAGACGCAGCAGATCCTCGCCAAGATCGACAAGTACTTGAGGGAAGCCGGAAGCGACAAATCGAAGATCGTCTCCGCCAACATCTGGCTCTCCGACATCCGCACCTTCAACCAGATGAACAAGGTGTGGGATGCCTGGGTGTCGCCGGGCAACACGCCGGCGCGCGCGACCGTCCAGTCCGATCTCGCGACCCCGCAGCTCCAGGTCGAGATCATGTGCGTCGCGTCGCTCTAGACGAACGTCTCAAGAGTCCCCCTCATGCTGAGCTTGTCGAAGCATGAGGGGACGCCTGGCTCGAGAAGGGCGGCAACGCTCGAGAGGAGCGGCAACAAGACCCTCATCCTTCGACGGGCTCAGGATGAGGGGAAAGAGAGCACGACTCCTCATGCTGCATGTGTCCAAGCATGAGCCTGTCGAAACGTGAGGAGGCGCGGCCGACCCTCACCCTCCCGCCGCACCTGCGGCGGGTCCCTCCCTCTCCCGTAAACGGGAGAGGGTCGCGAGCGATCGCGTGTCGTCGAATCTAGAGTCCTCCCCTCCCTGAAAGGGAGGGGGTAGGGGGAGGGTCAGCGGAGCGTGGAGGGTCGGCTGAGCGTGGAGGGTCAGCGCGCCGAGCGTGAGCGCGCCATGCGCGAAGGGTGAGTTATTTCGTCCTTCGATGGGCTCAGGACGAGGGGGAAGAGAACACGCTCCTCATCCTGAGCCTGTCGAAGAATGAGGAGATGCGGCCGGCTGGGCCACCCGCCGCGCCGCGCCGGTGATTACGCCGGCGCCAAATTCCCGATCACCCGGTCCTTCACCCACATCGCGAGGTCGTGGACGACGGGCTCGTTCCACGACATCCGTCCCGCGATGCGTAGGGTCGAGGCGAGCCCGGCCTGCTGCACGGAGGTGACCCAGTTGTCCTCGGGCGTCGCCAAATCCCAGCGATGGTAGTATTTCTTCACGACCTCCTCGAAGTCGGGCCGCGCGACCGTCGAGCGCGGGAAGCACGAGCCGACGGAGAGAAGCGACTTCGACGCCGAGACGGGATAGACGGCGAGCCACCACATGCAATCATGCGTGCAGCAGAGCGTGGTCGAGGGGAACACGAGCGCGAAATGCGTGCCGTGCCTGGGCCGCCCCTTGAGCCCTGCGATCTGGGGGAAGGGCGAGGCGTCGGAGGGCAAGACCGCGCAGGTCTCTTCGCCCGGCATGTGAATGGCGCTCCAATTGCCCTTTGACGGGACATAGTCGGCGAGCTGCTTGCCGAGCGAGGCGCCATGCACGGTCGGGGTGTGATAGACCTCGGTCGAATTCTCGGCATAGATCTTCCAGTTGCAGTCGAGATCGAACTCGACCCGCCGCGTCACGACGACGTCGTCATAGGCGTAGGATTCGAACTGCCGGGGCAGATCGCCGAGATACGCCATCAGGCTCACGCTGTTCGGATCGAAATTGACGAACATGAACCCGGCCCAAATCTCGAGCTTGATCTTGGCGAGGCCGTATTCCTCGCGCTTGAAGCCGACGCATTGCTCCATGTCGGGGGTGCCGGTGAGCGCGCCGTCGATGCCGTAGACCCAGGCGTGGTAGGGGCATTTGATCGCGCGCACATTGCCCTTGCCCTCGAGCATCCTGGCCCCCCGGTGCTGACAGGTATTGGCGAAGGCGCGCGGCGTGCCCGCCCGGTCGCGGATGAGGATGATCGGCTCGCCCGCGAGCGTCATCGTGACGTAGTCGCCGGGATTGGGGATCTCGTCGGCCCGCCCGACGAAGTTCCAGGATTTCAAAAAAATATGCTCGACCTCGCGCCGGTAGAACTCTTCGGAGGTGAAGGCCCAGCGCGGCAAGGCCTCGCACTCGTTGAGGGGCAAGCCGATCTTCCGGTAGTGCGCGGGATTGAAGATGTCGTGAACGATGGGCATCGGTCTTCCTCCGGACAGTCGATCGAAGGCGCGAGAACGAGCCCCTGCGATCACGCGGCAAAAAGCCTAGCATCGCGGCGCCGGCGCTTCCACAATCCCGGGATATCGCAATCTCGTCCTTCGACAAGCTCAGGACGAGGATCGTGAAATAAGCCCTCATGCTGAGCGTGTCGAAGCATGAGGTCATACCTGTTGCGGAGATAGGGGAGGGGATCATGAGACCGGAAGACAAGCTGCGCGCGATGGGGATCAGCCTGCCGGATTTCTCGAAACGCGCCTTCATCGGCGCGAGCCACGGCAAGATGCGCCCTTACCGCATCCACAACGGCGTGCTCTATCTCGCGGGGCATGTGCCCGATGTCGACGGCAAGCCGTTCAGCCCCGGGCGTTTGGGCGACACTCTCACGACCGAACAGGGCTACGCGGCCGCGCGCGTCGCGGCGATCAACGTGCTGGCCGGGGTCAAGCAGGCCTTGGGCGATCTCGACCGCGTGGCCTTCGTGCTGCGCACGCTCAACTTCGTCATCTCGACGCCCGACTATCACGAGCCGCATCTGGTCGCAAACGGCGTCACCGATCTCTTCGCGGAGCTCTGGGGGCCGGAGAACGGCATCGGCGCCCGCGCGACCATCGGGGCCCAGGCGCTGACCAACAACTACTGTTTCGAGACCTGGTGCGAATTCGCCGTGGCGTGAGGCCGCCTTCATCTGAGGCCCGGGGCGGGTGCCGGCGTCCGCCCGCTCGTTAAGGGCAATGTTCACGGGCTTACTTGGCAATCGATTCGTCCAGGGCAACGTGCTATCACGCCAGCCATCGTTGCCCGGGCAAGAGAGGGAAGCATGGCACTGCGCAAATTCATCATCGAGCGGGACATCCCGAAGGTCGGCACATTCGAGCGCGAGCAGCTGCGCGGGGCGGCGGCGAAATCGAACGAGGTCTTGCGCCAGTTGGGCCCGGACATCCAGTGGCTCGAAAGCTACGTCGCGGACAACAAGACCTTCTGCGTCTATCTCGCGAAGGACGAGGGGGTCATCCGGCGCCATGCGGAGATCAGCGGCTTTCCCGCGACGAGGATCACCGAAATCCGCAAGATGATCGACCCGACGACGGAGCGCGCGGACTGACTCATCGGCCTGGCCGGGCTGAATCATTCGCCAGGGCGGGGAGGCCGTGCCGCCGATGCAACGGGATGAGCCGCGCGTGCCGCACCGGATATCCACGAGCCGCCTTCGGGTCGAACGCTTCACGGGCGAGGCCGCGCGCCGCTATATCCCGGCGCTCGCGCGCCTGCGGGTCGAGGTGTTCCGCGATTTCCCCTACCTCTACGACGGCACGGCGGATTACGAGGAAACGTATCTCCGCACCTATACCGATTCGCCCGACAGCATCATCGTGATCGCCTTCGACCGCGACGCCGTCATCGGCGCCTCGACGGGCCTGCCCCTCGCCGACGAGACGGCGAACGTCACGG
>JBGPGW010000261.1:0-4985 GCA_041484095.1 Alphaproteobacteria bacterium | reverse complement strand
TCGGCATGGCGAGCAATGGACACGCCAAGCGCCCGCAAGGCATCGGCGGTACGCAGAACGTCCTCACCCTCGAGAAGGCCTTCGATCGTGGTCCGGCCGACCGCAATCGCGGCCGTCATCAAGGAACGGTGCGAAATCGACTTGTCGCCTGGGACGCGGCATCGTCCAGCAAGGGCGCCGGCACGACGCGAAACGAGCGGTGTCATGACGGCCACAGCCCCTGCCGCTGAACGCTCAAAGGCAGGCCTCTTCTCTTCGGCCGGCCGGGGATTTTGGTCATGAACTCGATCGGGAACAGCGGGGTTCGGGGCATCGCCTGGGGCTATGGGTCGAATTTTACTTTTGACAGGACCGGACGATCATGGCAATTGGCACGCCCAATCAATTTGACAAGTTACCTGTAGGAGGCATTCGACGTGGCCAGGGCGACATGGGGAGCGAAGCGAACCTGTCCGAGCTGTAGTGCGCGGTTCTACGATCTCGGACGCACCCCGATCGTCTGCCCGAAATGCGGCGGATCGTTCGAGCCGGAGGCGTTTGTCAAGAGCCGGCGCAGCCGAGCCTCGTCGGCGAGCGCGGCTGCGGCCAAGCTTGCCAAGGGCGCACGGCCCGTGGTGCCGAAGCCCGGTCCCAAGGAGGTCGAGGTCGAGCCCGTGGTTGCCGAGATCGGGGAAGAAAGCGAGGACGAGGCTGAAGAGGACGTCATCGAGGATACGTCGGAGCTCGGTGAGGACGAAGACGTGGCCGAAGTGGTCGAGGGCGTCGTGGAAGAGGAAGAGCGCTAGGACCTGATTCCCGCGAACTCCCCACTCTTGTGTTGTCTAATACGTTGGTTTATTTCCTGTTTTCCTAGAATCGCCCGTCCTCCGTTAGGGGTGGGTCGGCCGGTCAATTCCGAGCCATTGTCCTCATATCGGTAGAAAGAACGGCCAAACTCGCGGCATCGGCGGCCGTCCGATTGATCGGCGCCGCGACAGGATCGAGGGATGAACGGGCGATGACTCTCGTCGCGTTGCCGGCTACGAGCGAACCGCAGGACGTCCTGTCGGTACTCGATCGGGATGGGGCCGTCATCCTTCGTGAGCTTGCGCCGCCTTCCGCCATGAATCGAATCATCGGCGAGACGGCGCCGTGGTTCGCGCGTGCGCCGGTCGGACAGGATGACTTCCGCGGCTACGAGACGCGCAGGGTCGGCGCCCTCGTCGCGCGCGCACCCAGCGCCCACGACTTGATCCTGAACCCGCTCGTCCTTGCGGCGGCAGAAGGGATTCTTCTGCGTCATTGCGCGCGAATCCAGCTGACCTATACGCAGGCCATCCGCCTCGGACCGGGCGAGACGCCCCAGCCCTTGCATCGTGACGATGAGGTCTACTCCCTCCCGCCGCCCGGAGGTGTTGAATGGGCACTGATCGGCATGTGGGCGGTCAACGATTTCGCCGCGGCGAACGGCGCGACGCTGGTGGTTCCGGGAAGTCACCGATGGCCGCGCGAGCGTGTGGCGCGGCCGAAGGAAATCGGCCAGGCGATCATGCCCAAGGGATCGCTTTTGCTTCATCTGGGGTCCGTGCTTCATGCCGGTGGCGCAAACGGCACCGGTGAAGACCGCATCGGCCTGTCGGTCAACTACGCGCTCGGATGGCTGCGCCAGACCGAAAACCAAATCCTGGCCATGCCGCCCGAGCGCGCGCGGACATTGCCGCCGCGCCTGCAGGACCTCTTGGGGTATTCGGTCCATGGCCGCATTCTGGGCGAAGTGGGGCTCGAGGATCCGCGGATCGCGGTCCTCGGGCAGAGCGCCGAATCCGTCGCGTCCTATGAGCGTGCCGCGGGGCGCTCTGTGGATCGCACCACGCTTTCCGGTTACGGGGAGGCAACTGTGCCGGAGAATGCTCCCTCGTCCGGCCCCGCGGGCCCAACGCGCTTTCGCATGGACTCCGACGTGGAAAGAGGGTAAAAACTCATCCCATAGTGCATTGAATTAGAACGACTTTCGGAGAATTTACCACTCGGCGGGGCCGTAGCTCAGTTGGGAGAGCGCTACAATGGCATTGTAGAGGTCGTCGGTTCGATTCCGTCCGGCTCCACCACTCCGCACAGAAGGGTTTCGTTGCAATCGACGGGGCCCTTTTTTGTTGCGTGCCGCCACAAGACGCGCGCGGCGGGACGTTCAAACCAACGGATTCACGCTTTCACGGCATGCGGGTGCCGGGAACCCGTATCTCAGATGCCGAGCCGATACCTCAGATAGATGCAGTCTTGCTGACTTCCAGTCAGAAACTGACCTTGGATGCGGCCGTCTTTGCTCACGGCAAAGGTCGCGCTGCAGCGCGGCGCGATGGCCCTGGCGACCGAGGCGTCGAAGTGCTCGTATTTGATGTCTTTTGATCCGTCGGGATAGGTGCGCGACCAGTCCGGCGGTCCGGCCTTGCCCGTCAGCTCCGCGACGGGATGTCCGGCCAACGATGCGTAGGGTCGCGCCGTCTCGTTCGTGCAGGCCGTCATCGCGAACGCGATGCAGCCGAGCGCAATCCAACGCAGGACGAGCGGCGATGACAGATCGTTATTCATGAAATTCCCAGGGCTCCATCAGGCGGTTCATATACGGGGTCGCTGGCGTCGCGGGCTAGCGCGACCGCGGCACACCGCCGGCGTTGGCGCGGATGAGAGATATTCGATCGCGCCGCCAGCGGAACCAGAGGCCCGCCGCGAGCGACGTGACGAGCGATGCGAGGACGAGCGCCGTGAACATTCGATCATCGATGATGCCTGATGCGAGCCCGACGCTGGCGACCACGATTCCGGGGCCGCCGCGCGTGTTCATCGCCATGCCGTAGTCAAGCGCCTCACTCCAGCCGCAGCCGGCGGTTCTCGCCACCAGCATCACGCTCGCAAGTTTCACGGCCGTCGAGGCGGCGAGGAATACGAGCGTCAGGCGCCAGTCGAGATGCAGCGAAAGATCGAGGTTGAGACCGACCAGCGCGAAATAGATCGGCACGAAGAACCAAAGGGACAAATCGGCGATCCGCTGCTTGACCATCTCGAACAGATCGGACGGAAAGCGCCCGATCACGAGGCCGGCGACAAACGCGCCGAAGACCACATTGATGTCGAGCAGGCTGGCGATGGTGACGAAGGCGAGGCAGACGAGCAGGGTGTAGCCGATCAGCGACGCCTCGGTAAATCGCTTGACGCCGAGCCGCCCGACGACGCGCAGCACCCGCGGGCCCAGCATGAACGAGAGGACGGCGAAGACGAGGGTCGTCACGGCCACGCGGCTGAGGTCGACGGGATCGCTGCCATGCCCTTGCTGGATCGCGGTCGCGACCGCGAGGATGGCCCAGAGAATGAGATCCTGAATGGCCGCGGCCGTGACGACGGTGCGCGCGAAGCGCGTGCCCATGAGATTGAGGTCGATGAAAAGCCGCGAGATGACGGGGATCGACGTCACCGCGGCACCGATCCCCACGACGAGCCGGAACGCTATGGGATCGCCTTTCGCAGTATCAGGAATGAAGGGTGCGGCAAGGAAGCCGAACGCGAACGGCAGGACCACGGCGCCGATGACGAGTAAGGCGATAAGGCGCGACCCGTCGCGGCCGGCGCCGGTTTGCACCTTGAATCCGGCCGTGAACATCAGGAGGACGAGCCCCAGCCAATAGAACGCGGAGAGAAGGGCGCTCTGTGTCTCGAAGCCCGCGAAGACCCAGCGCTGGGCCTGGGGGGCCATGAAGCCAAAGACCGATGGTCCGAGGATAATCCCGCCGCAGATCTCGCCGACCACGCGCGGAAGGCGCAGCCGCTTGAAAAGATGTCCCGCGCTCATCGCCCCGATGAGGACGAGAACCAACGACAGGAAAAAACGCGCAAGCTCTGTGTCACTCATCGTCGAAAGTTCTTCCCCGGATTCAACATCGCGCGCAAGCGGCCCGGCGCTCGGCATTGTGGCGGCAAAGTCGATCTATATCATCTTCGTCTGCTGGCGGGGGCAGCGGCCCTGGCGCGCCCGCGCGGGCGATATCGAGGCGCGGCCTAGTGCTTCATGGGCTTCGAGCCCGCCTTCCGGACTTGAACGTCGATGTGAACCTCACCCGCCGTCTCGAAAACGAGCGTCATCGGAAATCCGGAGCCCTCGGCCAGCGGCTGTCTAAGGTTGGTGAGCATGAGGTGAAATCCGCCCGGCTGGATCGAAACCTCCGTCTTCGCCGGAATCGCGAGCGAATCGAGGGACCGCATCTTGGCGATGCCGCCCTCCTCTTTCATCTCGTGAATCGAGGTGCGCCCGATATCCGTCGTTGCTTTGAGAAGGCGATCGGGTTTGGCCGCCGTATTGACGATCGTGAAGTAGACGGCCGTCGCATCGGTTGTCGTGGCGCGTGCCCAGGGATGCATGATTTGAATGCCGCTGGCGCGGCTGTCCTGGGCGATCGCGCCGCCTGCGAGCTGGGCGAATGCGAGGGCGACCGTGAGGTAAGCAATGGGTCGCATGGGGCCTCTTCTTGCCGGGGTTTCGGGGAACGCGATATCAACGACAGAAGCACGGGGATGATCGGGGGCCGGCTGTGTAAGGCTGTGCGCGACGGAGGGGCGGTGACCGCATCGAAGCACCATGACGCCTCGCTCGCCCTGAGTGCCGCGGGCCGTCCTCCTCCCTGCGTGACGTTCGATACCCGATTTGCCCAGACATTGGGACCACGCTCCGTCATTCACGGTCTTTAATTCTTGGCAGGCGTCCGAGTTTTGTTTTGGCCGCGATCGGCGGGCCATGGGCGAAGTGTGTCACGAGACGATAGAATTCTATATAACCTATTGAAATAGTGGACGTATATCCGCTTGAAGAGGGCCCGTCCGCTCCCCACATAGTGTTAGACGCGGTGCATCACTTGGCCGCGCCGGGTTGGGTGCCCATGGTGGGCCCGCATTCCGCAGCTCGCTCCTAGGGGGAGATGCGTTTGTCACGTCTCGCGCTGTTCAACAGTCCGCTTCTT
>JBGPGW010000260.1:0-4992 GCA_041484095.1 Alphaproteobacteria bacterium | reverse complement strand
CGAGCGGTTTTGCTGCTGGTCTTATTGCTCTGGACGCATGGCGTACCCGTCAAGCCATGCAAAGCGGGAATGGCTGAATGGAGCAGAGCTCTGCGGCTCTGCTCTTCGATTGGGTCACGCGTAACGCAACGTATTGACTCCGGGGCTTTTTCCCAAAGGTTGGCTCCAGCCGGCTAGTCTCCCGATACAAGATCGATCTCCGGGTTCTCGGAAAAATATCGGCCCGAACGAGTTCGGGCGGACTCACACGTACGTATACGTACGTGTTTGAATAATCCCCCTCTCTCCGATCATGCTGACACGTAACGGCTCAAGGCGCGCGCTTGGGCGATTGGATCGGAGAGGCTTGGGAGCATGGACGGATCGGTAAGGTCTCCTCGTCGGACCCATCAGGGCGATTGCCGCCTACTTCTCCGAGGGCTCGATAGCCTCTACGTCTCCTACTACCTCGACGTTCGTTGCAGCGCCCTCGACTTCGACGAGCTCGAGCACCTCAAACAACGGCTCCGGCAGTCGAGGACCGATGAGTTCGCCGAGCTGCGGCTCGGGTCCGAAACCTTCGCCCTGCGCCCCTACGGACGAAAACCCTATCGGTACGTCTTCGGCAACGACGCCTTCGAAATCCACCTCGCCGAGCACATGAGACCGGCCTGTCATGTCCAATTCCGGAGCGAAGGACTATGGCTGCTCGGTCTCGACGCGCTGCGCACGCGGTTTGAAGCCTGGTGCAGCTCGCTCAAACTCGTTGCGACGAAGCCTGAGGTTATCAGCCGGGCGGATTGGGCCTTCGACTATCACTTGCCAGCGCCGGCTTTTCTTCCAGAGCACTTCGTCTCCAAATCCGCCAAACGCGCCGTCTGGCACGAGCACGGCCGCTTACAGACGGTGCTGCTCGGCACGTCCGATGTCGTGATTCGGATTTACGACAAGGTCGCGGAGATTACCCAAGCCAGCGGAAAGGCTTGGCTGTTCGAGCTGTGGGGTCAGAGCGAGGATGTCTGGCGCATCGAGTTCCAGGTGCGACGAGCCCGGTTGAGGGACGGTGGAATCACACGGCTCGATGACCTGCCCGACACACAGAGCGACCTCTTGAGGGAGCTGAGCCACCGGCACACGTCGCTACGAACACCATCCGAGGACAAAAATCGGTCCCGCTGGCCAATGCATCCGCTGTGGCGAACCATGCGCGAGCATATTGTGACGATGCCGCAGACAGGACTCGTCAGGGCCTACGATCCCGAGCGGCCGCTCGCGTGGCGGATGCATCAGCAGGGCAAGTCCCTCTATGGCCATCTCAAGGGCCTGGCCGCGCTACGGGCGATCCGGCGAGGAAGCGCTTTACCCTTCGAAGACGTGCTTGCAGCACTCCCCGGCATTCTTGAGCGCCACCATAACGCGCATGTCTGGGAAGCAGACGTTGAACGGCGCGTGAGCGCATACAGGCTCGGCCAATGGTGAGCCGCGATCACACGATGCAACTGGTCAACAGGCACCTGAGCCGCCTGCTGACCGTCGCCGAGGCCGCCTTGCCCCCGGAGCGCTTCCGGGCCTTCCGCAAGGCGGCGCTCGATGAGTTTGGACGGAACGGGTTGGAAGGTGAGCTCAACGAGCTCGAACGGCAGGGGCCATCGTCGTAACGGAACGGAATGGGCCGGTTGAGACCAGGCAAAGAAAGGAGGTTCCCATGTTGTGTCCGATCAGACCTGCCGACAGATAGGCAATGGCCATGTGCCACCAGATGCCAGCGGCATTGATGCACCGTGTACGACTGCTCCCGGCGCGACCAAGCCGACGGCCAGCGCGCGCAAGCGGGTAGGGGGAAACGTTCCCTACACCGTCACGGACGATTGGCCGGACATGCTTCCCGTCTCTGAGGCCGAAGTGGCCTTGGTCGAGGGTCATCTGTTCGATATCCTTGCTCGCATCCTCGACCATGCGGACGAGGCGTAACCCTGGACATCGAAGCCCATGCGCGTAGCAGCGTACTATCGCGTATCGACCGCACGCCAAGCCGAGAAGGACCTGTCGATCCCCGACCAGCGGCGGCAGGCCCGCGCCTATTGCGAGGCCAAGGGTTGGGCGCTCGTCGAGGAGTATGAGGAGCCCGGTGCAAGTGGCACCGATGATCGGCGTCCCGCGTTCCAGCGGATGATCGAACGGGCACTGGAACCCCAGCGGCCACTCGATGTGATTCTGGTGCACAGCCTGTCGCGGTTCTTCCGCGATGCCGTGAGTTCCGGTCTCTACCAGCGCCGGCTCGAACGAAACAAAGTCCAGCTGGTCTCGATCACCCAGGATGTCGGGAACGATGCGACCGGTCGCATGGTCAAGCACATCATCGCGGCCGTGGACGAGCTATCGAGTGCCGAGAACGCCAAGCACACCCTGCGGGGGATGAAGGAGAATGCCCGCCAAGGCTTCTGGAATGGCTCGTGGCCGCCTTATGGCTACCGGGCCGTCGAGGTCGAGCGGCGAGGCGACAAGATCAAGAAGCGGCTTGAGATCGATCCGCAGGAAGCGGAGACCGTGCGCCTGATCTTCCGCCTTTACGAGCATGGCGACAGGGGCAACTCCCTGGGCGTCAAGGCGATCGCCGCGCATCTCAATGCCAAAGGCATTCGATACCGAGGGGGCCGCAGATTCCATACGGGCCTCGTGCACCGCCTGCTGACGCGCCCGACCTACAAAGGCGAGCACGTCTTCAACCGCAAGGACTCCAAGACCGGCGAGGCCAAACCGCCGAGTGAGTGGATCACCGTGCCGGTTCCAGCGGTCATCCCGCCCGCAGCCTTTGACCGTGTTCAAGCATTGCTCAAGAGCCGACAGCCGCAGCGGGTTCCGCCCCGCGTCGTGAACGGCCCGACCCTTCTCACCGGTCTCGCGAAGTGTGCGACCTGTGGCGGTGGCATGACGCTGCGCACGGGCAAGAGCGGTCGATACCGCTACTACACCTGCTCGACCTGCGCACGCTTGGGGAAGACGGCCTGCAAGGGTCGGTCGATCCGGCTCGACCTCTTGGACGGCCTCGTTCTGAGCCACCTTAGCCAACGAATCTTCACGGCTGAGCGTCTCAAGACCTTGCTCGGCGAAGCGATCAAGCGAGCCGAAGAGACCCGGCAGGGGAGCCGCCTGCGGCTCAAAGCCATGCGCCGGGAGCTCCGCGAGACCGAGCTGGCCTTGGAGCGTCTCTATGGGCTCGTCGAGAAAGGCATCGCTCAGCTGGACGAAACGCTCCGTCAGAGGATTGCGACATTGCAGCAGGGCCGGGACGATCAGCTGCGCGCCATTGCCATGGCCGAGCGGCGCGTATCGACGCCAATCGAGGCCATCACGTCGCGCAAGCTGGAGGCGTTTGCGGCGGCAGTACGTGCTCAGCTGAACGATCCAGAGAGTGCTTTCCGCAAATCGTATCTGCGGCTCTTCGTCGATCGGATCGAGGTCGACGATGCGGAAGTCCGCATCTACGGGCCGCGCTCCGCGCTCGCACGGGCGCTCGAAGCCCAGCAGATCAGTGCAGACGGACCGGTTCCCAGTTTTGTTCCGGAATGGCGTCCCCACGGGGATTCGAACCCCGGTTTGCGGCGTGAGAGGCCGCCGTCCTGGGCCTCTAGACGATGGGGACGGGCCGAGGGGCGTTATAGCGGCAGATGCCGCGGATTCATAGTGCCCGCGACGCCCTAAATTCCCGCTTTATCCCGAAATTCCGTGCGCGATCCCGCGCATCTCGGCCGCACGGCCCCGAGCGCCCCCTCCTCCCCCGCCCCGCCGCGCCCCGGCTGATCTCTCCCTGATCTCGCTCGGGCGAAACGTCCTGGGGCGCATCGCGCGAACCTGATAAAAATCGTCCCCATCGAGACCTTTGGGCCGCGCGTGCCCTTACGCGGCCGGGGTCTCGCCCCTGTCGCCCCCTTTATTGACCCGAGGATCCCCATGCCCCAACCCAAGTTCGACACCGTCGCCGTGGTGGGAAGCGGCGTGATCGGCCGCTCCTGGCTGCGCGTCTTCACCCGCGCCGGCTGCCGCACGCGCCTTTACGACAAGGACCCCCAGCAAAGCGCGCGCGCGCTCGCCTGGTTCGACGAGGATGTGGCACTCGACCGACGCGAGGGGCTGGCGAGCGCGGACGAGGCCAAGCGCTGGCGCGCCCTCATCACGACGCATACGACCATCGCCGATGCGGTCAAGGGCGCCGGCTTCGTCCAGGAAAGCGGGCCGGAGAAAATCGAGTTGAAGCGCGCGATCTACGCGGCGATGGATCAGGCGGCGGCGCCGTCCACGATCCTCTCCTCCAGCACCTCGGCCCTCGACATCGAGGCGATCGCCGGCGACCTGCCGGGTGCGAAGCGCTGCATCATGGCGCATCCCTGCAACCCCCCGCACATCGTGCCGGTCGTCGAGATTCTCGCGAACAAGAAGACGACGCCGGAAGTCACGAAGGCGACCATCGATTTCATGACCGAGGTCGGACAGAAGCCCGTCGTGCTCAACTGGTACGTCAACGGGTTTCTCCTCAACCGCATCCAGGCGGCCGTCGTGCGGGAGGCGTTCCTCCTCGTCGAGAGCGGCGTCGCCGATGCCGAGGCGGTCGATTCCTGCATCAAGGATGGCTTGGCGCTGCGCTGGGCCTTCATCGGCAATTTCGGCGCGAACCATTTGAACGCCGATGACGGCATCCGCGCCTATTTCGCGCGCTATGCCGATGCGTACCGCTCGATGATCGGCGATCTCGAGACGCGCGCGCCCAAATTCGATGAGGCCACCATGGCCAAGATCGTGCGCGAGCGCGGCTTCGGCGAGAAGCCCGAACAGGTGCGCGCCTTCGCCCAGTGGCGCGACCGCATGATCGTGCGCCTCAAGGCGCTCAAGGCGAAGCACCCGCAGCAATAGGACGCATGATGCCGTCATGTCCCATCGCGATGACCAGCAAGGCTCACCCCCTCCCTCCCCTCCCCCATCGAGGGGGAGGGTTAGGGTGGGGGGGGTCGGACTGCT